>JAYRTJ010000057.1:0-20679 GCA_041919675.1 Rhodospirillaceae bacterium | reverse complement strand
AGCCCGAGATGTTCGTGAAGGCTCTCGGCGGCATGCTCGCACAATCGGCTCCGCCAGGGATGGCGTGGACCCTGCTTCTGGTTCACGTGCCTACCTACGAAGACATCCGCCGCTCATCCGGCCTGCTGGCGGCCAATGGCGTGCTCGCCGATGTCGCCCAGCGCTTGAAAGATTTTCGCCCCGCGTCCGTCGACCCCGCGACCGGCACAGTGGTTGAAATGGCCGCCGCCATGGCCAACGCTTTCGCCGTTCTCGGCTACGCCGGCGGCTCGAATCTCGCCGCGCTCACGGCGCTGCCCCTCGACCAGGACCCGGCGGCGCTCGCCCGCTCGGTCCGCGCCCATCTCACCGCGAGTGGATATCTCGTCAGCGGCATCGACATGGCGCTGGTGATCAAAGCCGCCGCCGCGCCCGTCGGCCCCGGCGAAAGCGCGACCCTCGCGCTCGGGCGCGTCGATCATTTGCTGCGTACGAATTAACGCGCACCACCCGTCATCCCCGCCCGCGCCGGGAGGACGAGGAATGTTTTGGGCCGGGCGGGGGCGGCGCAAACGCTAAGCGATGATGTCCGGGATCAGCCGCCCGCGCAGGGTGGTGATCTGATCTTTGAGCGCGAGTTTGCGCTTCTTCAGGCGGCCGACCTTGATCTGGTCGAAGTCGCCGTCCGTGATCAGCTTATTGATGACGTCGTCGAGGTCGCGGTGCTCGAGCTCAAGCTCGGCGAGCTTGCTTTTGACCTGTTCCTGATCCCACTGCATCGGGCGCGCGCCGTGATCCTCGAAAAAGAAACCCTGAATGAGCCGCGGCGTTCGCGGCTCAGTTGTTGACAGCCCACCCGGCCACTGATCGTCACACCAGCCGGTTGTATGTTTTGCCGATATTTCAGAAGTTTACACCTCGGGCCGGGCCCCGAACAGGGGCGCGCGGCGAAATCTCCGCGGAGCCCCGGCCCGACTCCGGAAAAAAGCGAAGTTGCGCCTCGCGCATTTCGCGCGTGCACCGTGAACCCAAAGTGAGAAAGTTCAAAAGCTTATCCGGAGCGCTGGAAATCGCCCGTTTCTCGGGCGTAGACTTCAAGGGTTGTGAAACAGGATCCGGAGGACTTCGTCTATGGGTCAGGATGCGAGGACGGAAGCGCTTCAAGCTAAGCACCAAGAAATCGACTTCATGCTCTTCGAGGAAGAGCGACGACCTCTCCCAGACTACGCACTGGTTCACGAACTCAAAAGAAAGAAGCTGAAAATCAAGGACGAGCTCCACCGCATGGCGGTGAGTTAGCGCCGGTTAATTCAGACATAATAAGCCAATCGCCTAGGCGCCCATGCGGGAGACTCGCCCGTAGCTTAGCGAAAGGGTAGGATCCCCAAACGATTAAGGCCCATCGCCGGATGGGCCTTTTTTTTGTTTTTAATCGTTCCAGCTTTTACGCGCCGTCGTCCGGGCTTGTGTCTTCAGCCGGCGTTTCGGCGGCGGGCGCTTCGGCCGGCGCGTTCGCGGCGGCCTCGGCGGCCTTGGCTTCACGCTCACGGCGGTTAGCTTCACGCTGCGCGGCTTTCGCGGCGTTGGTGACGCGGCGCTGGGCGATGATCACCATCTTTTCCAGTTCCGGCTCGGTACACAGACCCAAGGTGACCGGGTTCTGCGGCTTGATGTTGGTGGCGTTCCAGTGCGAACGGTCGCGCACGGACAGGATCGTCGGCTTGGTGGTGCCGATGAGGCGGCTGATCTGCGCATCCGTCAGTTCGGGATGATGCTTGAGCAGCCACGCGATCGCATCCGGACGGTCCTGACGCTTGGACACCGGCGTGTAGCGGGCGCCTTTGGCGCGCGCCTTCGGGATCGGAATATCGGTCTTGTTGAGGCGCAGCTTCACTTTCTGGTCGCCTTCGGCGCGCTCCAGATCCGCCTGGGTCAGCTGACCGTTGGCGATCGGGTTCACACCGACGATGCCGATGGCGACTTCGCCGTCGGCAATGGCCTGGACTTCCAGTTCGTGCATACCGGTGAAATCGGCGATCTGTTCAAACGACAGAGCCGTGTTTTCCACCAGCCAAACGGCTGTTGCCTTCGGCATAAGAGGCAGCACCATAATCTCTTCCTTTCGGATTGGGCCCGGGTCGCGGGGCGCCTGTAAGCCGAGCCGCCGCAAAACCGGACGGCCGACGCCGGCAGGTCCGGCGGGCCCGGTCGTTTTAGGTTACCGGGTATATATCGGTTTTAACGCGTCAGGGTCAAACCGTTTCCGGGAAAATTTTCCTAAGCCATTGTAATAAAGACGGTATTTACCGCTCGTTAAGGAACGAGGATGATTTTCCCGATATGCCCGCTGCTTTCCATCAGCCGGTGGGCGGCCGGGGCTTCGATCAGCGGAAAAGTGCTGTGGATAACCGGTTTAATGCGCCCGGCGTCGAGCAGGGGCCAGACTTTCTCCTTCAGGGCTGCGGCCAGGCGGCCTTTAAACGCGTCATCCCGGGGGCGAAGGGTCGATCCGGTCAGGGTCAGGCGCTTGACCATCACCGGCGTCAGATCCAGCTCCATCTTGCTCCCGCCCAGGAAGGCGATGTTCACCAAGCGGCCGTCCGGTTTCAGGGCGCGGATGTTCCGCTGCGTGTAGCCGCCGCCGACCATGTCGAGCACCACGTCGACCCCGCCGCCCGGCGCCTTGGCTTTGATCTCTTCGCCGAAGTCCTGGGTTTTGTAGTTGATCGCAAGATCCGCGCCGAGGTCGCGGCAGGCGCCGCACTTCTCGTCGCTGCCGGCGGTGGTCACGACATGGGCGCCGAAGGCGTGCGCGAGCTGGATCGCGGTCGTGCCGATCCCGCTCGAGCCGCCGTGGATGAGGATGGTCTCGCCGGCTTTCAGCGCGCCGCGCTCGAACACATTGTGCCACACCGTGAAATAATTCTCGGGCAGCGCCGCGGCTTCACGCGCGGAAAAGGTCTTGGGGAAAGGAAGGCAGGCGCTTGCGGGCGTCACGCAGTGATCGGCGTAACCGCCGCCAGGCGTCAGCGCGCACACGTCGTCACCCACGTGTGGCCACGTCACATGATCGCCCACCGCGATCACGCGGCCCGCGACCTCAAGGCCGGGCAGGTCGGACGCGCCCGGCGGCGGCGGGTACAATCCCATGCGCTGCACGACGTCCGGCCGGTTGACGCCGGCGGCCGCGACACGGATCAGCACTTCATCGGCCTTGGGGCGCGGGCAGGGCCGATGGGCGAGCACAAGCGCATCCGGTCCGCCGGGCGCCTTGATCTCCATGCAGGTCATCGTCTCGGGAAGCGACGCGGCCATTGCGAGCCCTTATAACTGTCCGCTACCTATAAGACGGTTAGGGCCGTGGAGGAAGCGACGATGGACACCGACGATCTCGATCCCGTCAAGAAGAAGCCGGTGAAAAAAGATCTGTCGCGCATGTCCGTCGACGATCTCAACGAATATATCGGCGAACTGAAGGCCGAGATCACGCGCGCCGAATCCGAAATCTCCAAAAAACAAAAAGCCCGCGCCGGCGCGGATTCGTTTTTCAAGTCGTGAGGTTTTAAGGCCGGCTGTTCAAGACCCAGGCCGCGTCGGTCTCTTTTGCGTCGATCCCGAAAATCCCGCCGAGCACGTAAATAAAGGTCGCGGTATCGCGCGTATCGAACTGTCCGGTGAGCGAGAGGTGCGCGATGCTTTCGTTCTGCACGACGATGGGTTTGGCCGCATAACGGTTCATCTGCAAGAGCGCGTCGCCGAGCTGCGTCTGATTGAAATAAACCTGTCCATTGCGCCACGCCGAAGCTTGCGCCGCGGTAATCGAGCCGCGCGTGACGCCGCCTGAGGCGTCCATAGAAATAATATCGCCGGCGCGCAGGTGCTCCACTTTTCCGGAATTGTTGGTGCTGACGTTGATACCGCCTTCCTCGACCGCGACCTCGAGTTTTCCGCGTTCGGCGTCATAGTCGAGATTGAACCGCGTGCCTGTGACCGTCACGCTGTGCGCGCCCGCCGTCACCACGAACGGACGCTGTTTGTCTTTCGCGACCGCCAGGAACACTTCGCCGTGCTCGAGCGAAATGTGCCGGTCGCCGTCGGTAAAGCTCACGGTCACAGCCGTACTCGCGGCAACGGTCACCGACGAGGTGTCCGGCAATTCATAACTCTGCACTTGGCCGATGGCGGTTTGGACGCTGCTGCCGTTGCCGAGGCGCGTCGCGCCGCCCGGCCGTACTGTATCCAGAATGTTGAGGGGATTTACAAGTAGGACGAAACTCACGGCGGCAGCCAAAGTAAATGCTGCGCCCGGGAAAGTTCGTTGCCGCGTCTTGCGCGCCTGCGCTCTCAAACGTTGGATCTCGAACTCGCCTTCGGCCAGTTGCGCCGCGCCCTGGCGGCTCGTCACGGCGCGCCCGAGCACGCGCGAGACGGCTGCCATCTCGTTCAGTTCATTGATGCGCCGGGAGTCCTCTGCGATCCATTGCGCCAACGCGAGTTCCTCAGCATCCGTAAGAGCGCCGCTGCTCATTCGGATCATCCATTCCGCCGCGCTTGTGGGCAGTAGTTGCGTCATCAGTCCTCCAGCAGGTCCTCTATGCTTCCCGCCAAGGCCGAGCGGTAGAACTCGAGCGCGCGCGCCAAATCCCGTTCGACCGTTCGGACGGATATTCCAAGCTGCGCGGCGATGGCCTCGGGTGCAAGATTTTCGGCATAGTAAAGTAGGAATACTGCTTTGGTTGTCGGTCTCAGTTTGTCGAGATGGGACTCGACCAGTCTCACGGCTTCACGTTCGGCAGCCAGTCTCTCCGTGTTAGAACGCGGCGCGCTGGTGTTTTCCGACAACTCGACGTGATTTTCTGCATGCCGGACCCGGGCGCGCCGGCCGAAGTCGCGTGCGACATTCAGGGCAGTTGTGAACAAGTAAGCCCGTGGATTTTCAGGTAAAAGGCCCCGAATTTCCTGCCGCCATACATGCAGAAGGGCTTCCTGCGTACAATCTTCCACGTCCTCGCGGGTGGAAAGATAGCGCGACAAGAACCGCCGCAGCTTCTGTTCGTACTTCGCAACGATCTCCGCCAAGCGGAGCGTGTGGGTGTCTACGCTCGACATATCCGGCTATCCCCCCCAATAGCAGTGTCTAAGAAGCCTCCTCGCGGTAGTGATCTCTCCTGTGACTCTTTAGTGTGTAAGTCTATCTCGAAGTTCTGCATAGTACGCGAGGGCTTTCAAGCATCCTCACGGGGTTATTCGGCTGGGAGGCCGGGGGGACAGCAATGGCTGCGGCAGCCGATTGCGCCATTTTGCGCTTTGGTTCAGCCGGGCGGCGGCGGCCTTTGGCCGCCTTTTGCATTTCGACCGCGGTCGCCCTTCTTGTCGGCGCGGCCGATGTGCGCGCGCAATCGTCCGAGCTTCGCTTTCCCATCAGCATCGAGACCATGCCGCTCGAAGGCGCATTGCTCGCGTTTTTTCGCCAGACCGGCATCAGCGTTGCCTTTTCTCCTGATCAACTGAGGGGCCGCGTGTCGATGGGCGCGGTCGGTGATCTCACGTCGCAGGAAGCGCTCAACCTGATTTTGAAGGACACGGGCTTTCTTCTGTTGCGGCGGAGCGGCAAGCTTTTTGTCGTGCTCGATCCGAACCGGTCCAACGCTGAAGCCCGCGCCGCGTTCGAGGAGGAACGGCGCGCCGCCCGTGCGGCGCAAGCGCTAGGTTCTGACGCCATGGGACGCCCAGACGTTGAAGAAGTCATCGTCACCGGCTCGCGTCTCACGACCGGGTTCGAGACCGCGACGGCCGTCACGTCTTTTCTGGTTGAGAAATTGTCGGCGGCTGCGCCGACGAACCTCGCAGACGCGTTACGTCAGCTGCCGCCGCTTTCGGCGACGATCAGTAGCACGCAGACCAATTCTGGCACCGGCGGCGCCAACGGGCAAAGCGTGCTCAATCTCCGTAATCTGGGCACCAGCCGCAATCTTGTGCTGTTGAACGGCCACCGTGTCGTCGGCTCCAACCAGAACAACTCCGTCGATCTGAACCAGATTCCACAGAACCTCGTGAGCCGCGTCGATGTGGTCACGGGTGGCGCGTCGGCGGCCTATGGATCCGACGCTGTTGCGGGCGTTGTGAATTTCGTTCTCGATACCGACTTTGTCGGCTGGAAAGGCGAGGTAAGCGGCGGTATTTCAACGTTCGGTGACATGGCGAACGCGAAGGGCTCGCTGGCATGGGGCGGCTCGCTCGCGAATGATCGCCTGCATGTCATCGCCAGCACGCTCTATGCGCGCCTGGAAGGGACCGGTGTGCATCAAGCGACGGGCCGTACCTGGTGGGACCGGCCGTGGGGGCTCATCGCCAATACCACCGGATCGAGCTCTCAAAATTTAGTCCTGCCCGATATCCGTAGTTCCATCGGCACATCCGGCGGTGTGATCACGGCGGGACCGCTCAAAGGGACGCAATTCATGAAGGGCGGCGCACCCGCACCGTTCACGTATGGATATAGCGCGGGACCGGCGTGGCAGAGCGGCGGCGACGGCGCGCTGATTTCGTTCAATCTCACGCCTGATCAGGAACGCACGGCGAATTTTGTCCACGCCGTCTATGACTTCAATGATCGCGCGCAGGTCTATGTCGAGGGTGGATACTTTTACAGCATCACCAACGACCGCAACCAAAAGCCGATCAATACCGGCCCGGGCTTCGGCTACACCATCTACAGCGGCAATCCGTTCCTGCCTGCCTCGATCCAGGCGCAAATGACCGCGCTTGGGATCTCGTCGTTCCCCATGGGCCGCTACATGGAAGAATACCCGGACGTCACCATCGTGACCAAGACACGCGTTCAGCGTGAAGCCGTCGGGTTCAAGGGCAACCTCGGCGCCGACGATAACTGGGACTATGATGTGTCCTATTCGCGAGGTCGCACGAATCAATTCCTTGCGCAAACCAATCTCACCATCGGCCGGCAAGTCTATGCGGCGGCGGATGCGGTTCGCCATCCAGTGACGGGCCAGATCGTTTGCCGTTCGCAATGGTACAACGGCAACGTCTTCGTGCCGGTCGGCACGGGACTCGATCCCGGATGCCGCCCGCAAAATTTGTTCGGCTTCGGCTCGATCGATCCTTCGACGATTCCCTACACCATCGGCGATTCCTGGAAGAAGTATACGCAGACCCAACAGGTCGTCGCGGCGGCGATCTCCGGTAATCTCACGGCATTCGATTTTGGCGCAGGCCCGATTTCCGTGGCCACCGGCGCCGAATACCGAACGGAAAAAGCGCGCCAGACCACGGACGACATCTCCGTTCAGATCGTCGACTTCTCCGGTATCCGCGGCGGGCCGGATGCTTACATCGGCCGGCGCGGGCCGTTCCGTTTCGGCAACTTCCAGCCGTTCGGAGGAAAATACGACGTGAAGGAAACCTTCGCTGAAGTCGGTGTGCCGCTGCTCGGAAATATTTCCGCCGTGCGTAAACTTAGCGCCGATGCCGCGGTGCGCTACACCGATTATTCGACCTCCGGCGGTGTGACTACATGGAAGGTGGGGCTTGAGTATCAAGCGGACAGGAACCTGCGCCTGCGCGGAACCGTTTCGCGGGACATCCGCGCGCCGAACATGCTCGAGTTCTACAACACAGCCACGAATAACGCGGGCAACATCATCTATCCGTCCTCGTCCAATGGCGTCACCACCAGCAACGTGACGATCACCTCGGGCAATCTCGATCTGCGCCCGGAACGCGCCCTGACCCAAACTTACGGTGTAGTATTCACGCCCACCGCCGTCCAAGGGCTGGAACTCTCCGCCGACTACTACACCATCGAGATCAACGGCGGCGTCCAAACCATCAACTCGCAGCAGACCATCGACAACTGCTACATGGGCGTGCCCGATTTTTGTCAGTACGTCACATCGGTGGCGGGTACTGTGCGCGTGCGCACGCCGTATTTGAACCTCGCGCAGGTCAAAACCGCGGGCATCGACGTCAACGCAGTCTATCGCGCCGAAATCCTCGGCCACCCCTTGCAGCTTGGGTTGGTCGCCACGCGCTTGACCGCTGCCAGCACGCAAGTCGTCGGCGGCCCAGTCCTCTCGACCCTGGGCGGCGGCAACGATCCGAAGTTTCGAATGAATATCCAGGCGACCTATGATGTCGGCCCGTGGTCGCTTTTTCTTCAGCAACGCTATATCGGCGCTAAGCTGACCGACGCGCAGCGCATTGAAGGCGTATTTGTCGACGACAACACGGTCGATCCCGCTTTCTATACTGATGCCACCATCACGTATGCGTTCGACGCCTTTGGGACGAGCAGCGAGATATTCTTCACCGTGAACAACGTCACGAACCAGGAACCGCCCAAGGACGTCATCTCGCCCTCCTCCTTCGTGCAGCCGGGCAACCGCAGCGTCTACGATTGGGTCGGCCGGTACTTCAACCTCGGCCTGCGCTTCCGGATGTAGTCCGGGCGCCGTCTTTTTGTGCGGCGCAATACAAGAAATCCAAAAAAAGCGACCTTCGCCTGTCGGTAAGGAGACATGGGCCGCGTCAACAAACCTGGGGAGGCGTCATTCCGGGCGCCAAGGGAGGATTTGACATGCGCATTGTAAGATCCACGAAGGTCCGCACCGCAACCCTGGCCGCCGCCTTGATGTGCGCCGCTTCGCAGGCCCATGCGGCCCAAGCTGCGGCCTGTAATCTGTCGGCGTATAAGGCCGCCGACGGCCTCATGGCCGAGGCCGACGCGAATGGGCTCAAGATCACCTGGGCGGGCGATGCCGGTCAGTCGGGCCGTTTGCAGATCGCCGTTCAGAACGGTGCGCCTGTCATTCAAGAGCTGGCTCTGCGCCAGGGTGACGGCGCTTGGACGCCCGTCCTTACCAATGTCGTGCCTGACTTTGCCGTCGTCACCGGCGTGCGCCGCATCAGCAGCCAGCAACTCGCGCCGATGCGCGACCTGAAGATCCCCATCAACAAGGAGAACGTCGATAAATATCGTTGGGAGCCGTTCTGGGACGCGCCCCTCGATCTCACCACGCCACCGAAGACTGGCCAGTTCTCCACCTCATGGACGCCGATTGAAGGCGTGCCCGAAGCCGGGCAGGCGGGTCTGCCGCGTGATCCATCGGAAATTCAACGCGCGTCGGCCATGTGGCGTCTCAGTGGGTGTTCGGTGCGCACTGACGGCGCGCGCCTCGTCATCGACTATCCCGGCGTTGAACTCGGCGTGTTCAACGGCCTTCTGCGCTTCACCGTCTTCCGCGGCACCAATATGATCCGTCAGGAAGTCATTGGCAAAACCACCAAGGAATGGGTGGCCTACAAATACGACGCCGGCCTCAAGGGGCTTCCGATCGCGGACACCACGCATGTGGTGTGGCGCGACACCTCCGGCGCTTGGCAGAATAATCGCCTGCGCGGCGGTTTGAATAAGACCGCGGTTCCTTTGCGCGCCGCGAACCGCCTCGCGGCCGCCGAAACCGCGGGCGGCGCGATCACGGCGTTCCCACCGCCGCACCGCTTCTTCTTCGCGCGCGAAGTTTCCACCAACATGGGCTACAATTATTTCCGCAAGGATAGCGCGGGCTCATATTCCTTCGGCATCCGCCAGAACGAGCATGAGGATCTGTCGTTCCCGGTGTATCAGCGCAACTGGGCGCTCTACAGTGCGCGCCCCGGCACCGAACAGCAGATGACGGTGTTCCTCTATCCGTCGCTCGCCAAGGGTGTGGACGCTATCGGCAAGTCCATGGCCTTCACCAACAACGACGCCTACAAGCCGATCCCCGGCTTCCAGGTGATGAACCACCACTACCACAGCGACCTTGGTGCAACCCTCGTAAAGGAAGGCAACGCCGATGTCATTCCGCAGGACATCGTCGCCTTCAAGGCCATGGGGCTCAATATCGTGAGCCCCATCGATTCCGTGCAGATGAGCCTCTTTTCCGAATCCGGCGGCGATGCGCCGAATGCGCAAGCACCCGATGTCGTCAAGCGCCGTCAGCAGGCGAATGCCGAGCGGATGGAAATCACGAAGATGGCTATCGCCGGTGCCAAGATTCTCTCCGACGACACCTTCCTGGTTCTCCCAAGCCAGGAAGTCTTCCGCAGTCCGCTCGGCGGCCATACCGATCTTATTTTCAGCAAGGGCGTGTATTGGGACGAGCGTCTGCCCGGCCAGCCGTTTGAGGAAATGCATCCCGAGTACGGCAAGATCTATCACATCGCGACCGCCGACGATTTCATGGCCATGGCGCGCAAGGAAAACATCATCATCTCGATGCCGCACCCGCGCTCGAAGGGCTCTACCGGCTTCCCTGATGCGGTCAAGGACACGGCCGCCTTCAACGACCCGCAGTATCTCGGCTTTGGCGCGCGTTGGGGCATGGGGCTCGATGGCTCCGAGCGGCGCCTATGCGAATACCGCTGCTGGCCTTTGCTCGACGACATGGCCAATTGGCTCGCGGACAAGAACACACCCTTAAAGCGGATGATCTCCATCTCCGAAGTGCAGGAGCAGCTTCCGGGCGACGATATCTACGGTATCTCGCCGGCCACCTATGTGCGCCTTGCGAAGCTTCCGCCGCCGGAAGACGTTACGCCGCTGATCGAGGCCCTGAAGTCCGGTTACACCTTCTGGACCAGCGGTGAGGTGCTCGTGCCGAACTTCGAAGTGCAAGGAAAGGGCCGTCAGGCGAAGGTCGTCGCCGACGTGAGTTGGACCTTTCCCCTCGATTTCGTCGAGGTCGTGTGGGGCGATGGCAAGGCCACGGGCCGCGAGATCGTTCCGGCCACAAACTTCGCGCCGTTCGGTTCTCATCGCTTCGAGATTCCCTTCAATGCCACGGGCAAGAAGTGGGTGCGTTTCGCGGCTTGGGATTCGGCGTCCAACGGCGCTGTGCTCCAGCCGGTGCGCCTGCAGAAATAACACCGGCGTGAGCGCGTTGAAAATTATGCGCGTGGCTCTGTCGGTAAGCACCCGCGCATCGCGTCAATAGACACTGAGGGCGCCGTCATGCGGCGCGATTTTCGACCAGGGGGAGGGACGTTCCTTGAGACATGTAAAACCGACGATGGCGCGCCTTGCGGGCGGAACCAGTTTCTTTGCGCTTGCCATCGCGCTTCATATCGCGGCGCCAGCACGAGCTCAGACCGCCGCCGTGGAAGGCGCCAATGATCTGGAGGAAGTGGTCGTCACGGGCTCACGCCTGACCACCGGCTTCGAGACCGCGACACCAGTCACCGCCATTACCTCGGAAAATCTGCTTGCGGCCTCGCCCAGCATCGCCGATGCGTTGCGCCAGCTGCCAGCGCTCGCCGCGACGTTGCCGACGACCAGCACGTCGTCGGGCAATGGCGGCGCCAACGGCCAAAGCATTCTCAACCTGCGTAACCTCGGCGCCAACCGCGGTCTCGTGCTCTTGAACGGCCGCCGCGTGGTGTCCTCCAACCAGAACATGACGGTCGACTTGAACGTCATGCCGCAGAACCTCGTCAGCCGTGTCGATGTGGTGACCGGCGGCGCCTCGGCGGCTTACGGCTCCGATGCTGTCGCCGGTGTGGTGAACCTGGTGCTCGACACCGAGTTCGTCGGATTAAAAGGTGATGTGATCGGCGGCATCTCCACTTACGGAGACCTGCCGAAGTGGGGTGGCTCGCTCGCTTGGGGCGGTTCCTTCGCCAACGACCGTTTGCACGTCATCGCCAGCACGCAGTACTTCCAGCAGCACGGCGTCTATGTGCACAAGATCACGGGGCGCGACTGGTGGGATAAGCCCTGGGGTCTTATCAACAACACGACCGGCTCCGGTCCGCTCAACCTCGTGCTGCCGAATATCACCAGTTCGGTCGGCACCGACGGCGGCCTCATCGCCAGCGGTCCTCTGAAAGGCACGCAATTCTTAAAGGGCGGCGTTCCGGCGCCCTTCAACTACGGCTACAGCGCGGGCACAACCTGGGCCAGCGGCGGCGACGGCTCGTGGATCAGCTTCAACCTCAGCCCCGATACACTCCGCTCCGCCAATTTCGTACACGCCACTTACGACGTCAGCGAACGTGCGCAGGTGTTCGCCGAATTGAGCTATTCGTGGGTCACGGCGAACGACCGCAACCAGAAAGGCATCAATAACGGCACCGGCTTCGGCTATACCATCTTCCGCGACAACGCCTTCTTGCCGGCCTCTGTGGCCGCGCGCATGGATGCGGCGGGTGTTACATCGTTCCTCATGGGCCGTTACATGCGCGAGCTGCCCGACGTGACCGTTGTTTCCGAAGCCGGCGTCTTTCGCCAGGCTGTCGGTATCAAGGGCAGCGTCGGCGCCGACGACAATTGGAACTACGACGTGTCCTATTCCCATGGACGCGCGAATCAGTTCCTCGCGCAGAAGAACCTCACCATCGCCCGGCCGACCTACGCGGCCGCCGACGCAGTGGTCAATCCGCAGACCGGTCAGGTCGTCTGCCGCTCGCAATACTACAGCGGCAATACTTTCGTGCCTGGCGGCACGGGGCTCGATCCGAAGTGTAAGCCGCAGAATCTGTTCGGTTACGGGTCCATCGATCCGACCACTGTTCCGTACATGATCGGCGATTCCTGGAAGGACTATACGCAAGACCAGCATGTATTCGCGGCGACGATCTCCGGTGATCTCGGTGATTTCAGCCTTGAAGCGGGTCCGATCGCGGTCGCCACCGGTGTCGAGTGGCGGCGGGAAAAGGCCTCGCAGATTACAGACGATATTTCCGTGCAGACCGTGGATTTCACCGGCATTCGCGGCGGCCCGGCGGCTTACAATGGCCGCGTCGGTCCGTTCCGTTTCGCGAACTTCCAGCCCTTCGGCGGACGTCAGTCCGTGAAGGAAGGTTTTGTCGAAGTCGGTGTTCCGCTCCTGACGGGCGCTCCAGGCGCCGAGAAGCTCAGCACCGACTTCGCCATCCGCTACACCGACTACTCGACCTCGGGCGGTGTGACGACCTGGAAGGCCGGTGCGGATTGGCAGGTGATCCCGGATATCCGCTTCCGCGGCACCGTGTCGCGGGACATCCGCGCGCCGAACCTGCTCGAGCTCTTCAACTCGGCGACCCAGAACAGCGGCAACGCGATCTATCCGTCCTCGACCACCGGGACGTCGATCACCAACGTCAACATCACCTCGGGCAATCCGAACCTCATGCCGGAACGCGCGCTCACGCAAACGTACGGTGTCGTGCTTACGCCTACCTTCCTCGAAGGCTTCCAACTCTCGCTCGACTACTACAACATCAAGATCAAGGGCGGCATCAACACCGTCCCTACACAGCAGACGATCGACAACTGCTTCGCCGGCGTGCCCGGCTTTTGCGCGCTTGTGAATCTGGTCGGCGGCACGGTGCAAACGCGCACGCCGTTCCTCAATCTGGCCGAGGTGCGTAACGCCGGGATCGATCTTGAAGCGCGCTATAACACCGAGCTGTGGGGCAATCCGCTGCAACTCGCGCTGCTCGGCACCTATCTCTCGGCGGCGAGCACGCAGCCAGCCGGCGGTGCGGTGCTGTCCACCGTCGGCGGTGGCAATGATCCCCGCCTGCGCCTGAACCTTCAGGCGAATTACGAAGTCGGCAACTGGAAGGTATTCCTCCAGCAGCGCTTCATCGGCAAGAAATTCACCGATGCGACACGTTTGGAAGGGGTCTTCGTTGACGATAACACCGTCGATCCCGCGTTCTACACAGATGCCACTTTCACTTATTCGTTCGAAGCTTATGGTGCGGCGAATGAGGTCTACCTGACCGTGAATAACATCACGAATCAGGAACCTCCGAAGGACATCATCCAGCCGTCGTCCTTCGTCCAGCCGGGCAACCGCGTCGTGTACGACTGGATTGGTCGTTACTTTACCGTCGGCATGCGCTTCAAATTCTAGAAGCGCTCTCACGCGGCCGCTCTTTCTCCAAGAGCGGCCGCGTCCCTCCCTTCCTTGGGCGCTGCGGACACGCGCTCGTTAATTTATTCCGGCCGTTCAAAAATAACTTCGCTTGTCTTGGGTCGGGGTCGGGGATAGGTTCCCGCCATGTCGCTTGCTCGACTTCGGCGCTTAGGGTTCGCCGCGTGGCTGGTTGCGATCGCGTTGATCGCCAATGCCGCCGCGCAAAATCAGCTTGCTTTGAATGTGGTCGAGGCGGCCACCGAACAGGCTGCCGCTTCCGCGACTCCTGTCGATCCTCACGCCCATCATCACGATCACGCGGCCCATATGGCTGCGATGCAGGCTGCCGAGGCCGCTGCGCATCAGCATCATACGGGCCCCGGCGGGCATACGCATAAGGGCTACGCGGACTGCGCTGTCTGCGGCGCCGTGGCCGTCATGGCAGGTCTCACGCTGCCTGCGGCGATTGTGTTCGACGTACCGCGGACATTTGCGCAGCCGTCGAACGTCGCGCCGGCGACGACAGTGCGTCTCGTCGCCCGTTACGAGCGCTATATCTCCCGCGCGCCGCCGCTCTCCGTCTGATTTTCCAAAAACCAAATTAGAACTGAACGACGTCCGGATTCCGTCTGGGGCGACGACGTCAAGTGCGAATGGAATGTCAAATGGAACATGGCGAAAGCCGTGCGCCGGCGCGTGCGATGGCGCGCGGCGTATGGGCGGCGTTTTCGGCCGCTTCGATCCTCACGGCCACGGGATGGAACACGGCGGCTGTCGCAGACAGCGGTGATGTGTTGGATGAGATTGTAATCCGGGGGCAAAGATTGGCTCCCCAAGAGCTGAAGGTGCCGATGATGATCGAGAGCGTCACGGCAAACGACGTTGCCGCGGTCATCAACGCGACCAATACGGAGGACGTCCTCAAGTATCTTCCCAACGTGCTCATACGTAAACGGCACATTGGCGACACCCAGGCGCCTATGACGACGCGGACCTCGGGAGTCGGCGCCAGCGCGAGAAGCTTGATCTATGCGGACGGTGTCCTGCTCTCCGCGCTCATCGCGAACAACAACACCATCGGTTCGCCGAAGTGGGGAATGGTTGCGCCGGAGGAGATCGAGCGGGTCGATGTCATGTATGGCCCCTTCGCAGCCGCATACCCGGGCAATTCAATGGGGGCGGTGGTGGAGATCACGACGCGGATGCCCCAAGAACTCGAGATCAGTGGAAAGGTTCAGAACGTCTGGCAGCGCTTCAGCCAATACGGCACGCGGGACACTTACCCCGCCCAGCAATACACGGCTTTCGTCGGCAGCACGATCGGCAGGGTCGCGTGGTGGCTGAGTGCAAACCATCTCGACAGCCGAAGCCAGCCGCTGGCGTATGCGACGGTGACGCGGCCGACGGCCACCTCGGGAGCCGGCGCCCCGGCAACGGGCGGCTTCCCCGACGTCAATCGCACGGGCGCGCCGATCCTCGTCCTCGGCGGCGGCGGGATGGAACATCAGCGCCAGGACAACATCAGCGGCAAGGTGCGCTTCGACATCAGCCCGGCCCTGCGCTTGACCTATATGGCCGGCCTTTTCATCAACGATGACGATGCGGCTGTTGAAAGCTACTTGCGCGACGGCGCTGGGCAACCCGTCTACGCGGGAAGCCTCAATCTCGACGGCTATAACGTCAACGTTCCGGCCGGCGCCTTCTCGAACAACTTCTATCGTCTCGATGAACGGCAGTTGATGCAAAGTGTGGCTTTGAAGTCGCAAACAGGCGGGCCCTGGAATTTCGATGTTGTCTTCAGCGACTATGATTATCTGAACGCAACCCAGCGCTTTCCAACCACGGCGCTGCCGGCCGCGGCGGCGGGCGGCGCCGGGACCCTCACCGACGGACGGGCGACCGGGTGGCGGACTCTCGACGCGAAGGCGATCTGGAAGCCGGCTGAAAGCGATCATGAGCTGAGTTTCGGCGGGCACTTCGACCGCTACGTTCTCGGGAATGCCCGCTACAACACGGCGCATTGGATCGACGGTCCCCGCCTAACGCTCGCGTCGGATTCCCAAGGCAAGACCCGCTCCTATGCGTTATGGGCGCAGGATGTCTGGACCTTGACCCAGGACCTCGCGCTGACTCTCGGCGGCCGCTATGAAGATTGGCGCGCTTTCGATGGCCTGAACTATTCATTGGCCCCGGCGCTTGACGTAAAGCAGCCGCAGCTCACCGCGCGGCGCTTCTCGCCAAAAGCATCCGTACGCTGGCTTGCCCCCGACGATGTGGTCGTGACCGCCTCGTTCGGCATGGCTTATCGCTTTCCGACCGTCAGCGAACTTTATCAAGCGGTCACGACGGGTGCGACCCTCACCACACCCAACCCAAATCTCAAGCCTGAGCAGGCAATTTCGGAAGAGCTTTCCGTCGAGAAGCAGTTCTCCGACGGCAGCCTCAGACTTTCGGTTTTCCAGGAACATATCAACGACGCGTTGATATCGCAGAGCGCCCTGCTGGTGGCCGGATCGACGAGCTTGTTCAACTATGTCCAGAATGTCGCGCAGGTGCGGGCCCGCGGGGCGGAACTGGTCGGTTCATGGTCGGATGCCATCGTTCCCGGTCTTGAACTCAGCGGGAACATCAGTTTCGTCGATCCCCACGTCACGAAAAATCCGGTGTTCCCGGTTTCGATCGGGAAACAGACGCCGCAAATCCCGCAATGGCGCGCAACGTTGGTGGCGACCTACCGTCCCGATGACAAATGGACTCTCACCCTTGCCGGGCGCTACAGCGATCGCATTTTTGCGACCATAGATAACAGCGATATCGTCGGTCATACATTTCAGGGATTCGAAGGGTACCTCGTGATGGATGCGCGCGTGCACTATCGGATCAACGCGCATTGGAGCGCCGCGGTCGGCGTCGATAACTTCAACAACCGCGATTACTTCCTCTTCCATCCGTTCCCGCAGCGCGCGGTCTCGACGGAAGTGAAGTTCAGTTACTGATCACCGCAAACGACAGGTGTAGCCATGAAGACCACGTTCGTTACCGCCGCACTTACGGCGCTGCTTTTTGCCGCTCATGCGGCGAGCGCTCATGTTGTGGTGGAGCCCAGAGAAGCAAAGGCGGGGGAGGTTACGACATACACAGTGCGCATCCCCTCGCATCTCGAGGCATCAACCATCGCCGTCGAACTCGAGGTTCCCGAGGATGTTGAAATCGTTTCCATTGCCAAAACAGCGCTTGGTCATGAAGTGAAAAAGTCGCCGACCGGCAACGCGATCATTCGTTGGGCCACCGACATTCCGGCCGACGAGCGCGGCGAAGTGACGTTTGTCGCCCGCAACCCCGCCAAGGACGGCGAGGTCGCCTGGAAGGCTCGTCAAATCTACAGCAATGGGGAAACGGTGGATTGGGTGGAGCCGAAAGGCGGCAAGCAGCCGGCGGCCGTCACGCGCATTCTCGCCCGGGAGAATCCCAGATAGGGATTAGAGGTCCGCGAGCTCGTTCTTGTGGGCGTCGCTCCAGCCCACTTCGAACAGGCGCTTCGAGCCCTGGATGCCCTTCATCTCGAAGCCGCCGCGCGGGATGAAACCGAACTTCTGCCCCTTGCAGCCGTCGACGACGGCCTGCGAAACCCAGATGTTGTCCTTCGCGGCTTTGTCGCAGATGCGCGCGGTCATCTGAACGGCGGCGCCGAAGAAGTCGTTTTCTTCTTCGACCGCTTCGCCGGCGTTGATGCCGATGCGCAGGTGCACGTCGACGTTGGGGTTCGCCGAATTGTGGGCGGCGATCTCGCGCTGGATCTTGATGCAGGCCGCGACGGCCGACGGCGGATCGGGGAAGGTGGCCATGATGCCGTCGCCGGTGTGCTTCACTTCGCGGCCCCTGTAGGACTGGATCGCGCCGCGCACGGCGGTGTTGTGCGCGCGCACGGCCTTCTGCGCGCCGGCGTTGCCCAGGCGCTGCGTCATGGCCGTTGAGCCGACGATGTCGGTGAAGACGAAGGTGATGACCGACGGTATGGCGGCGCGCTTTTCCGGCAGGTTCCAGTCCGACAGCAGCGCCGCGACCTGTCCCGCGACGCCCGCGTTGCCGCCGAGGAAGTCCTGCATCGCCTTGACGCCGGCCTGGATCATACCCGCGTATTTCGGGTTCTTGCCGTGGCTCGGCAACTCGACGCAGAAGGACTCCGCGCGGTCCGCCGGCATGCCGGTGCCTTGCAGGCCTTGTTTGAGAACGCCGAGCTGCGCATCGCGCGGCAGGCGCTTCGTCTGGCCGATGACCGAACCCGCGCCGGCGACATACAGATTGAGGCCGAAGCGTGAGAAGGTGTTGAGATCGCCCGGCGTGTGGCGCATGACGTCGCCCACGAATTTGGTGAAGGTCGCGCGCGCCTCGGCTTCGGCGGGCGGTATCTGTGGTTGCGCCGGCGCGGCGGGCTTCGGCGCCGCTTCGCGTTTTGGTTCCGGGGCCTGGTGCGCCGGGTGATGCGGATGCGCGGGCTGTTGCGGCGCCGGTTCGGCGTGTTGGACTTGTGCGCCCATGGCGCTCATGTCTGCGCTCATGTCCTCGGGGCCGATGTCTGCGCGCGTATCGATGCCCGTTTCCGCGCCCATATCGGCGTCGAGTGAGGGCGGCGCTTCTTCCGTGTCCAGTTCGGCGTCGATGGCCGCGCTGTCGTCGGCGAGGTCTTCCGCCACCGATTCTTCGGCCAGGTCCACGCGGGACACCTGATCGAACTCGACGTCCTGCGCCGGCTTCTTCTTCGGCGCCTTCGCCAGCATCATTTCCGGGCCCGGCGCGTGTCGCGGTGCGCGCGGCTCCGCCTTCAGCATTGAAAGAATGCCGAACTGCTTTTGCAGATTGACGAACATCGACATGAAGAAGCTGAGGACGAGCGTCCCGGCGACGACGGCGGTGTAGTCGCGCTGCGGCAGCATGCGCATCTCCACCAAACCGGCGACACCGATCGCGGCAGTCACGGCGCAGACAATCGCGATCGCCGCGCTGGTGCCGATCACGACCAGGAAGCGCGTCACCGCGCCGCGTTGTTTCTTCTTCTTTTTGGCGGGCTTGCGGGCCGGCGCCGCCTGGGAGGCCGCGCTCTTCTGTTGTTGCTGTTGTTTCGGGGCCTGTTGTTGCGGGGCGGGACGCGGCGCCGGGCGCGCGGGCGCGGGGGCCGGTTTTTTCGGAGCCTGCTTTTGCGCCGGCTTACCGCCGCCGCCGCCGGGCCCGATGCCGAACATGTCGCTGCTGTCGTTGATGTTCTTGGCTTTGACGCTCTGCCAAGTGATCGCATCTTCGGTGGTGTTGGTTTCCGAGTTGAACGTCTCGCGCACCACGCGGGTGGCGTAACCTTCCTTCTGTTCAACGGCCTTGGCTTCCTCAATAGCGAGGTCTCGCTGGCTGGCTTCAAAGGAGGCATGAAGCTGCCAGCGACCGTTCTGGTTGTAGTAGACCTCGAAAGTATCTCGCGACATTCTTGACTAACCCCGTGCGCGCCCCCGGAAAAAGGATGGGAAATAGCAACGGCGCGCGCGGACTTTGTTTCCCCTAACCCGCTGTCGTCCTCATTATTTTGCCGGTTGCCGCAACGTGCAATTCGGCACCGCTACAATGCAAATAATACCCTAAAGATGGATTAAACCGCCCCAACCGGACGTCTATGCCTTTACGGCGCGTTAACGGTCTGCACCGCCGGGGGGACGCCGAAATCGTTCGCGGGCACGTGCTCATAGAGCGCCGGCTCCTCCGTTTCGGTCTGCGTGGCGATTTTCACCAAGGCGGTGGCGTCGTCTTCGCCCGCGAACGCCTGTGTATCGTCCGAGGCTCCAGCCGCTTTTTGCACCCGTCGTTCGGCCAGGATTTCGCCGTTCACGGCTTGCGCGGCGACGGTTTGCGCTTGGCGCACGACGTCCGGCGTCAGCAGCGGGTCGTCATGGTTGGTGTTTTCGACGACGGCCACGGCCAATCTCGCCCCGTAGCTCGCCGTGAAGCGGCGTTGGATTTCGAGGGCTGCGGCAAGCGCCGCGCCCGCTTGTCTGAAGTGCGCGAAGATGCCCGTGCCGGTGTGTTTGACCTCATGGCCGTGATGCGTGCCGAGCACGCTGCGCACCACGCTGTTGTGCAGGCCCATGGCGGCGTCGCGCGCGGCTTCCGCGGCGTTGTCCGGCAGGCCTTCCGGCGTGACGGCGAAGGCCGGTCCGATCCGCAGTTCCGTCAGCACATAGATGTCATGCGGGCCGGTGTCTTGCGCGGCGGCGGCCGGCGCGGGAGCGGCGGGGCCGGCGGGCTGGCCGAAGGGCGTGCGCCATCCCGCCAATGCTACGGCCAGAATGCGCGCGACGTCCGCGCCTTCCAGATGCTTGGCCAATGCCGTGCGCCCGAGGTTCACCAACGTCGCGTTGGCGGGCGCGGCGATCAGTTCGTCCTGCTGATGCAGGAACATGCCGATGCTGGCCGGATTCACGCCGACGGCCGTCAACGCTTCTTCGATCAACTGCATGCGGCCGGCATCCGACGTGCGCGCAGTTTCCGCAAGCGCGGCGGCCGCGCCGGCGACCACCAGCGAGATGCCGCGCCGCGTGACGGGATCATCGGGCATGGTGCCGGCCGTCGCGGGTTGAATGACGTCGGCGACGAAGCGGCGCAATACGGCGCGCTCCAGCGGCAGCGGCTCGGGCGGCACTTTCGTGAAGCTGGCGTCCGCTGCTGCGGCTTGTGCCGCGGCGGCTTGCGCGGTCGCGGCTTGTGCGGTCGCAGCTTGCAGCATGGCGGCCCGCTTCGCGGCGTCCGCGGCGGC
>JAYRTJ010000056.1:0-20875 GCA_041919675.1 Rhodospirillaceae bacterium | reverse complement strand
CCTCGGCGTGGGCGGTCGGATCGTTACGCGCTTCGACCTCGTTGCCGGCCGCCGCCAGCACGGCGCCGTCAGGGCCGACGACGACCGCGCCAATGGGCACCTCGCCGCGCGCGCCGGCGGATTCGGCCTCGCTGTGGGCCAGATTCATATATTCATGTGAATCCAAAGACTTACCTGCGTGTTAACGATTGCTAAGGATTTGAAAACTACCTTTGCAGAACAGCTTTATCCGGACAGCGCCCGATGGTCCAACCTTTGAATGATCTTGTGAAGATTGCAGGCCAGGCCGTGGAGCGTTCCACCTTGGCGGGCCTCAAGGTCGCCTCGGCCAAAAGCGGCGTGAGTTTCCAGTATCTGGTGGCCAAGGCCGCGCAGGAAAGCAGCCTCAATCCGGACGCGCAGGCCTCCACCTCGTCGGCCGCCGGTCTGTTCCAATTCACGCGCGGCACATGGCTCGACATGATGCACCGCTACGGCAGCCAGTACGGCTACGGCGATCTCGCGAACAAGATCAGCGTCTCGGACAGCGGCAAGGCCGTCGTGAAAGACGCCGCCGCCGAGCGCCGCCTGCTCGATCTGCGCGAAGACCCGGAAGCCTCCGGCCTCATGGCCGCCGCTTACGCTCAAGACAACGCCGCCAGCCTTGAAGGTTCGCTGGGCCGCCTGCCCGACGCCGCCGATCTTTATCTCGCGCACTTCCTGGGCGCGTCCGGCGCGGCGATGCTTTTGACTGCGGCGCAGGAAAACCCCGATGCCGCGGGCGCAAGTGTGCTGCCGGCGGCGGCGAAAGCCAACCGCGCGGTGTTCACCACGCCCGACGGCAAGCCGCGCAGCGTCACCGATGTGGTCGATCTGATCCGCGCGCGTTTCTCGAACCAGTTGAACCGCTTCGCCGACGCGGCGGAAGCGATGCCGGAAGCACCCGTGCAAACGCACCGCACCCAAGCCGCTGTGCAGTATGTGGCGCACGGCGCGAACCGCGTCGCCGAGGAAAAGCCGGACATCACCAAGAAAATGGTGCAGATGATGGTGATGCAGGAAATGGCGAAGATGATCGCCGCGCGTCCGATGCAGATGCTGGAAGACGAAGAGGGCGATCAGGATGCATTCAGCACCTTGATGTCGCCGGCCGGCTTCCAAGGCCAGGACTTCGCCGCCGCCATGATGCGCACGAAAGAAGACGCGCCGGGCGTGGGCCTACCGAAACAAAAACGCGGGCCCTCGGCCTACCACGCGCCGGCGCCCCTCCCTGTGAATCTGGACGATTTGCTCTAAGCAATCCCCGGGGGACGCCGCAAACTTTAGGGCCGCGATGCTTTCAGGCGTCGCGGCCTTCATGCTAAGAGAAGCCCATGAAACAGCCCATCATCGGTATCACCGCCGACAGCGAAGAGCCCGGCGGTTACTCCAAATATCCCTGGTACGCCCTGCGGCAGAATTATTGTTCGGCGGTGCGCGAGGCCGGCGGCGTGCCCGTCGTGCTGCCGCACGAACCGAGCCTGGTCGAAGCATACGCCAAGATGATCGACGGGATCGTCGTTTCGGGCGGCAACTTCGACGTGGACCCAAAGCTGTTCGGCGCGGACGAACGCCATCCGAAGGTCACGCTGAAGGAAGGCCGCACGGATTTCGAACTCGCGATCACGCGCGCGATGCTGGCGGCCGATAAACCGATCCTCGGCATCTGCGGCGGACAACAATTACTCGCCGTCGCCCTCGGCGGCACCTTGATCCAGCACATTCCCGACGAGATCAACGATCCCCTGGCGCACGAGCAGCCGAACCCGCGCCATCAGGCGGGGCACGATGTGACGGTGAAAGAAGGCACGGTGCTGCATAAAGCCATTGGCGGCGAGACCAAGCTGCCGGTGAACAGCGCGCACCATCAGGCCGTCAAAAGCATGCCGAAGGACTTGATGGTCGACGCCGTGGCGCCGGACGGCGTGATCGAGGGCGTCGAGGATCCGGCTCGCAAGTTCTGCATCGGCGTGCAGTGGCATCCCGAGTTCCACATCAGCCCGGCGGACGTGAAACTGTTCGCGGCCTTCGTGGACGCCTGCCGCTCATGACCAAAAAACCCGTCAAGACCGTCGCTGCGGATGAGCCGGACGGCGACGAACCCGCCGGCAAGGGCGAACGCATCGCGAAAGTGATGGCGCGCGCCGGATTGTGTTCGCGCCGCGACGCCGAGAAGTGGATCGAAGCCGGGCGCGTCGCCGTGAACGGCGAAGTGCTGAAAACGCCCGCGCGCACCGTGACGGAAGACGACGAAGTGTTCGTGGACGGCGAGCGCCTGCCCGTGGCGGACCGCGCGCGCCTGTGGCGCTTCCACAAACCTGTCGGCCTCCTGACCACCCATAAGGACGAAAAGGGCCGTTCCACCGTGTTCAGCGCGCTGCCGCCCGATATGCCGCGCGTGGTCAGCGTCGGACGCCTCGACCTCAATTCCGAAGGGCTGTTGCTGCTCACCAACGACGGCGATCTCTCACGCGAGCTGGAATTGCCCGCGCGCGGCTGGGCGCGCCGGTACCGTGTGCGCGTGCACGGCCGCGTGGACGCCAAGATGCTCGACCGCCTGAAGAACGGCGTGACGGTGGAAGGCGTGCGTTACGGCGAGATCATCGCGACCCTCGACGGCGAAACCGATCCGAGCAAGGGCCCGGCGAAAAGCAACGTGTGGATCAGCGTTTCTCTGACCGAAGGCAAAAACCGCGAAGTCCGCAAGGTGATGGCGTTCCTGGGGCTATCGGTCACGCGCCTGATCCGCGTGTCTTACGGTCCGTTCCAGCTCGGTAAACTTGAACCGGGCCGCGTCGAGGAAGTGCCCGGCCATGTGGTGCGTCAGCAGCTCGGCAATGCCGCGCCCAAGGGTCTGTCGCGCAAACGGAAGCGCCGGTGAGAAAAAAGGACGCGCCCGCGAAACCCAATCGCCTTCGTATTATCGGCGGCGTGTGGCGCGGACGGCCGATCGAAGCGCCGGGCGGCAATTCCATCCGCCCCACCACGGACCGCGTGCGTGAATCCCTGTTCAATCGCCTGATGCACGGCGCGGCCGGAAGCGGCATCGCCCTGGCGGGCGCGCGCGTGGCCGATGTGTTCGCAGGCACGGGCGCGATGGGTCTCGAGGCGCTGTCGCGCGGCGCGGCGCATGTGACCTTTATCGAGCGGGACATGGCGGCGCTGGCGCTCATCCGGCGCAATGTCGCCACCCTCGGCGCGGAAGACCGCGTCAGCTTCATGAGCGCCGATGCGACCAACCTGCCCAAAGCCGCCGTCGCCCACGACATCGCGCTTCTGGATCCGCCCTATGAGCAGGGCCTGCCGGGCCCGGCCATGGCAAGCCTCGCGCGCCAGGGCTGGCTGAAGCCGGGCGCACTGATCTCGGTGGAAATGGACGAAAGCGACGTGCCCCCCGATGCCGAGGGCTTCACGCTGCTCGACCGCCGCGAGGCAGGCCGGATCGCGGTGATGCTGTACCGGTGGAACAACGCGCTAAATTATCTCTGATATAATTTTTTATTATATCTGATATAATTTCCGGCATGGGTTTCAGGGGACTTTCGCCCGGGATGACGGTTCACGTCATCCAGCGGGGCAATAACAAGGGCCGGATCTTCGAGACCGCCAAGGACAGCGGCCAGTTCCTGGCCTGGCTGGCCGAGGCCGCCGAGACCTATGGGCTCTCGGTCCACGCCTATGTGCTGATGAGCAATCATTTCCACCTCTTGGCCACGCTCGAGTCCAAGGACTCGCTGGCGCGGGCCATGCAATCGCTCGGGATTCGCTACACCCGCTATTTCAACGCCGTGAATGAACGCAGCGGCACGCTCTACGAGGGCCGGTACCGTGCGTGCGTCATCGGCCGCGACGATTATTTCCTCGGCTGCTCGCGCTACATCGAAATGAATCCCGTCCGCGCCGGCATGGCCGCTTCGCCCGAGGTTTATCGCTGGTCGAGCTACAAGGCGAATGCGGCGGGCCGCGAAGACGCGCTGGTGACGCCCCATGACACGTACCTGCGTCTCGGCGCCGACGATGAGACACGCCGCGCCGGCTACCGCGCGCTGTTCGACGCGCCCTCGCAGGCGTTCGACGACATGCTGCGCGCGGCCACGAACCGCGGCATCGGCCTGGATGAGGTCGCGAACATCCGTAGGCCGGGAAGGCCGCGTAAGGCGGCTTAGTTTTATCGCTCCGGAACGATGGCGCCGATATCGGGGATATCGTCGGCGGCGGCCTCGGCGGGCAGATCATCTTGCAGTTCCGGCGGAAGCTCGGTTTCGGCGGCCGCCTTTGCCTTGTCTTCCTCCGAGATGTTGCGCTGATAGACCTTGCCGACGACGGTGTGAATGTAGTCGTGCGTCGGATGATCTTCGGGATGCGGCGCGGCCAGCCAATCCCATTCCTCGTTGTGGCCGAGAGTCGCCGTGACGGGAAGCTTGAGCGCCTTCAAGAGATCCGTACGCGAGACGATATTGTCGCCCTGCATCGCAAAACGGTCGGTGTCGGTGACGATCACGCCGACACCCGTCGCTTCTTCCGCGATGGCTTTGGCGTGACGTTCCATGATCTGGTAGGCGACCTTGTCGGAATCGAGATCGGAAAAACCGCGCTCCTTCTCGAAATGGTCCGTGAAGGGTTTGGCCAGCCGCGTCAGGCAATTGCACGAGACGATGAGGTCGGCCTCTTTCAAATGCGGAATGAGCGGCGGTGGCGCGGGATGGTTCGAGCCCGGCGCACGGCGTTCCTTCATGGCCTTGAACACCCCGGTGATGTCGCCGGTGAGAGTCTTCACATTGAAATGCTTGCGGGCTTCGCCGACAACCTGCGGCATATGGAAGATATCGACCAGGACCACCTTCTCGAAGCGGTCGGAGAGCGCTTTCAGCGGCACTTCCAGCAAAAGCCCCGAGCCCAGAACGACCGCGAGCTTTTGCTCCGCGCACAGATCTGCCGCCTTGGTGATGAAGGCTTTGCAATTGCGCTGGTGCTCGGCCCAGGCGCTTTCGCAGCGCTTGGCGCGGAATTCGAGCGCGATCAGACGCTTCAAATAGCCGAACTTGCGCACGCGCTCGGGCGCGAACGTCGTGATGTAGCGTAAGAATTCCCCGAGCATCTCAGCTTAGCCCCTATCGCCCCTCTGCGGATATCCTACCGGCGCCCGAACAAACGCTCGATATCCTTGAGCTTCAATTCCACATACGTCGGCCGTCCATGATTGCACTGACCGGCATGCGGCGTCACTTCCATCTGGCGCAGCAGGGCGTTCATCTCCGGCCCATTGAGACGCCGGCCCGCCCGAATGGCGCTGTGGCAGGCCAATGTCCCGCACACGTCGCCGAGCTTGTCCTTGAGGGTCAAGGCTTCATCGACCGACGCGAGGTCGTCGGCGAGATCCTTGATGAGGCTGGGCACGTCGGTTTCGCCCAGGAGCGACGGCATTTCACGCACCACGACCGCGCCGGCGCCGAAAGGCTCCACCACAAGGCCCAGTTCGGCGAATTCGGCCGTACGGGCGCCGATGCGCGCCGCGGCAGGTTCGTCGAGTTCCACGACTTCCGGGATCAGGAGGATCTGGCGATGGATGCCGCCGTTGGCCAGCGCCGTTTTCATGCGCTCATACACCAGACGCTCATGCGCGGCGTGCTGATCGACGATGACGATGCCGTCCGATGTCTGGGCGACGATATATGTTTCGTGCACCTGGGCCCGTGCGACGCCCAAAGGATGCGATTGGTAGTCGGCCTCGACAATCTGCACCGGGGTCGCGTCGGGCGCGGACGGCGCCAACGCGAACAGGGACGGCGCTTCGTTCTCCGCCAGCCCCTGCCCGTCCTCCGGCGCCTGCATGGTGTAGGCCACCTGCGCCGCGGCGTACGAGATGGGACCGCCGCCCGAGAACACGCGGCCGTCACCGGGACGGAACGAGCCGAGCGCGGCGCTGGCGACGGTCGTGGAGGCCTTGTGGCCCGCTTCGGCCAGCGCGTGTTTCAGCGCGCCGACCAGGAGGCCGCGCACGAGGCCCGCGTCACGGAAACGCACTTCGGCCTTGGCGGGATGAACGTTCACGTCGACGTCGCGCTGCGGCACTTCGAGGAACAGGACGACATAAGGATGCCGGTTGGCGGCCAAAAAGTCCTGATACGCGGCGCGCACGGCGCCGTGCAGAAGACGATCGCGCACCGGCCGGCCGTTGACGAACAAATACTGCGCCAGCGCATTGCCGCGATTGAAGGTCGGCACACCGATATAGCCGAACAACTTGATGTCCTCGCGCTCGGCGGCCACGGGCACCGCGTTGGCGCCGAAGTCCTTGCCGATCACGCCGGCGATGCGTTCGAGATGCACATCGAAAAGATCGCCCTGCATGTGGCCGGCGGGCAGATTGAGGCGCTGCTTGCCGTCGGCCGTCAGCGTGAAGGCGATATCCGGATGCGCCATCGCCAAACGTTCAATGGCGTCCACGGCATACGTGAGCTCGGTCGAGGAGGCTTTGAGGAATTTGAGACGCGCGGGCGTGGCATAAAAGATATCCCGCACTTCGACGCGCGTCCCGCGCGGATGCGGCGCGGGGACCGGGCCGTCTTTGCGCCCGCCCGCGACGACGACGTACCAGCCGGAATCCGCGTCCTGGGTACGGCTGGTCACCGTAAGGCGGGCGACGGAACCGATGGCGGGCAACGCCTCGCCGCGGAAGCCGAGATAGTTGATGTCGAGCAGATCGTCGCTGGGGAGCTTGGACGTCGCATGACGGTCGACGGCCACGATCAATTCCTGCGGTGTCATGCCGCAACCGTTGTCGGTGACCACGATCAGCGACCGGCCGCCGTCGTTGAGCACGATGTCGATACGCGTGGCGCCCGCGTCGATGGAGTTCTCGACGAGTTCCTTCAGGGCCGAGGCCGGCCGCTCAACCACTTCGCCGGCGGCGATCTGGTTGACGAGGTTCGGCGGCAGAAGACGAATAGTCACGACATCGCTTTCAAAGCGTCCGCTTTCACTGTTGCGCCTTCGCCTGCAGATAGGCGAGCGCGAGGCCGGCGGTCGAGCTGTCCCGGGCCTTCAGGAGCCCTTCGGCCGCGGCGGGTTTATCGAGCAGGGCCGGCATCAGGTTTTTGGCCAGTTCCTTGCCCAACTCTACCCCCCACTGGTCGAAGGAGTTAACCCCCCAAATCAACCCCTGGACGAAAATCTTATGTTCGTACAAGGCGACCAACATGCCAAGCACATAGGGGGTTAATTCGTCCAAAAGCAGGGTGTTGGAGGGCCGATTCCCCGTGAATTCCCGGTGCGGCCGCAGCGCTTCGGGGGTGGAGGCGAGCTCGGCCGCCGTGCGGCCCTTCAAAAGCGCTTCAGTCTGCGCGAGGCAGTTGGCCATGAGCAGGTCGCGGCTGGGGCCGGAGCCGTCCGCGCCCTTCAGCGCGATGATGAAGTCGCACGGGATCAGGCGCGGTCCCTGGTGCAGAAGCTGGAAGAACGAGTGCTGACTGTCGGAGCCGCCGCCGCCGAAAATGATCGGGCCGGTTTTGGTCTCGACCTTCGCGCCGTCCTTGGTGACGGCCTTGCCGTTGCTCTCCATGTCGAGCTGCTGGAGATGGAACGGGAAAAGTTTCAGGCGGTGATCGTAGGGCATCACCGCGACGGCCGGCGCGTCGAAGAAATCGGCGTACCAAACACCGATGAGCGCGAGGATCACAGGCAGGTTCTGTTCGAGCGAGGCGGTCTCGAAGTGACGGTCCATGGCCTCGGCGCCGGCGAGCAACTGGTCGAAGGCTTCATAACCGCAGGCGAGGATCACCGAGAGGCCGATGGCCGACCACACCGAATAACGCCCGCCCACCCAGTCCCACATCGGGAACACGGCGTCGGGATGGATGCCGAATGTCTTGGCGGCCTCGACGTTGGTCGATACGGCGGCGAAATGTTTCGCGACCGCCGTTTCGCCCAAACGTGCCGTGAGCCAGGCGCGCGCGGCATCGGCATTTGCGGTGGTTTCCGCGGTGGTGAAGGTTTTCGAGCAGATGATGAAAAGGGTTTCGGCGGGCTCGAGTTTGGCCAGCGCTTCGGCGAGCTGCGCGCTGTCGGGATTGGAGACGAACGTCACCGATATCTCCGGCGTCTGGAGATCCTTCATCGCGTCGGCGACGAACATCGGGCCCAGGTGCGAGCCGCCGATGCCGATATTGACGATATGACGAAGCGGCTTGCCCGTGGCGCCCCTCCACTGGCCGTTCCTTACCCCATCACTGAACGCTTTGAGACGCGCGCGGGTTGCACGCACTTCGGGCATCACGTCCACGCCGTCCACCGTCATCGGACGTTCTTCGCGGTTGCGCAGCGCGACGTGCAGCACGGCGCGGTTCTCGGTGGTGTTGATGCGCTCGCCGGCGAACATCGCGGCGCGCCCCGCCTCCACGCCGCGCGCGCGGGCGAGTTCGGCCAGAAGGCTAAGGGTCTCGAGCGTGACGCGGTTCTTCGAGTAGTCGGCGCGAATGGGCCCGAAAGAGAACGAGAGGCGCGCGAACCGGTCCGGGTCGGCGGCGAACAGATCACGCATATGCTGACCCGCGAGGACAGCCGCGTGAGCTTTAAGCGCCTGCCAGACCGGCAGAGCCGTCAGGGACGATGAGTTCATGTAACGCAAAATCCCGGTCCAGAACTGAGGGGCCGGGCACCTTATCAATCCGGGCGCAGCCTGCCAAACTTTGAGAATAGGAATGGTGTAAAATCAACTACTTAGAATTCTCGCCCGGGCTGTAAATCCACCGTGGCGCGCGGGGCCCGCCCCTTGCAGACTGGGCGTCCGCCAAACTTCAAAAATGGGGAGCCTTCGTGACCACGCAAACCCGCCTTGCCGCCGCCGTTGCCGCGGCGCTGATGACCGTGCCGGCCCTGTCCGCGTCCGCCGCCGAAATCACCCGCATGCCGAATGCCGGCAACGCGCTGATCCTGCAGTCGGCGACCATTCCGGCGGGCAGCGAGATCCTGTTCCTGTCGGGCCTGACCCCGACCCCGATCACGGCGGGAAAGACGGACAGCTTCGAGGCCTTCGGCGATACCAAGACCCAGACCATCGCCGTGATGGAGCGCATCAAGGCGGCGCTGGCCGAGAAAGGCTACGCCATGTCGGATGTCGTGAAGATGACGGTGTTCCTCGTCGGTGACCCGAAGCTCGGCGGCAAGATGGACTTCGCCGGGATGAACGAGGGCTACAAGATGTACTTCGGCGCGGCGGCCAACAAGAACCTGGTCACGCGTTCGACCATCCAGGTCGCCGCGCTGGCCGCGCCGTATTACCTGGTGGAAATCGAAGCAACCGCCGCGAAGGCCCCGAAGTAATTACGGCTTCGCTTTAGCCTTGGCCGGCGCCGGCTTTGCCGCGGGCGCCGCGCCGGGCTTGGCCGCCGACAGGTCGGGCCCCACCACCACGACCACGAGATTGTCGGGGTCATAGAGCTTCTTCGACAGCGCCTTGGCCCGATCGAGCGTGACGGATTCGATGTAGCTGTTGCGCTTGTCGATATAGTCGAGCCCGAGATTGTCGCGCTGTACGGCAAGCAGCGTGTCGGCGATGGAGCCCGTCGAGGTGAACCGCAGCGGCCAGGCGCCGGTAAGATACTGCTTGGCGTCGTTCAGCTCTTCCTGCGTGGGACCGCCGTCGCGCATCTTCACCCACTCATCGCGAATGACCTGGAGGCTGGCTTCGGCCTGATCGGCGCGTGTGCCGACCGAGGCCATCATGGCCGCGCCGGCGTCGTAGGGCGCCATGCCGGTGCCGACACTATAGGCGAGGCCGCGCTTCTCGCGCACTTCGTCCATGAGGCGCGACTGGAAACTGCCGCCGCCGAACACATAGTCGACCACCAGGCCCGTGTACCAATCCGGGTCTTCGCGCATCAGGCCCTTCTGCCCGATGTAAACCACGCTCTGCGGCAGGTTCTTGGCGATGCGCACGACTTTTCCGGCGCCCACGATCGGCGCGGGCGGCACGTCCGCCTTCAGGCCCGTGGCGGCCGGGAGCGGTCCAAAGACCTGATCGAGCACCGTCTGAAGCTGCGCGGCGGTGATGTCGCCCGATACGCCGACCATCAGGCGGTCGCGCGCGAAGCGGCTTTGCACCCAGCCCTTGAGATCGTCGGTGGTGATGCCCTTGATCGAGGCCGGGGTACCGTCGTCCTCGCGGGCGTAGGGATGTTTGCCGAACAACTCTTCCATGAGACGTTGACCGGCGATGCGGCCCGGATTCTCAAGCTGCGACTGGATGCCGACGAGGATCTGGCGGCGGATGCGTTCGACCGGCTCCTGGTCGAAGCGCGGCTGCGTCAGCGCGAGGCGCAGGAGTTCATAAGCTTTCGACGCGTTCGGCGTCGTGGTGACGATCTTGCCGGTGACATAGTCGTTGTCGGCGCTGAACTGCAGCGTGATGGCGCGGTCCTGCAGCTCGGTCTGGAAGGCGAAGGAATCGAGCGTGCCCGCCCCCTCGTCCAGCAGCGACGTCACCATGCCGGACAGGCCAAGTTTGGCGTCCGGATCGATGGCGCTGCCGCCCTTGAAGCCGAAGGTGATGGCGATGATCGGCGTGGTGTGGTCTTCGGAGAGATAGGCGCTGACGCCGCCCTTGCTCTTCACTTCACGGACGGTGAGCGCACAGGCCGGCGCGGCGAAGGCGACAACAGCGACGGCGAGCAGGACGAATTTCTTCATGGGATTCATCATGGCGCCGACCCTCCAGCGGTTTGTCCAGGGGGCAACAAAATTCCCGTGACCGAGGAATTGTCGGCGAACAGGCGGCGCGCGGCGGCCTGCACCTGGGCGAGCGTGACCTTGTTCACGGCCTCGGGCCAATTCTCGATATCTTCGAGCTTTATTCCCGACGCCAGCGACGTGCCCACCGCGCGGGCGGCGGACATCGGCGAGTCTTTCGCAAAGGCCAGGCGCGCTGCGAAGCGGTTCTTGGCTTGCTGGACATCGGCTTCCGTAACGCCGTTCGCAAGCAATTCGGCGAGCGCCTTTTCATAGGCCGCTTCGGCCTGCGCGATGCTCACGCCCGGGCTTGGGGTCATGGAGACAAAGAAGCTGCCATAGGACACCGCGTCGGTGTCGTAGCCGGCGCCGAAGGATGCGGCGACCTGCTGCTCGACGACGAGCTTGCGATACAGCTTGGTGGTCGAACCGCCGCCGATGATCTCGCTGAACACTTCGAGGGCGTGCACATCGGTGCGGTCGCCGACGTTATAGCTCGGCGCGATGATCTGGCGGCTCCAGGACGGTTGGGTCACGCGCTCATGGTGCAGCGTGATGCGCGAGTCCGCCTTGTCATACAGGAAAGTCGAGCGTTCGCGCGGCTTGAAGTTCTCGGCCTTCGGAATGACCCCGTAATATTTCTCGGCCAGCGGCTTCAGCTTATCGAGGGTGATGTCGCCCGCGACAACCAGGATCGCGTTTTGCGGCGAATAGTATTGGCGGTAGATGCCGAGGTTGTCGGCGAGATTGAGACCGCGCATCTCTTCCAGCCAACCGATGATCGGGATCGAATATTTGTTGGTCATCCACAAGGACGCCGCCATGCGTTCACCGAGCAGCGCCGACGGCGAATTGTCCGTGCGCATGCGGCGTTCCTCGATGATGACTTCGCGTTCGGTCGCGATGTCCTTTTCGCCAAGGACCAGGTTCCGCATGCGGTCCGATTCCATGTCCATCATCAGGGGCAGGCGGTCGACCGCGATGTTTTGGTAGTAACCGGTGTAGTCGGTGGTGGTGAAGGCGTTCTGATTGCCGCCGTTGCGCGCGACGATCTCGGTCATGGCGCCCTCGGGATATTTCTTGGTGCCCTTGAACATGAGATGCTCGAGAAAGTGCGCGATGCCCGACTTGCCGGCCGGCTCGTCGGCGGAGCCCACCTTGTAAAATACCATGTGACTGACGACGGGCGCGCGGTGATTGGGAATCAGCACGACCTGCATGTCGTTGGCGAGGGTGAAGGTCTGCGCGCCGTAGACTTCGGCGCGGGCTTGCGGCGCGGCCATGAAAATGGCGGCGGCAAAAAGGGGAGCGGCGATGCGGAGCATGATGATCCCTGAGACAGTCAGGCGGAGGGATGCAAACCATAGCCCGTCGGACGCGCGGGCGTAAATCCAGGGTTACAACTAAGATAGAAAACAAAGCTCCAGGATTCTAAGCTTGGTAACAACAAAGGCAGGGGTCACGGCGTCGTGAACAAAGTTACGGAGACCTTCCAGGTTTGGCGCGCCGTGACGGACTCCTTCGCCTATTGCTGGCGCCAGCGGCGGCTGATGGAGCGTTACGGAATCATCCCGCTGGTCCTGGGTCTCGGCCTCGCCTGGACCCTTTTGTATCTCAACGTCGCGCCGGACGAACGGACCGCGGCGCGTTTCAGCGGCGACATCCTCGCTTTCCTCATCGGCATCCCGCCCGCCGTGGCCTGGTACCGCCTCATTGTCTATGGCGAGGAGGCCGGACGGCGGCCGATCTACACGTTCACGCGCCTCGAAATACGCATGGTGCTGTGGCAGATCCTGTTCGTGTTTCCGCTGTTCCTCGCCGTCCTCGCCGCCGCCATCCCGGTGGCGGCGGTGGCGGCCATCGGCAAGATGATATGGGGCGACGTGGGCGCTTATGCGCTCGCCGCGCCGGTCGGAATCGGGGCGCTGGCGTGGGTGCTCTATGTCGTCACGCGCCTGTCGCTGGTCATCGCGATGGCGGCCCTCGATACGCAAGCGAGCTTTAAACGCGCGTGGCATATGAGCGCGCCCGTCGCCTGGCGGCTGACAGGAGCCGTGCTGGCGCTGATGTGCTGCCTTGTTCCGATGGGCCTCGCGGGCATCGGCCTCGAGAAGCTTTTTGAGCCGCACACGGCGGCGCCTTACGTCGGCGCGGCCATCGACGCGGCGACGGGGCTCGTCGGCCTGTTCCTCCTGTCGACGCTGTTCGGGCAGACGTACAAAATGCTCGCGGAAACAGAAACGGCGCCGGGTGATCCGGCGCCGCTCTAAACGCGTTCGCGATAAATTATTCCCTAGAAGATGCCGAGGGTGCTGTTCTTGCCGCGGCGGATGATCACCGAGGCGCCCTCGTTCGGCTTCTTGCCTTCAGCGGCGTTCTGGCTGAGGCGCTTCATTTCGGCGGCCGGATCGACGATCGTGCCCGCAACGCTTCCGCCGTCCCGCCAGAACAGGAGGCGGTCGGAGAAGGCGCGCTCTTCCGGCGCGAAGGTCGAAACTTCCTTGGCGATGGTGTTGCGGATGTCCGGGAGCACGGCGTCGGCGCCGGCGGCGCCAAGGACGGCCGTTTCTCCGTTCGAGAAACCGCGCTTCTGATAGTCGAGCAGGCGCGCACGGCCCAGGAGCACGGCGCGGCCCTGTTCGGCCGGGGTCGCTTCCGGGGTGCGCTCGGAACCGGGCGCGGGCGGACGCAGGTTGAAATCGGGCGGAATTGCCAGCGGCGCAGGCGTCGCCACGGCGAATTCGTCCGGAACCGTCTTGTTGAGGCCGAGCGCGCGGCGGGTTCTGTCGCAGCCCGTCAGGCTGACAGCCGCCACAAGCATGATCGCAATGGATAAATAACGCATCGTCGTCCTCGTTGAATTAGGCGCCGCGTTCGGCGGGCTCTTGTTTGCCATCGTGCGGGCGCTCAAACAAGGCGTCAAGCAGCACAATTATGGCACCGATGGTGATACAGGTATCCGCGATATTAAATGTCGGGAAGTGCCAGTCCTGCCAGTAAACATGCAGGAAATCGGCGACCGCGCCGATACTTGCGCGGTCGATGATGTTGCCGAGCGCGCCGCCGACGATGAGCCCCAAGCCGATCTGCAGCCAGGAGCGCGGCGTCCGCCACATCCAGACGGTCATCACAATCGTGATAGCGATGGTCGCCGCCAGCAGAAGGGCGACCGCCGTCTCCGTGCCTGAGTTGAAGAGGGAGAAGCTGATCCCTTCGTTCCACGACAGGCGGAACTGGAAGAACGGCAGCACGTCGATGACCACCGGGCTCACGAACGGCGTTTTGGTGACTCCCTCGGGACGGAAGACCCGCTCGACCATATAGAGCTTCGAGGCCTGGTCGAGGACCACGCCGGCGACGGCGCAGGCAAGTCCGGCACGCGGGATGGAGGGCGACGCCATTCTTACGCCTTCACTTCACTGACCGCATCGGAGCAGCGTTCGCAGACCGCGGGATGTTTGTGTTTGCCAACGTCGGGCAGCACTTTCCAGCAGCGCGCGCACTTCTCACCTTCGGCGAGATCCACGACCACGCCGACGCCGGGAACGTCCGGCGAGCTATGCGCGCCGCCCGGAGCCGCGCCCGGCTGCAAGGTGATGGCCGAGGTGATGCAGATGTCGTCCATCGGCAAATCTTTGGCAACCTCGAGCAATTCGGCCGGCGCCCAGACTTTCGGATGGGCTTGCAGGGATGCGCCGATCTTCTTGGCGGCGCGTTCAAGCTCGAGCGCGCCGGTGATGGCCCGGCGCAGATCGCGGACCTTAGCCCACTTCTGCGCAAGGCCGTCGTCGCGCCAATGGGCGGGGAGGTTCGGGAACTGCTGGAGATGCACCGAGCCGTCCTCCGACGGGTAACGCGCCAGCCAGGCCTCTTCGGCCGTGAAGCAGATGAAGGGCGCGAGCCACTTCACGAGGCAGTCGTAGAGCGTATCGAGCACCGTACGGCAGGCGCGGCGGCGCAAGGACGACGGCGCATCGCAGTACAAGACGTCTTTGCGGATATCGAAGTAGAAGGCCGAGAGTTCGACGGCGCAGAAGTTGTGCAGCTCGTTGAACAGGCCGTGGAAATCGTACTTGTCGCAGGCGTCGCGGATCAGACGATCGAGCTCGCACAGGCGGTGCAGGATGAAACGCTCCAGCTCCGGCATATCGAGCGCATGGACACGCTCGGACTCACTGAAGCCCGCGAGGTTGCCGAGCAGATAACGCAAGGTATTGCGCAAACGGCGATAGAGATCGCTCATCTGCTTCAGGATGTTCGGACCGATGGAGAGATCTTGCGCATAATCGGACGCGACCACCCACAGGCGCAGGATATCGGCGCCGGACTGGGCCATGACGTCTTGCGGCGCGACCACGTTGCCCAGGGACTTGGACATCTTGCGGCCCTTTTCATCGAGCACGAAGCCGTGGGTGAGCACGGCGTCGAAGGGCGCGCGTCCGCGGGTTCCGCAGGATTCCAGCAACGACGTGTGGAACCAGCCGCGGTGCTGGTCCGAGCCTTCGAGATAAAGGTCGGCCGGCCACTTGAGATCCCTGCGCTCCTCCAGACAGAAGGCGTGGGTGGAGCCGGAGTCGAACCAGACTTCGACGATGTCGGTGACCTGTTCCCAGTCTTCCGACTTGTACGTGTTGCCGAGGAAACGCTCGGGCGGCGAGGTCAGCCATGCATCGCCGCCTTCCGTCATGAAAGCCTCGGAGACGCGGTCGATCACCGCCTGGTCTTTGAGGACTTCACGGGTCTGCTTGTGGATGAACAGACCGAGCGGCACGCCCCACTGGCGCTGGCGCGAGATGCACCAGTCCGGGCGTTGCTCGATCATGCTCTGGATGCGGTTGCGCCCTTGCGCGGGCACCCAGGTGGTATCCGCGATGGCCTTGAGCGCGGTGTTGCGCAGGCCCGTCTCTTCCATCGAGATGAACCACTGCGGCGTATTGCGGAAGATGAGCGGCGCCTTGGAGCGCCAGGAATGCGGGTAGCTGTGCACCAGCCTACCGTTGGCCAGCAGCGCGCCGGCGTCTTTCAGCGCCGCGAGCATATCCGGATCGATCTTGAACACATGCTTGCCGGCGAACAGCGGCACATGCGGATAGTAAGTGCCGTCGCCGGCCACGGTTTCCGGCACCGCGATTTTGTACTTCATGCACAGATAGTAGTCGTCCTCGCCGTGACCGGGCGCGGTGTGCACGAAGCCCGTGCCGGCTTCGGTGGTGACGTGATCGCCCGGCAGGAGCGGGACGTCGAAGTCGTAGCCTTTGCCGTGCAGCGGATGGTGGCAAAAGGTGCCGTCGAGATCCGCGCCTCGGAAGCGCGCGGCCTCGGCGTGTTCGGTGATACCCGCGTTCTTCAGCACATCCAGCAGCAGCTCGACGTTGGCGACGAACTTTTCGCCGACGCGCGCGAGGCTTTTCTCGGTGACCGCCTTCACTTCGACGACGGCGTACTCCATCGCCGGGCCATAGGCGATGGCGCGGTTGCCCGGCATGGTCCACGGGGTGGTCGTCCAGATGACGATCGTCGCGTCCTTGATCGCGGCTAGGGTCGTCCTCACGACCTTGAAGCGCACCCAGATGGTGGTCGAGGTGTGATCGTCGTATTCGACTTCGGCGTCGGCGAGCGCGGTCTTTTCCACCACCGACCACATGACCGGTTTGGAGCCGCGGTACAGCGCGCCGTTCATCAGGAACTTGCCGACTTCCTTGACGATGTGGCCCTCGGCTTCATAGGCCATGGTCTTGTAGGGATTGTCCCAATCGCCGACGACCCCTAAACGCTTGAACTCTTCCTTCTGCACTTCGATCCACTTGGCGGCGAAGTCGCGGCACTGCTTGCGGAACTCGACGACCGGCACATCGTCCTTGTTGAGCCCCTTCTCGCGGTACTGCTCCTCGATCTTCCATTCGATGGGAAGGCCGTGACAGTCCCAGCCCGGCACGTAATTGGAATCGTAGCCGGTCATCTGGCGCGCGCGCGTGATGGTGTCTTTGAGGATCTTGTTCAGCGCGTGACCGATGTGCAGATGGCCGTTGGCGTAGGGCGGCCCGTCGTGCAGGACGAACTTCTCGCGGCCTTTCGAGACCTCGCGCAGCTTCTTGTACATGTCCATCTTCTTCCAGCGCTCGAGCAGTTTGGGCTCGAGCTGCGGAAGGCCCGCTTTCATCGGAAAGTCGGTGGTGGGCAGGAAGACGGTCGAACGATAGTCGGGAGCGTTAGAATCAGCCGGGTCGGCCATGGCGCAGAGTCCACTTATGAGAGGGGGCAGAAAAAGCGGCGGGTATCCCCATTCCTACTCGGGAATGGGGCCGCTAATTCGCGCCAACTCTGCGTAATTCAATGACATAGCGCGCTTGGATATCAGGGATACCCGCGGGCAGCAATGCGGCGTGCGTGTTGCGGAGTTAAGTAATTGAAATAAATGAATATGTCACCCCGGCGAAGGCCGGGGTCCACGCCTGCGCGAGCCCCCCGTTGGAGGGGCCCCGGCCTTCGGGGCAACAAGGGGGAGTGGGTCAGGCGGTATAGCCCACAAACGGCGCCGGGGCGTTTGGGAAACCCGCGAGCAACCGCCGGGCCTCGTCGCTGTCGGCGGCGATCTGGGCTTTCAAGGCCTCCAGGCCGTCGAACTTCTTTTCCGCGCGGATGTATTCGACGAGGGCCACGCGCAGGTGCTTGCCGTAGAGATCCTCGTTCGTATCGAACAGATGCGCTTCAAGCAGCACGTCGGTTTTGTCGAAGGTCGGACGGTTGCCGAAGTTGGCCACGCCGTTGTGCCATACGGTCCCTGCCCCGTGATCGACGCCGGCGCGGATGGCATAGACGCCTTTCCTGGGATGTAGGTAGTCGCGGTACTCGAGGTTCGCCGTTGGGAAGCCGAGTTGTCGGCCGCGCTTGTCGCCGGCGACCACGCGGCCTTCGATTTCCCAGAAGCGCCCGAGCATACGCGCGGCCTCGCGGGGGCGGCCTTCGCGCAACAGGTTGCGGATGGCCGTGGAGGAAAATCGCTCTTCGCCGGCGAAGGCAGGCATTTCTTCAGATGCGCGCCTTCGCGCGCCCTCACTCAGCTTTTCCACGGCGGTGACGCCGAAGCCGTATTTGGCGGCGAGTTCGCGCAGCACCTCGACGTTGCCCTTGCGCTGGTAGCCGAAGACATAATCGTAACCGACGACGATGTGAGACAAGCCGAGACCGCCGACCAGGATTTCAGACACGAAATTCTCCGGCGTGCGCTCGGAGAATTCCTTGTCGAAGGTCTGGACGTAGAGATAGTCGACGCCGAGCGCCTCGATGACATGGGCTTTCATGCGGAAGGGCGAGAGACGGAACGGCTCCTGATCCGGCTTGAAGAACATGCGCGGATGAGGCTCGAAGGTCATCACCGCCGCGGCGACGCCGGCTTTGCGCGCGAGACTCACGGCACGGCCGATCACGGCCTGATGGCCGCGGTGAAGGCCGTCGAAATTGCCGAGCGCGATCACGCCGCCCTTGAGGGCGGCCGGGACTTCGCTCCATGTGCGAAAGACGTGCATCGCCAATTCTAGCCGCGCGCGGGAACCATGAGAACGGCTTCGCCCTCGACGACGACTTTTTCCCCCACCAGGCACTGCGTCTTGAAGATCACGAATTTCTTTTCCGGCACGAACCCGGTCACTTCGACCCGGGCCACGACATCGTCCCCGATGCGCACGGGGGCTTTGAACTTGAAGCCTTGAGACACATAGATACATCCGGCCCCGGGCAGGCGCGTCGCGAAAACCGACGAGATGTGCGCGGCGGTCAGCATTCCGTGGGCGATACGGGTCTTGAAGATCGTGCCCGCCGCAAAAGCTTCATCGAGATGGATGGGATTGGTGTCGCCCGTGGCCTCGGCGAACTTGCGGATATCCTCATCCGTCATGGTCCGCGTGATGCTGGCGGACATCCCCGGCGCCAGGTCCTCAAACATGAATTGCGGGACACTAGATTGAATAGGGCCGGCCATGCGACACTCACCGTTGGTACGTTCGGCTGGGAGACTTAAGGTGGCGAAACAAACAGGTCCGTTACAGGCGGTCAAGGGGAAGCAGCGGCTTTTGGGGCGGGCGCTTCTGTTCGCCGCCGGCTTAAGCGCTCTGGCGGTCACCGCCGGTTGCGCAAGCACCTGGACGCATCCGCGCAAGCAAGGCCCCGAGGCGGCCGCCGACGAACGCGAGTGCGCCCAGCGCGCCGAAGAAAACACCCTCGCCCGCGCCGGACGCCAGCGCGCGACCTACGGCGCGAACACCGATCCCAACCCCGGCATGAGCCGCGGTGAAACGCCGATGCAGATGCTCGACCGCACCCAGACGCAAGACGACTACGGGCGCGACTTCGAGAACTGCATGACGTCCAAAGGCTACAGCAAGAAATAACGGCGGCAGCCTCCTCATGGCCATCCGGCGCATCGACTCTCTCGGCTATCAACTGGGCCTTCTCAACCGGCTTTACGACCGCTGCCTGCAGGACGCGCTGAAGGAATTCGGCGTCGCGCCGGGCCAGTTCGCGCCGCTGGTGATGCTGTTCGAGGAAGACGGCCTGACACAGGCCGAGCTGTGCCGGCGCATCAACGTCGAGCAGCCGACCATGGCCAACACGCTCGACCGCATGGAGCGCGACGGGCTGATCAAGCGCAAGGCCGACACCGACGACCGCCGCCGTTCGCATGTGTTCCTGACCTCGCGCGCGAAGGACATCCAGGCGCAGGTAATGGAGGCCGCGCGCGCGGTTTCCAACCGGACCGTCACGCGCATGAGCGCCGGCGAACAGGACGACATGTTCCGCCTGGTCGCGCGCATGGTCGAGAATCTCAAATCATAGCGGGAAAACGATGCGTGCCCTTACTAACGCCGCCGTCGCTCTCGCCGTCCTGTTCGCGGCAGAGCCCGCATGGGCGCAGGAACGGGAAGCCCGCCAGGCCATTTCGGAGGAAGCGGTCGCGTTCTTCGGCGGCCTGTGCATCACCACGCGCGGCGCGCCCAACCGGATCGAACGCGTCATCGCCGACCGGAAGATCAAGGCCGTGCCGCTGTCGGCGGAGGGCGTGCAATCCCTGCTCGATGGAAAACCGGGCGATTCCGGATGGGTCGTGCTGACCAATCAAGGCGCGGAGCTGCAACTCCTCGCCAAGGCGCCGGCGACCTGTACCTTGCGCGTGCTCGATTCCTACGGCGACGTGGTGAACGACGTCATGGCCGACCTCTTGAAAGGCCTTTCCACCCACGACGGCTTTGCGTTCCGCAAAGCGATGGACGAGACGCGCACCACCAACGGCGGCGACGAGCGCCTTGTCGGCTATTTCCTGAACTGGCGTGACGGCGGCTGCTCGGGGGCGTTGAGCGTTTCGCACATCGATGGGGATGGAAAAGACATCCCGCCCCAGACGTTCTTCAGCCTGGAAATGCGCCAGACATCGTAGCGCCGCGCGCGGCGCGGAATTCTCGCGAAAACGGCGCCCTGCCGATTGCGATTGCGCCGTCCAAGTGGAATGATGGCGCGCGCTTAAATCCAAGTGTTGAAACGGCATGGCGGACGCTGAAGCCCTTTTCGCGGCGGTTCTGGACGCAACGGCGGATGCGGTGATGGTCACCGACCGCGCCGGAACGATCTGCCGTATCAACCCGGCCTTCTTCCGGCTGACCGGCTTCGCCGCCGACGCCCTGGTGGGCCGCGATGCGCACGAGTTGTTCCGCGACATCAACAGCGAGGATTTCTGCGACGAATTGTGGGCGGAAGAGACCGAGACGCGCTTTTATCCTTCGGTGCGCTCGAAGCATGCCGACGGACGCGCCCAGATCCACGCCCTCAACATGACTCCGATCCGCGACGCAACCGGCGTCCCGACCCGCTTTGTGGCGGTCATAATGTCGGAATCGCTGCAAAGCGGAACGGGCGCCGGCGAAGCGCGCCGCGTCGGCTACGATCCGCTCACCAAGCTTCCCGACCGTTCCCTGCTCGCCGACCGCGTCGAACAGAACATCCTGAACGCCAAGCGCGCAAATAAGTCGATCGCGCTGCTCGTGATGGGCCTCGACCGATTCACGGTGGTCAACGATGCGCTGGGCTATGCCGCCGGCGATATTCTGCTGCATGAAGTGGCCGAGCGCCTGTCGAAGGTGAT
>JAYRTJ010000055.1:0-20945 GCA_041919675.1 Rhodospirillaceae bacterium | reverse complement strand
GAACGAGGCGCGCATTTCGGCGATGTCGTTCATGCCGAACCAGGCGGCGAACGTGGACGCCAGGATAAACGGCACCCAGATGAAGCCGGCATTCTGCAGCCATAGCTTCCCTTCAGCCCCTTGCGGCAATCCGCCTGTCGCGCCGAAGACGGCGGTCGTGATGACGAGAGGAACGACGAACTGCACGACGCTGACGCCGAGATTGCCCAAGCCGGCGTTGAGGGCCAACGCATTGCCCTTCATGCGCTGCGGGAAGAACAGGCTGATGTTGGCCATGCTGGAGGAGAAATTCGCGCCGCCGAGGCCGCAGAGAAGCGACAGCGTGACCATGAGGCTGTAAGGCGTCTGCGGATTTTGAACCGCGAAACCGATGCCGATGGCGGGAAGCAGCAGCATGGCCGTGCTGAATACCGTCCAGGTCCGCCCGCCAAAGACCATGACCACAAAAGAATAGAACAGACGCAGCGTGGCGCCCGAAAGGCCGGGCAACGCCGCCAGCCAGAACAATTGATCGGTTGTATATTTAAATCCGGCCGCGGGCAGACTGACGACCACGGCGCTCCAGACCATCCATATGGCGAAGGCCAATAAAAGCGCCGGGATCGAGATCCAGAGATTACGCCGCGCGATGCTGTGGCCCTCTTTGTCCCAGAAAACCTGATCCTCGGGATTCCAGACCGTGAGCGCGTGATTGACCTCGAGACCCGGCAGGAACCGCCTGGTCTCGGGCGCGACGTGCACGCCGCTCTCCATCTTGAGGATCGCGAAGTGCATCCATGTCAGATTGACGAGGACGATGATGAACAGCAGCGCGAAACACGCGGTCCAGACGCCGAGAAGATCATTCATGATCCCGAAGGCAATCGGCAGGAGGAACCCGCCGAGACCTCCCATGAGTCCGACCAGGCCGCCCACCGCGCCGATATGGTTGGGATAGTAGTGCGGAATGTGTTTGTAGACGGCAGCCATGCCCATCGCCATGGCTGAGCCCAGAACAAGGGTGACGAAAGCGAACGTTGCTTCGTTGATCCCGAGCGAGAACGTAATCGGGGCGTTGATGCCATGCACGACAAAGTCCGTGGATGGGTAGGACAGAATGAACGTACAAAGCACCGAGACGCCGAACGACCAGTACATCGCGCTGCGCGCGCCGATGCGGTCGGAAAGCCATCCGCCGACGGCGCGCATCAAACTGGCCGGAAGGGTGAACAGCGTTGTCAGGATGCCGGCCGTGACGAGATCAAGCCCGTAGGCGCCCATGTAGTAGCGCGGCAGCCAGAGCGAGAGCGCGACGAAGCCCCCGAACACGAAGAAATAGTAGACCGAGAACCGCCAGACCTGGACATTCGCCAGCGCCGCCAGTTGCTCGGACATCGGGTGCGGTTGGACGGCGGCTTTTTTTCTTGCGGCCGTCGTTGGGTCTTCCTGGCTGAAAAGCCAGAAGATCACCGCGACGATGACCAGCGCCAGCGCATAGATCTGCGTGAGGTTGCGCCAACCATAGGCGTTGAGAACGAAAGGCGCGGCAAAGCTGGTCAGCGCGGCCCCCAGGTTGCCGATGCCGAAGAGGCCCAGCGCCATGCCCTGACGCTCTTGCGGATACCACCGCGAAACATAGGCGATACCGACAGCGAAAGAACCTCCCGCAATGCCGACGGCGAGGGCGGCGAGCAGCATCGTTTCATAGCTTTGCGCGAAGGAGAGCAGGGCCGCCGCCAGCGCGGTCGTGAGCATGAGGATGATGAATATCCGCCGTCCTCCGAAGCGGTCCGACAGCATACCCAGGGCAATGCGGACGAGCGATCCCGAAAGGATCGGCATGGCGATAAGGACCGCGAACTCGGTGTCGAGGAGATTCAGCTCACGCTTGATCTCGACACCGGTGATGGAAAACAGGGTCCAAAGGGCGAAACACCCGACAAAAGCAAAGGTGCTAAGCCCAAGCGCGCGCCATTGCTGGCCGCTGGTGATTGGCGTTTGAAAAAGCACGGGGGCCCCCTCTCTGCGTCGCTTACGTCGTCGCGTCTAGTCTTCAGCGCCTTTGCACAACAAAAACAACCATGATTCTCCCCGATGACCAATGGGATGGCGTTGAGCGCGATCAACCGGTTCCTATTTTGGCCGTGTTTCCATAAGGTTCCGCCAATATTCCGCATTTGGACCTTGTTACAGGCCCGGCCGAAGCGACGCCGGCGGTATTGAACTCCCCGCGTTGATGTGGATCATGGTAGCCGATGTCCGCGCGGGGCATATACGTCCGCTGAAACGCATACGAACCGGGTGTTGGCAATGAGCGCGATTCCCCGCTATCGGCCCTTTGGCGGGCCGGCCTTATTTTCAGCGGGTTTTCGTCCCTTCTTCTTGGCCGGTGCGATCTGGGCGGCCATTGCGGTTCCGCTATGGCTCGCGCTCTATCGCGGGGCCCTCGTTTTGCCGACGGCGCTCCCGCCGACGGTCTGGCACGCGCATGAACTCATCTACGGCTATGGCGGGGCGATTGTCGCCGGCTTCCTGCTCACGGCGATCCCCAACTGGACCGGGCGGATGCCCTTGCAGGGCGTGCCCCTCATCGCGCTGTTCGTGACGTGGTGCGCCGGCCGGATTGCCGTCTTGCTGTCCGGGGCCGTGGGGCCTTTGGCGGCAGCCGTCGTCGATCTTGCATTTCCTGCGGCGTTCACGCTGGCGGTCGCGCGTGAAATCGTCACCGGCCGGAACTGGCACAATCTCGCCGTCGTCCTCGGCCTCGCGCTGATCGGGGTGGGAAACGCGCTCGTTCACCTGGAGGCCGTAGGCGCGGCGCAAACCGCCGACCTCGGCAACCGCCTGGGAATTGCGATTCTCCTCAATTTGATCGCCGTCATCGGCGGACGTATCGTGCCGAGCTTCACCGGCAACTGGCTGCGGAAGACAAAGCCTGAAGCGCCAGTGCCGAAGCCGAGCGATGTGGTCGACAAAGGCGCGCTTATCGTGATTGCCGTGGGCGTTCTCGGGTGGGCTCTGGTGCCGGACGGCGCCTTGACGCCGTTCGGACTGACGGCGGCGGGCTTGGCCGCGGGTATTCGTCTCATGCGTTGGCGCGGTTTGGCGACTCTTGCCGAACCGCTCCTTTTTGTCCTGCATGTAGGCTACGCCTGGCTCGCGATCGGGCTGTTGCTGTTCGGTGCAAATGCTCTCTATCCGCTGCTTCTGCCGTCCGCCGGGCTCCATGCACTGACGACGGGCGCGATCGGGACCATGACTCTCGCCGTGATGACGCGCGCCTCGCTGGGCCATACCGGCCGCGAACTCCACGCAGGAGCCGGTTCGGCGGCGATTTATGTCCTCGTGACCGCCGCCGCCGCCTTGCGCGTCTTGGCGCCGTCTCTTCCGGTGTACAGCGATGAGGCCATGACCGCCGCGGGCGCGGCGTGGGCCGCGGCATTCCTTCTGTTTGCGCTGCTTTACGGTCCGCTACTCTTGCGACCGCGGGCATGACACATGAAACGGCGGCGGACCGCCGCTGGGTCATGCGCCGTTTCGCCGTCAGCTGTTCTTAGGATCGTCGGAACGTGATTCGCGGTTCCTCATAAAATCCGCGATGGCGAAAAATGGCCGCTCAAGCAGCGCACGCACCTGAGGATCGACCGCACTCTCCGCGAGGGCACGCGTCATGCACATGAGCCATTGATCCCGTTCCTCCGGTCCAATCGAAAACGCGCGGTGAGCGCCCATGACGCAGCCGCCGTAGAGGCGCGGTCCGCCCAACCATCCGCTTAAGAACGCGAACAGCTTTTCCTGCACGGGCGCAAGATCGTCGCCGTGCATGGCGCGGATGTCCGCGGCGGCGGGATCCTGATCCATGATCGCATAAAAGCGATCCACGAGGTGGCGCAGGCCGGTTTCCCCGCCGATCAACCGATAGAGCGTCGTAGTCTCGCCGGACGCGGCGTCGGAGGTCTCATCCGCGATTTGATGTGCATGGCCCATGCGCCAGTGTCATGCGGCGGCAGGCTTCTCGTCTTTGACGGAAATCAATGCGGGCCGGTTCCGCACCAAGCCTACAATGCCCCCAGGACTGGAAGCGACCGTATTCATAGGGGGAGGGACCATGAATTTTCCACGCATGCTGGGTGTCGTGCTTGCAGGTATTGTTCTGACGGGTGCCGCGGCCGCGCAACAGAAAGCGCCGGCCGACGTCATCAAGGCCCGGCACGAGCAAATGAAAGCCCTGGGCGCCGACTTCAAGACGATCAATGACGCCCTCAAGACCGACGCGCCCGCGGTTGCCGCGATCGCCGCCGCCGGAAAGCACATGGCCGAGACAATCAAAGGCCTCAATGCTTTGTACCCCGCGGGGACGGGGCCGGACTCAGGCGTTAAAACGCGCGCGCTGCCGGAAATATGGCTGCAGAACGCCGCCTTCAAGAGCGCGGCCGACGCATCGGAGGCGGAATCGGTCAAGTTCGCCGTGACCGCCACCGTCGGGAACGTCGAAGCGATCAAGACCGGATTCAAGGCTCTGACCGACTCTTGCGTCGCCTGCCACAACAAATTCCGCGCGCCGGAAGAAAAGAAATAGCGGATTTTCGGCGCGCTTTGCAGTCTTGTGGTGAAAAGAAGTGCGGCCCGTTCAACCTTGTGGATCTGCGCAGACGAGAAAGTTTCTATTTAAAATCACTGATTAACAGTTCGTCTACGAACACCGTTTACCGATAAGGGGACACTGATTGCGCGGAATGTCCCATGCTCGATTCACTCAATATTCTCCTCGTCGATGACGACCCGTCGGCGATTGCCAGCGTGGAATTGATGCTCCATCGTCTCGGTGCGGCCAACGTGACCGCGTGTTCTTCAGGAAACGAAGCGTTTGCGCAGGTCGTCAACGCCAGCCGGCGGTTCGATTGCATCATCGCCGATGTCAGCATGCCCGACGGCACAGGATTGGAACTCCTCCACCGGATCAGAAGCGTCCGCATCTCGCGCAACTTCAGGCCCGATATGTGCGTGGTTCTGATGTCGGGTGTCGCCTCCAAAGCAATTGCATCGACGGCGCGGGATCTCGACGTAAACGCCTTCCTCGTGAAACCGTTCAATATGCACGGGCTTCATAACGCCCTGATCGCGGCCCGCAAGCGCACCTTTCCGCTTAATCAAGAGCGTTACTGGCAGGTTTCGCAGCCGGCGCTCGGCGTCGCCTAAGGCAACGCGCTTGCTGCCGCCGGCCTCAGACACAAAGATTGAAGGCGACCGAGATGCGCGCACGCGCGCCGAGGTAAGGCCGCACGCCGTGATAGAGCCACGCGGGAAACATATAAAGCTCTCCCGATCTCGGTCGCTGGAATTCGGATAACCCAGCTGTCAGGCAGGACTTGATCGCGATCTTCAACTGCGGAGCATACATCAGGGGCGCCGGGCCGCGCGGATCGAGAAGTTCCAGTTCGCCGCCCGTTTGCGTGTCCTGGTCCATTCCGTCATCGACATAGTATACGCCGGACCAATAGCTGCCCGCATGCGCATGCATTTCGTTGCTGTGGCCGGCGCGATTCACGTTCGCCCAGGCATTGATGCGCCAGGCGACCTCGCCTTGTTTGAGCGCGCCGCGATCGTTTAGGGCGGTGATCCCGTTGCCGAGCTCGCGCGCGGCGGCGAGCACGGCTTCACCGGACGGGCCGGCCCAGGCCTGAAAATCCGTTTCCGATTGCCAGCCACCGACGTTGCTCAAGGAGGCTGACGCGTGAGTCTCGGCGCGGGCCAAAATCAGCTGTGTGAGGTCCCGGTTGACCGCGAGATAGTTATTCAGCTTTGCGGCGACAAACGGGGTCGGAAATAAAAACTGGACATCGACCGACTCCTGGTCGAGATGCGAGGGTCTCGTATCGACGTCGATAATCATCATGGTGAGCGCGCGAAAGGATAACGAAAAATTCCAACGCGGGCGTTCCATCGCCGGCCTCGGAGAGGGGGCGTTTTATAGTTTTAGAAGGCGATACGCGAGGACTGAGTGAGGCGCGCGCGATGTCCGCGGAACGCATCGCCGCCTTGGGGTAAGACCCGCGATACGGGATAAGAATATAAGCTGCCCCTCTGAAACAGCGTGCGGGCGGCCTGCCGACTTCCCCGCTAACGTGTTGAATTTACTCAATACTATAGGGCCGCCGCGGCGGCTGCTTTATCTAAAGAGTTATTGAGCTTCCACGGACGGGTTTCCGGTGCGACAAAACCTGACAGGACTGTGAAATTCCTATTCGATTTCAGTGATAAAGTGGTTCGGCGCTGAGATCGCGCCCGCTTTAGATAAGGACCGGGGATGAAGAACACCTTCCGTTTGGCAGCCGTCCTCTTTTCAGTGAGCGTGTTTGCCGTCGGTCATTCCGGGACCTCCTTCGCGGCCGACACGGCCCGCGCCCGCGCCGTGGAGAGCTACGTCAACGTCCCGATGCCGCCGGGCTTCCAGGTGACCGTCAACGAACTCGAGGGTCCGGTGTTCACCGACGCCAAGGGCAAGACGCTCTACACCTGGCCCATCAAAGCCATGCGCAACGGCTACGCGGCCGATCCGGAAAATAAATCCGTGTGCGGCGACAAGGTGGTGCTGAAGAGCGCCGGTCTCATGAGCCCTTATCCGGGCGGCCTTGATCTGCCGGATCCTGAAACGCGCGTGAGCTGCATTGCCTACTGGCCGCCGGTGTACGCCGCCGATGACGCCAAGCCCGTTGGCAACTGGACGATCATCACGCGCGATGACGGCAAGAAGCAGTGGGCCTACGACAAACACGCGCTGTACACGTCGAGCCTCGACCGCGTGGCCGGCGATGTCCTCGGCGGCAGCACAATGTCGCGCCGCGGCGATGCGCCGGCGGCCCGCGAGCCGGTCGGTCCGCCGCCGGCGATCCCGCCCGGCTTTCGCGTGATCTCAACGGTGCGTGGACGCATGCTGCTCACCGACACGCGTTATTCGGTTTATGAGTCCGACCGCGACGGCCCAAACAAATCCAACTGCGTGAATGATTGCGCCCGCACGTGGCTGCCGATCGTTGCGCCGCATTCGGCGCAGTCCCAAGGCGCATGGTCGATCGTCGAGCGTGGTCTCGGCGTGCGCCAGTGGGCCTTCCGCAAGAAGCCGCTGTACACCTATTCCGAGGACGAAGCCGCCGCGAAGCTCGATGGCGGCGATGTGCCCGGCTGGCATAACGTCTACACCCAGACCGCACCGGCGGCGCCCAAAGACTTCACGATCCAAGCGACGCTGAACGGCGATGTGCTGGCCGATGGTCAGGGCAAGACGGTCTACTACTACAGCTGCGGCGAAGACTCCGCCGACATGACGCCTTGCGACACCATGGAAAGCCCGCAGCAGTACCGTTTCGCGGTGTGCGGCAATAAGGATGTCGCGAAATGCCTGCGGACCTGGCCCTATGTCGTGGCGAGCGCGGGCGCGAAGAGCGAGTCCCGTCTCTGGTCCACGGTGTGGGTCGACCCCAACACCGGCCGCCGCGCGCAGCCTAACCAGCAAGGCGCGCTGAACGTTTGGGCATACCGCGATCGTCCCGTTTACACCTACGCCCCGGACAAGGCGCCGGGTGATTTCCTCGGCAACAACACCGGTGAATGGCATGGCCGGTGGAACGGTTATCAGGCGTTCTGGATCCGCGATCTCGGCGGACGCGGCGGCTGAGCGGCGACATTCGAAAAGGAAACAGGCATGAGCATTCTTTCGAAGACTTTTACCACCGTGTCGCTATTTGCGCTGATGGCCGCAGGCGCCGCGCAAGCCGACGAAACCGCGCCCCTCAAAGGCGGGCGCATCGGGTATGTGGTCGCGGACGCGCACTTCTCGGTCTACCAGACCGCCGACGGCAAAGCGGAATGCCCGCAAGGCCTGAACCCGCATGGGCCGCGCGAGATCTTCAAGGCGTTGTGGCCGGCCGGCGGCAAGATGGAAGACACCATCCTCGCCCGTGAAGGCCTCAATTCATTTCCGGCCGATCATCCGGCGCAGTTCCCGTATATCGAAACGTCGGGCAGCACCGCGCTCGGCCTGAATCTCGATGGCAAAGTGGGGCCGAAGGATTTCACCAGCCCCGAAGGCGAGAAAGGCATCGACAACGCCTTCTACCGCGTCACGGGCTGCAACACCGGCTTCCGCGGTCCCGACGGCCAGGTGCAGTTGTTCGCCAGCAAGTTCCTGCGCGGCTTCCAATACAATCGCATGATGATAGAGATTTCCGGCGTCGACAGCCTTGCCGACGATCCGAGCGTCGATGTCACGATCATGCGCGGCCGCGATCCGATCCTGCTCGACGCGACCGGTGAAAAAGCCGCGCCGGGCGGCTCGCAGCGCGTCGATGAACGTTACGGCAAGCCGCTTATCCAGCACCTGAAAGGCAAGATCGAAGGCGGCGTGCTCATCACCGAACCCGAGAAGAACATCACCTGGGCCTGGCAGATCGAAGGCGGTCACCCGCGCGCGCTGCAGATCCGCGATATGAGACTGCGCCTGTCGCTGACGTCTACGAAGGCCGACGGCATGATGGGCGGCTATTTCGATGTCGCCACTCTGCTCGACTGGACCAACGGTTACGCCACGCACCATCTGGCTTATGACCGTTTGGACTCGCCGGAATTCTATTGGGCCATGCGCCGCGTTGCGGACGCCTATCCGGATCCGAAGACCGGTGAGAATACGGCGCTGTCATCGGCCATCACGCTCAATATGACGCAGGTCTTCATCCAGCATCCGGAATCGGCCGGCAAACAAATCGCCTCCGACAATAAGCCGGCGCAAACCCCGGCAGAGCGTTAAGCCGCCCCCTTTACACGCGCTCCGCGAACGGCTGTTCGGCGGAGCGCGTGGACTTGGCGATTTCGCCACGTTCTTGCCGCGCGGCCATGTTCTTCTGTGAACATGACGAGAAGCGCAGGCTCCCTCTCAGACGAGCGTTCTGAACAATCCCAGAAGCCGCACGGACTTTCCGTCGGCTGGATTGTGAGTATCGCCGCCCATATCGCGCTGGTGACGGGGCTTCTGTGGCTGCAGATCGGGCCCGATCCACCGGATGCCGCGCCCTCGCAGATCATCGTCAACATGATGGAGGATGACCCCGATCCTCCAGGCCCGCCCGGACCGCCGGGTGGGAGCGGCGTGCCGCAAGAGATTGCCGAGACCACATCTGAAGCCGCCGCCGTTCCGGAGCCCACGCCGGCGCCGGTTCCGGCGGACGAACCCGTTGAAGTGATCGAGCCGCACGTGCCCGATACATCGGACATCATGAGTGATTCACAACTCGCCGGCGCGGTGAACGCCGACAGCGAGGGCATTGGTGGTGGGAACGGCGCGGGTGGTGGAGGCGGCACAGGCGGCTGCAATACAGCGCGCGTCCTGCAACAAGCGCTGCGCCGCGATCCCATGGTGCAGAGCGCGGTCGTGCGTGCGGGTCGTGCGGGCAAAGCGGTGATGTTGTGGAACGGCGATTGGGTACGGGCCGCCGAACAGGACGGCAGAGGCCTGTCGGGGGTGCGGCAGGCGCTTTTGTGGGAATTGGCGTTCGCCCCGGAAGCGTGCCGCACCAAACAAATGCAGGGGCTGGTGAGCTTGTCTCTCCAAGACGGCACGCGCTTCGCCATCGGCGCCGAGACGTGGCGCTGGTCGGACCTGTTGGGTTTGGTGAAGAGCCCGGCGGACCGCTAACGAAAAAGATGGGGCCGCCCCGAGAAAAACGGGCGCGGCCCCAACAGCTGCTAGGACATCACGATCAACACGACGCGGCGGTTCTCGGACCGGCCGGTGCGCGTTTTGTTGTCGGCCACGGGATCTTTTTCCCCGTAAGAAATGGTCGCCATGCGATTCAGCGGGACGCCGTGCCGGTTCATGAACACACGCACCGCCTCGGCACGCTGTTCTCCTAAACGCTGGTTGGTCGTGTCGGCGCCGGTAGCATCGGTGTGGCCCTGGATTTCCAGGTAAATGTTTCGGTTCTCGCTCTTCAGCTTGTCGACGAACACCGAGAGACGCTGCTCGGCCTCCGGAGACAATTTTGAACTATCGAGCGGGAATTTGATCGAGTCATCCGACAGGACCATCGAATAGAGGAACTTTCCCTCCGCCAGCTTGCCGGCGTCCGTCGCGCGTTTGAGCGCATCCTGGGCGGTCTTATCGAGCTGGCTCAACTGAGTCTGCTGTTGATCGAGCCGTGTTTGCGTGCGCGAGTCACTCAGACTCACTTGCTCATTCACAAATTTTTTGGTGGCGCAGCCGCTGAGGCCAAGGGCGCTGACGGCGATGAGCGCGGCTGCGAATTTCGCGGATTTGAATCTCTGCATCGGTTTTCCTTCCTATCGCCCCGCCGAGACTATTAACGTTCCGAAATGCGGCGATTGTGAGGACGAAATTTTTGAACCGATCAGGGTAAATCGCTCGTGTTGCGTGCATCGTGACTCGTGATCGTCGCGCAATCGAAGGGGCGTTACGACAAATGGGAGAAAAACTTCAGACGCTATGTCGTAGAAATCGTCAGAACCAGCGCGCGAGGGCGTTACCCAAATCCGGGAGAGTCACCGCGCTCATGTGATTGCCGGGCACTTCAACGTAGGTGGCGTTGGGAAGTTCGTCGGCAAGCGCGCGGGCGGACCCGTTGTCGTGATCCTGCGCGCCGGTCAGCACCATGATCGGCATTTCCAACGATGCGAGCGCGGCACGCGACACCGATGGGAAACTGCCGATCAGCAGCAGGAGCGCCTTCGCATCGCCGCCGGTGGTTTTCAGGAAGGCCTCGGCCATCCATTCGCTCGAAAAGCGTTCATGCGTGCCGGCGCCTTCAAGCACGCGCCGGAAAAAGTCGGCGCGATTGGCGAGATCGAGAAGGCCTTCGAGTCCCATCCCTGCGAGCATGGCTTTACCGGGCTTTGCGCCGCGCGTCAGCATGCGCGCGGTCGTGCGCCCGCCGAGCGAATAACCCCCGAGATCGTATTCACCCGGCTGTAAGCCAAGCTGGCCGACCAGTCCGAGATTGTCGTCGGCCAATATGTCCATGGTGTAGTCGGCGGCGTTGTGGCTGCGCGCGCTTTCACCGTGCGCGCGCAAGTCCGGCATGATCACGCGCCGGCCTTTGTCCGCGAGTTTGGCGGCGTGGCCGTATTTGATCCAATTGACCTTCGCGTTCGAAAACAAACCGTGGATCAGGATGACGGGGCGCCCGTCCGCCGGTCCCATCTCGTGGTAGGCCATGGCGTCGCCGTGTGCGCCCGTGAAGGTGTGCGTGGTCGCTTCCATCGGTGATCTTCGTCCTGACTTCTGGCCCGCCGGGGGGCGGGTGCGGCGCATCATTAGCGCTTCTCACAAACTCATGCAAAGAAGGAAAGGACACACGCGGTTTTGCGCGAAAAACCTGGCCCAGCGTGCGATTTTCCCATCTCATTTCGGACGGACGCGCGCATAATCGGCGCCGGAAGAACAGCCGCATATGGACCTGGGAGGGTGCATGAGAAAGCTGTGGACGGAGATTTCGGTGATTGCGGCGCTCGTGTGCGCGGCGTCAGGCGCAATGTCGGGCGTGGGGGCCGCGCAGACCGCACGCGAGATCGAGAGCTACGTGCCCGAGCCGATGCCGCCGGGCTTCAATGTGATCGTGAATGAACTCGAAGGGCCGATCTTCGTCGATGCCGCGGGCAAGACGTTGTATTCCTGGCCGACGCGGAGTTTGCGCAACGGCGAGGCGGGCGACCGCAAGAATACGCCGTCCAACTGCACGGATAAAGTCGAGCGCGTGAGCTCGGGCCTCATGAGCCCCTATCCCGGCGGCCTCGTCATGCCGGATGTCGACGAGCGTCCCAGCTGCCAGGCGGTGTGGCCGCCGGTACTTGCGCCGTCCACCGCGCAGGAACTCGGCAAGTGGTCCGTCATTGAACGCCGTGACGGCGCGAAGCAATGGGCTTACGATGGCTACCCGCTCTATACCTCCGTTCTTGATGCGCGCGCCGGTGACGTTCTCGGCGGCAGCAACCGCAAGATCGGCGGTGGCGATGAACCGGCGATCCGCAAGCCCGTCGCGCCTCGTTCGAACGTGCCGCCGGCTTTCGCTGTGCGCCAAGTGGGCAGCGGACGGATGATCGTCATGCAGAACGGCTACTCCGTTTATAGCTGGGACGGTGACGGCGCCAATGCGTCGAACTGCGTGAAGGAGTGTCTGGCGAAATGGACGCCGGTGCCGGCGGGTAAGGCCGCTCAGCCGAACGGAGAGTGGACGGTGTTCGAACGTTCGCAGGGTGTGCGCCAGTGGGCGTTCCGGGGCCGGCCGCTGTACACCTACAACGACGATCCGAAACTGCGCAGCCAGATCGGCAGCGATGAGCCGGGGTGGCACAATGTCTACACGATGCATGCGCCTGCGGTTCCGGCCGGCTTCACGGAGCGAGACAGTCACGCCGGGATCGTCCTGGCCGATGAACATGGTCAGACCATCTATCTCTATTCCTGCGGCGACGATGCGCTTGATCAGTTGGCCTGCGATCATCCGACCACACCGCAGCAATTCAGGCTCGCGGTGTGCGGCGGTGGGGACGCCGCGCGATGCTTGAAAACCTGGCGCTACGTGCCGGCGCGCGCGGACGCCAAGTCGCCCAATAGAATTTGGACGACAATCGACATCGATCCCATGACGGGGCGGATCGCCGTGCAAGGACAGGCGGGCGCGATGCACGTTTGGGCGTACCGTGGCCGGCCCGTCTACACCTACTTCAACGACAAGCCAGGCGACGTGAACGGCGATGCGCTCGGTGAGTTCTATGGCACGCGTAACGGCTTCAAAGCGTTCTGGCTGAGAGACGACTTCTACAACAATGCTGGTTGAGGCCTGTCCATCGGGAGTGGCTCAATATGACACGTCATCTTTTTTATCTGGCCGCTAGTGCGGCTCTGGCGCTCGGGATTTCCGCCGCGCAGGCGGACAGTCCTCCAGGCCGAAAGATCGGCTATGTGCTCGTCGACAAAGCATGGGCGGTCTATCAGACCCCCGATGGCAAGAGCGAATGCCCGCAGGGCTTCAACGATGGCCCGCGCGAGCAGTTCAAGGCACTCTTTCCGGAAGACAAGCAGCACGGCGTCGTGGACTCGCACCTGTCGCGTGAGTCCGACATCTGGTTTCCCGCCGAGAAAGAGCCTGCGACGGACAAGGGCGCGCTGCCCTACCATGAGGCCGTCGGCAAGGTCGGCATCGGGCTCGATCTCGACGGCAAGGTCGGCCCGAAAGATTTTGTCGGCCCTAAGGGCGAAAAAGGCATCGATAACGAGTTGTACCGCGTGATCGGCTGCGTCGCGGGATTCCGGGGGCCCGACGGCTCCTACTATTTCTTCCAAAACGAATATATGCGCCGGTACAACTTCAACCGCGTGCTGCTTGAGATCACCGATGTGGACGATCTCACGAATGATAGTGACGTGACCGTGACGACCTATCGCGGGCTCAATTCGCTGCTCACGAGCGCGAACGGCAAGGACATCATTCCCGGGGCCACGCAAAAGGTCGACGAGCGCTGGGGCAAGCGCTACATCCACAACCTGAAGGGCAAGATCGCGGATGGCGTTTTGATCACCGAGCCCGGCGATCTCATGATTCCCTACGCCGATACCTTCCAGACCAACGTCGATCAGTCGTTCAAGGCGGCCCGCTTTAGATTGAAGCTCACGCCGACATCGGCGGACGGGCTCATGGGCGCTTATGTCGACATCGACGATTGGCATCACCAGCTGTCGGTCAACTGGGGCGCGGCGCACCATGCCAGCTATGGCCAGATGGCCTTGGCCTCGATTGTGCGCGCGGCGCGCCGGCTGGCTGACGCCTATCCGGATCCAGCGACGGGCAAAAACACCGCCATCTCCTCGGCGCATGAGTTGAAGTTCGTGCAGGCGCATATCCTGCATTCCGATAAGCCGGAGAAGCGGACCGTTGCCGCGGCGAAGTAGGAGAGTTTGCGATGCGATTTGTTGCAGCGGCCGTGGGTTTTCTGTTTGCGGCCACATCGGCTTTTGGCGCGGAAATCGGGCCGAATCATCTGGAGGGTTATAAAGCCGAGGCAAGCGAACCGAAACTCGCGGCGGCGTCGATCGCCAAAGCCTCGCATTTCCTCGAGACGGTGTCGCTGAAGTGGACGCGCCAGAACAAGTGCGGCACCTGCCACACCAATCTCGCGCATATCATGGCCGAGCCGTTCCTGGTCGAGCGCGACGCGGCGACGGAAAAGGAAATCCGTGATTCGCTGTTTGATTTCCTGGCGAGCTACAACCCGAATACCGCCGAAGTGCCGCCCGACAAGCAGCGCGCCAACAACAACATCCTGTGGAACCGTCTCATCATCGCGGGGACCTTCGCGATGTCGGACGGCGAAGCGGGGGTGCCGCAGGACCCGCGGACGCTCGCACGGTTCGACCAGATCTGGGCGATGCAAAGTCCCGACGGGTCGTTCAAATATCCGAAAAAGGCGCTGCCTTTTCTCGAGGACGATCCCCACTACGTCATGACCATGCTGGCGATTTCCGCGAGTTATCTGCCCCCGGAACATCTCAACAAGCCCGCGGCGGCAGCCGGCCTCAAGAAGCTGCATCGCTATCTCGCCACCACGCCGGCGCGCGACCAGCACGGCGAGCTTGTCTTGATGCGCGCATCCCTCAAAGCGCCCGAGCTGATGAGCGACGGGAAGAGGAAGGACCTGATCGCGCGCACGCTGAAACTTCAGCGCCCTGATGGCGGCTGGTCGGTGGCGAGCCTCGGCAACTGGCCGCGTGAGGACGGCGGCGTCAACGACAAGAACGGTTCTTCCGACGGCTATGGCACGGGGTTCGTGCTCTACACGCTGTGCAAAAGCGGCGTGCCTGCGGACAGCCCCGCGATCCAAAACGGCGTCACGTGGCTGAAAGCCAATCAGCGCGAGTCCGGGCGCTGGTTCACGAAGTCGTTATGGGCCGACAATATGCACAACTATGTCTCGACCATCGGCACCGCCTATGCGGTCATGGCCCTGCGGCAGTGCGCAAAGGGCGCCTGAGGTTCACATCACACATCTCATTGCAGGAGGAGAGCATGGATAAAATCGTCTCGGGTCTTCTGGAGCAGTTTGAGCGCGGCCACATCTCGCGCCGGCACCTGGTGCAAACCCTCGCGGCGGGGATTGCCGCCGGAACCGCGGTGCCCGCGTTCGGCGCGGAGGCGAAGAGTTTTAAGGCTGTCGCCATCAACCATGTCTCCTATGGCGTCGCGGACTATGCGCGCACGCGCGACTTCTATGCCGGCCTTCTTGGCATGAAAGTCAGTAAGGACGACGGCAAACAGTGCAATCTCGGTTTCGGCGACAGCTTCTTCGTCGTGCGCAAAACGCGCCAGCCTGACAACAAGCCGTTCGTGGATCACATCGCCTATACGCTCGACAATTGGGATGCCGGTGCGGTGGAAGCCGAGTTGAAGCGCCGCAATCTCAATCCCACGGTCGATGCGGAGAAGCTGAGCGTTTCCGTGAAGGATCCGGACGGCTTTGGGATCCAGATCTGCTCGAAGGATATGAAGGCCTGAAGTCGCGGTGCGCGGCCCTGTCCGTTGCGGCGGGCAGGGCCGGTGTCTTTAATTCTGGAACGAGATTTCCCAGGCGCGGGGCGTCTCGACGGTCTTGAGACCGAACACGGTTTCCAGCGCATAGATGAATGAGGCGGTATCGCGCGCCTCGAAGCGGCCGGTCAATGTAAGGGTCGTGATCTTCTCGTCCGTCGCGACGATCGGTTTCGCGGCGTAGCGGTTCATTTCCACGATCGCATCGCGTAAGCGGGTTTGATCGAAGTGCAGGGCGCCTTCGCGCCAGTCCGCGGCTTGTCTCGGCGTCACACGGCGGCGCGTCATATCGCCTGAGGCTTCGAACAGAACGACGTCGCCGGCCTTCAATTTCTCGATCTTCTGGGCGTCCGCGCCGGCCCCGAGGCCGACATTGACGCTGCCTTCGGTGACGGCGACTTCGAGCACGTTGCGCACGGCATCGAAATCCAGATTGAACTGGGTCCCGGTCACCGTGACACTATGGGTTCCGGCCATGACCATGAAGGGACGCGCCCGGTCGTGAGCGATCTGGAGGTACAACTCGCCCCGTCCAAGCGCGATTTCGCGCTGGCCTTCGGTGAAATTGACCGACACTACGGAATCCGCTGCCATGGTGACGGACGATGTGTCCGGGAGGGTGTAGTGTTGGATCTGGCCGATAGCGGTCTGAACGTTGCTGCCGTTGACGAGGGTAACCGCGTCCGAACGATCGGCGCGCTGGGCGATCACGGCAACGCAAATCGAAGCGGCAACGGCCAGAGCGCCGGCGATCGCGCCGCGCCGGGTATTCCAGCGCGCGGGGCGCGCGGCCTGCTCCATGCCGGCGGTCAGGCGTGCAGTGACGTCGGGCGAGACGACCGTACGTCCGGCGATCTGCCAGACGATCCGCAGTTCCTCAAGCTCCTTCAGGCGCGCGGAATCCTCCGAGAGCCACAGGGACAGCGCTTTCCGTTCGGCCTCGCTCAACGCGGGGCCGTTCAGGCGCACCATCCACTCGGCGGCGGTTTCGGGGACAGGGGCTAACATCTCATTCCTCCAAAAGATCCTTCACGACCCCTCCCAAGGTCGATCGGAAATACTCCAAGGCTCGCGCCATCTCTCGTTCCACCGTGCGCACCGAGACTCCCAGGCGCACCGCGATCTGATCGGGCGTAAGGTTTTCAACGTGATAAAGCAAAAAAGCTGCTTTGGTTGAAGGCTTTAGCTGGTCGAGACTGGCCTCGATCAGCCTGATGCCCTCGCGCTCGGCAACCTGCTTGTCCATACCCATTCTACGCATTTCGGCCAGGTCTTCCGACAACTCGACATGCGCCTTTCGGTGCCGAACCCGGTCGCGGCGCCAGAAATCGCGGACCACGTTGAGGGCGACCGTGAACAGGTAGCCGCGCGCGTCCTCCCGGAGAAGCCCCCGTTGTTCCTGCCGCCAGATGTTGAGAAGGGTCTCCTGGACGCAGTCTTCGACGTCCGCCTTGTTGGGCATGTAGTGCGAGAGGAACTGACTCAGTTCCGTTTCGTAGGTCGCAACGATCTTTGCAAATCGAGCTTTACTGGGCTCATCGCTCGACATTTCCGGCTGACCCCATCCCCCATGTCATGCCTGCAACAGCGCCACACTATAATCAGGTGTACGCGAATTCCGCACTGACATTCGCTTCCGTCTATGCATACTTTTTTCGCGCTAAGCGCGTCATGTCTATACGTAACGGGTGGACGCGCTGTCGCAGTGCCGCAAGCGGGACGGGGAGGTCTTGTGCGCGCCGATCACGAGCGGGGGAACTCATCGAAGCGGGAAGTGGGAGGGCGGGGCGTTGCCGCGCGCCGTCTGCTGCCTGCGACCGCGCTCGCCCTCATTGTAGGCACGCTCGTCATGGCGCCCCCGGTCTCGGCGCAATCGCTCGACCGCCGTTACCGCTTAAGCATTGGCGTCGTGCCGGTCGAAGAGGCGCTGCGCCGCATTCAGCAGGAGACGGGCGTCAGCATCGTCTTTTCCCCGGATCAGCTTAAAGACCGCTTTTCGGCTGGAATCTCAGGAAGTTTAACGCCTGTGCAGGCTGTGGCCGGGCTGTTGCGTGGAACGGGATTGACCTTGCGACGCAACGGCGAGCAACTCATCGTCGCCAATGTGAGTCCGCCGGCGCAAAGCCAAGAGCCTTCCGCGACCCAAGCGGCGGCGCGCGAAGCGCAACCGGGGCCGCGCGCTGTGGCGCGGCCCGATCCCACGGTCATGGTCGAGGAGGTCGTGGTCACCGGTTCGCGCCTGCGGACCGGGTTCGAAACCGCGACGCCCGTCACCACGATCCAGGCGGGTACGCTGCTTGCCGCCGCGCCCAACAATGTCGCCGACGCGCTGCTGCAGTTGCCGGCGCTCGGCGCGAGCGTCGTCGGAAACACGAACAGCGGCGGGGCGTCAGGCAGTACGAACGGCCAAAGCTTGATGAACCTGCGCAACCTCGGCGCCAACCGCAATCTTGTGCTGCTCAACGGCCGCCGCGTGATCGCGACGAATACGCAGAACTCGGTCGACATCAACGTCATGCCGCAGAACCTGCTGTCGCGCATCGATATCGTCACCGGCGGCGCATCGGCGGCGTATGGATCCGACGCGGTCGCGGGCGTGCTGAACCTGGTGCTGGATACGGATTTCGTCGGCGTGAAGGGGGAGGCCGGCGGCGGTATTGCCAGCCGCTACGATCTTCCGAACCATAAGCTGTCACTTGCCTGGGGCGATACATTTGCCGGTGACAGGCTGCATGTCATCGCGAGTGCGACGTACTTCAATCAGAACGGCACGCGTATCGGCGACGTCATGGATCGCCCGTGGTGGGATGTTCAGAAGAGCCTGATCCCGAATACCACTGGAAGCGGCCCACAGAATCTGATCGTTGACGATCTCAAGGCCTCGAACGGCTCCGACGGAGGCCTCATCGTCAACACGCTCCTGCGCGGCACGAATTTTGTCGGTGATGCGGCCGTTCCGACACCGTTCAACTACGGCTACAGCCCCGGCACCACGTTCACCAGTGGTGGCGACGGTCACACGTTCAATATCAACTTCGCGAACGATCAGTGGCGCATGGCTCATTTCGTGCACGGCGAATACAGCCTGACGGAAGAACTGCGGTTCTACGCCGAGATGGGATATTCCCGCGCCGTCGCCGACGATCCGAGCCAGCTGCCGATCGAGACGGGCGCGCGTTTCCAATACACGATCTATAGCGGAAACCCATTCATTCCGGCGTCGATCCGTTCAGCCATGGCGGCGAACGGCATCACCTCGTTCAACTTGGGCCGCTACCTCAAGGAATATGAACCGATGCACGTGGTCAGCAAGGTCCGCGTGTTCCGTCAGGCGGTGGGTTTCGAGGGGGACAACCTGTTCGATTCCTACTGGAACTACGACGTATCCTATTCGCGTGGACGCTCGCGTCAGCTCTTGATGCAAACCAACATGCCGATCTCGCGCAACATGTACGCGGCGGCCGATGCCGTCGTGCATCCCGTGACCGGCAACATCGTCTGCCGTTCGCAATACTACGATGGCGATACCTTCCTGCCGGGCGGCACCGGGCTCGATCCCGGCTGCCGGCCGATCAATCTGTTCGGCACGAACTCGGTTGCGAAGGAACTCCAAGGCTGGACGGTCGGCGACGCGTATAAGGATCTTCATCTCGAACAGGATGTTTTCGCCGCGAGTTTTTCAGGCGACCTGGGAGATTTTGGCTTTGAAGCCGGGCCGATCTCGGTCGCGACCGGGGTCGAATACCGGACGGAGAAGGCCGATCAGGCGGTCAATCCGCTCTCGACCACACGTGTGAGCTTCGCCGGCATGCGCGGCGGTCCGCCGGCATTGAATGGGCAGCTTGGCCCTTACCGTTTTTTCAATCCGCAACCCTTCGACGGCGCCTACAACGTGAAGGAAGGCTTCCTCGAGCTTGGCATTCCGCTGGTCAGCGGCGCGCCGTGGGCGCGGTCGCTCAGCACCGATCTCGCGGTTCGCTATACCGACTATTCGACCTCCGGCGGCGTGACGACATGGAAGGTCGGGGGCAACTATCAGCCGGCGCCGGACATTCGTTTTCGCGGCACGGTCTCGCGCGACATCCGCGCCCCGAACCTGCTCGAGCTTTTCAATACGGCGACGCAAGGCTCCATCAACGCGACCTATCCGTCGAGTGCCGGCGGCACCACGGTCCCGGCCGTGACCTTCACCATGGGTAATCCGAATTTGCAGCCGGAGAAGGCGCTGACCCAAACTTATGGCGTTGTCTTCACGCCGACGTTCTTCGAGCGTTTCCAGCTCTCGGTCGACTACTACGACATCAAGATCAAGGGCGCGATCGACATCGTTCCGGACCAGCAAACGGTCGACAATTGCCATCTGGGCGTGCCGGGTTTCTGCGACAAGGTCATCTTGAACGCGGGCGCGCTCACGATCTTGAAGCCTTATCTCAATCTCGCCGTTGTCGAGAATGCGGGCTTCGATATCGAAGCCAAGTACGACGCCGAGCTGTTCGAACATCCGCTGCAATTGTCCTTGCTCGCGACGCATCTGACGAAGTCGCAGAGCCGCGCGCCGGGATCGGCGCTGCTCAAGACGCTGGGCGATACGGTGAATCCGCGCTGGCGCGTCAACCTGCAACTCACCTACGAAGTCGGCGCGTGGGAGTTTTACGTTCAGGAACGCTTCATCGCGAAGAACCTGATGGATGCGACGAAGGTGGAAGGCATCTACGTCGATGAGAACGACGTGCCGGCGGCGTTCTACACGGACATGACACTCACCTATGACCTCGCCGCCCTTGGCTCGGACAGTCAGCTTTATCTGACCGTCACCAACGTCTGGGACAAGATGCCCCCGATCTCATTGCAGCCGCCCACAAGTTTCAACCGCCCCACCAACCGCAACGTCTACGAGCCGTTCGGCCGGTATTTCAACATGGGGCTGCGCTTCAAGTTCTAACGCCGCTTTGGGTGCGGCGCGGCATACAATTTTTCCGCCAAGTCCAAGAGAAATGTGTCAGCCGCGTGGCGCTGGATGACGCCTAATGCGTATTAAGCTAGGGAGGGCACACGCTTGGGAGAGCGTTTCAGAGGCGGTCCGGGTGACGGTGAGCTTATTCGTCAACGGGTTAGCCTAAACGCAATTTCCTTTCGTGGTGCGGGGATAAACGGCGTCCCGGTTGGGAGGAGCATTTAACGTGCGATACCAGAAAGACACAGGTTATCTGAAGATGGTCAAAGCGGCGGGCGCCGCCGTGGTGGCCCTTGGCCTTGCGAGCTGTTCGGGCCCCTCAGCGCCGGAAGTGGCGCGGGGTGCGGCTGTTGCGGCGGTGTCGGGTCCGCAAGAGCCTGCGGGCGACGCGACGGCCAAGCGGATGCGCCTGATGACGGCGG
>JAYRTJ010000054.1:0-21290 GCA_041919675.1 Rhodospirillaceae bacterium | reverse complement strand
GCTTCGGCGTCATAAAAGGACCGTTCCTTGGGAAGTGCCGCAAAGACCTTACGCGACATCCGCTCGGAGGCGTGCAACGCCATTCTTGCCACGCTCACGCTGCTGGCGGTGCCCGCCGTCGGCTTCAGCCTGCTGCGCGGCGTCGAGCAAGGCTGGCAGCCCGTCATGGGCCTGCACCTCGCGCTTCTCCTTCTCCTGCTGCTCACCACCGCCTTTCGCGAGAGACTGAGCCTTACGTTGCGCGCCGGCGTCGTGACGGCCGTTCCCTATATCGTCGCGACATCGGGCATCATCGCCTTCGGCCGCGGCAACGGTGTGATGATGTACTACATCTCCGCCATCGTCGTCGCCGGCTGCTTCTTCGAGCGGCGCGTCGCGATGGGTGTCGTCGCGGCCTGCCTGGCCTCCATCGGCCTGCTCTACGCCGGCTACCGCCTCGATCTCCTTCCTCTTCCGCTCAACCCCACCAGCTACGATATGACGGCGCTGAGCTGGACCGCCTTTTCGGTGGGCTTCCTTGCCGCGAGCATCGCGCCGCTCATCGGCCTTTCGGCCGTGCTGCGCTCGTTGGAGACCGAACGTAAGCGTGCCGACGAGGCCGCGAAGGTCCGCTCGGAATTCCTGGCCAACATGAGCCACGAACTCCGCACGCCCATGACCGGCATCCTCGGCATGGCCGACGTCCTGAAAACCACACCGCTCTCCGATCAGCAGCAAAACTTGATCGCAAACCTGACCCTGTCCGCCCGCAATCTGCTGGCCGTGCTCAACGACGTGCTCGATCTGGCCAAGTTCGAAACCGGCGTCGTCCCGATCGAAAAGGCGCCGTTCCGGGTTTCGGAAACGCTGCAGAACGTCTGCGCCGTCTTCGAGAACCGCGCGGCGCAAAAAGGCATCGTACTGCGCATCGAACACCAGCGTCCGATCACCGATCATGTCGTCGGCGACGCGCTGCGCATCGGCCAGGTCCTCACCAACCTGATCGACAACGCGATCAAGTTCACGCCGAGGAGCGGCGCCGTGGTCGTGCACGTCAAGCAGAGCCTGCGCGACGACGTGGGCTTCGACCTGACCTATTCCGTGACCGATACGGGCGTGGGCATCCCGCCGGAGCACATGGAACGGATTTTCGAGCCGTTCATCCAAGCCGATATGTCCACCTCGCGCAACCACAGCGGCACCGGCCTCGGCCTTTCGATCTGCCGCCATCTGGTGACGGCGATGGACGGTGAACTGAAGGTGAGTTCGCAGCCCGGCTGCGGATCGGCCTTCACATTCACAATTCCGGTTCAACGCGCGCTCGCGCCGCCGGTGCCGATCGGGCGCGCGCTCGAGCGCACGGCGCCGCCCGCGCCCCGCGCCGGCAAAACGCCGTTGCGCCTTTTGGTCGCCGACGACGACAAGAACATGCGCACCCTCGCCGATATCATGCTCCTGCGGCGGGGATTCGAAGTCACCCTGGTCGAAGACGGACCGGCCGCCGTCGCCGCGGCGGCCGCCAACGCGTACGACTGCATCATCGTGGATATGCACATGCCCGTGATGAACGGGCGCGACGTCATGCGCGCGATCCATAAGGCCGAGACGGCGGGGTCCGGCCGGCGCACGCCGCTGATCGCGCTCACGGCCGACGTCGTTCCCGATCACGTGAAGACCTTCGTCGAAGCGGGCGCGGATGCGGTGGTGGCGAAACCCGTCGAGTGGAATCAGCTGGAAAGCAAGATCCTGGAACTCGCCGGCGCGCGCACGGCGGCCAAGGCGTCCTAGAAAGGACGACATTGCGCCGGGAAGGACGCGTCAGGCGTCCTCGGCGGCGAGGTTCTTGCGAAACCAATCGGCCAGCATCTGGCGTTCATAGCGCAAGCGGTCGCCGATAAAGGAACGATTGAACCCGGTCAGGTAGTTGAAGTCGTGAATGTCGGCTTCGCCCTTGTGCACGACGGCGCCGTTCTCGGTGACCGTATAGGCGAACGCCAGGCGCGGCCACGACGACGAACTCATGACGCGGATATCGTTGGCGGCCGTGGGCACGATGCGCCCGGCGAGATCGATGTCGCGGACCTCGACTTTGAGAGTCTGGCCCGGCGCGAGATACTTGTCGGCGAGCTGCGAGAACATCTTGGCGACCGCGTCCTGCACTTCGCGCAGGTTCCGTTCCGTGCGCGGACGATCGAACGTCGCATCCATGAATTTCTTGGGGTCGGTGAACGTGACGTCGGCCGCATGGGCCGTGCCGGTCGCGAAAAGCGCCGCCAGCGCCAAACCGAACTTACGCATATCCCCTCCTGTTCGAGGTGGCGATCAGGATTTCGCGATGGCCGCGAGGACCGGAATCGCCGCCCCGCTCACGTCCTTGCCGCCGCTCTTTTCACGCGCGCGGTTTTCTTCCGCGAGTTTCGCGAGCCGTTCCATGTCGCGCACCATGGAGTCCAAGACGCCGGCATCGGCGCCGTCCGCCGCCGCCCGCATGGCCTTGGCCCGGATCTTCGAGGCCATCGCTTTGGCTTCTTCCGGCGTTCCCGAAGCCGCCGCCGCGACCGCCGAAGACACCGCAAGTTTGTCTTCCAATTTTTCGATCGCGGCATTGCGTTCGTCGGCGGCGCGTTTCAGCGCGTCGAAATACGCCTCCTGGCGCGCGTTGTCGCGAAGGCCCGTCTCCAACGTCTGCGTTGCCGCCTTGATGTTGGAGATGTCGCTCATGATCAGCGCTCCGCGCCGGCCTGGCGCGCCGCGTCGGCGGGCGCGAAGCCTTCATTCGCGGCGACGGGCCGCTCGGGATGGGTCACATAGACGCGCACGAAGTTCATCTCGAGCGCGGACGAGATCGCGGTGTTGTGTCCGGTTTCGTCGGGATAGGCGTCGGCCAGCCTGTTGAGCGCGCGGTAAAGCGGCGGCGCGTATTCTTCGCCATAGCTGAGGTGATGCGTCGACAGCGAACGGATGATCTGGCGGTACCAATTTTCAACGTCGGTGTAGCCCGCGAGCAGACCCGACGCGCGGTCCGGCGTCAGGTTCAAACGGAAGCGCGCGTCGCGGAACCAGCGGGTGGTGACGTCCTGGAAGGTGTACTTCGCCGGCATGTACCAATTCGGGATCGGATCGGTCGTCAGCACGCCGTCTTTGATACGGCCTTTGAAGGACGCGATGAACTTCTTACCCCACTTGTGGTCGGCGCGGTTGGAACCGCCCGGCAGGAATTGGCCGGCGGCGTCGATCATCAAACCATCGCGGCCGCGGTATGTGGTGAGCGTGACGTCGTCGTCGTTCACCAGGCTGTCGACGTCGGTGATCTCCAGGAGGACGCGGTTGTAGTTATAGCGCTGCATGAAGGTCGTGACGAACACCGTGAGCGAGCCGCCCGGCGCACGGCGGTTCACCACGCATCCCAGCGCGCGATACAGCTGGTTGTCGATCCCCTTCTCGCCGTCGGGGCTCACGAAGTCGTTCGGTCCGGTCTTGCCGTCGAGATCGAGGCCGATGGCCACTTTGCCTTGCGCATATTTGAAGGCGATGGGCTCGTCTTCCATGGTCGGGCCCCAGATGGCGCTTTCGCGCGCGATCTGCGCACCCGTCAGCGGGCCTTTGGCGCCGTCTTTCGGGAAAAACCGCTCGAAGCGCTCGCGCGGGCCGTCGTTGTAGCCGTCCGGACATTCCGCTTTTCCATCCGGCGTCTGGTAGGTCGCGAAGTCATAGTCGGTGAGCACATAACCGATCGTGCGGTTCTTCACGCCGGCCGGCTCCTCAGCGGCGGCGGCCGCACCGGCGCCGAGCGCCGCAACGGCGGCTGCCGTCCGCAAAATGTTTTTCATCGCGGAGATCGCCATCTTACTCACCGTTCCGGTCGAAGTCGTCGCGCAGCCAGAAAGCCTTGAAGCCGTTCTTGCGGCCATTGAACTCGCCCCAGGCGTCGCCTTCGACGTCGCCCGGCGCCTTGTCGCCCGCGAAGGTGTAAACGGGGCGGTCGCGGAACGCCCACACACTCTGCGCACCGTCATCGCCGGCCTTCGCTTCGCGGCCCGACGCCGGATCGATCCACATCACCGTCCAAGCATGCGACCCGCTCTTCGCGTTCGCCCGCGCGGGAATGTAGGGGAACGTCTTCACGCAACGCGCCGGATCGCCGCCGCCGCAGATGGCGAGACGATAAGCCTGCGGCGCGGCGGGGTGATCGCACAGCAGCTGGTCGAGCGCGTCGTCGGTGCAGCTGTAGAGATAGATGGTCTTGCCGTTCGGCGCCGCCAGCACCTGGCCGGTGTGCGTGTCCTGCACCGAAAAACCTTCCGGCGCCTGCGGCGCCTGTTGCATCCACACGTTATGCCAACCGGCTTCATCGCCGCCTTGATAGCTGCGCTCCTTCTCGTCGCCGCTGAAGGTGTAGACGGGTTTGCCTTTATAGGCCCACTGCTTCAGGCCGGGGCTCCGCTGGAAGATCGTCCAGTCGCCTTCCGGCTGCGCGAGCTGGCCGGCAGGCACCGGCTTCCAGCTTTTCTGGCACAGCGCGTCGCAATTGGATTTGTGAACGGCGTCGCGGTCCGACGTGTAGATCGAATAGCCGGTGGTGACGGCGATCAAGCGGCCGAGCTGAACCGTGTGGACGCTGAACGCCGGCGGAACGGCCGGCCTGGGCGCCACGGGACGGCGATAGACGCCGCCGTCGCCGCCGCCCGTCTGCCGTCCGGCGGAACCGAGCACGTCACCGGCCTGCTTGTCGCGCACGGAGGTGTAGAGCGGATATCCGTCGTAGGTCCACTGCTTGGCGCCGTTCGGATGATCCGCGACGGCGAACTTCCCAACGGCCTTCGCGCCCTCGGGCGCGATCGCGATGGGCCACTCCTGTACGCATGAGGGCCGCTTGTCCAACTCCGGCAACGCGAAGCCGCCCGGATAGGGGCTCATGAAGCCGGAGGTGACCTTCATCACCGCGTCCGTGCAAAGGGACGGCTTGTTCTTCGCCTCGCCGATATCGCCGTTGCGGATCTTGTTCAGCGGCCATGTGTACAGCGTCTTGCCCGCGGGATCGGCGAAGACCGGCCCTTCCAGCTCGGTCGCGACAACCTGGAAACCCGGCGGCATCGGCTCGGACTTGTAGTGGCGGGGATCGGCCGGCGCGGCGTGGGCCGCGCCCATCATCAGGCCGGCCAAAGCAAAGCCGTTCACGGTGCGGCGCGCGAGAGATCGCATGGTCGTCCTTGGTTCCAAAAGATCGCCCATCTTATAGGAAATCAGGGGTCATCGGCAGCCAAAGCTGCGTAACACGCTACAGTCTACTTTAGAAATCCTGATATCTACATTACACCTTCGGTCTGCGCCGGCCGCAGACGGCGGCGGCGGTTCTCATATAAGCTCCTCCCCGTGCCCCTCCAACGCCCCCCTCATATCGTCTGCTTCGCACCCTATACGACCTGGTCGATCCATAGCGCCCGGCAGGTGACGATCCTTCAGGCGCTGCGCATGCGCGGCTGCACGGTGAGCTATGTCACCTGCGATTCCGTCTTCAGCGAATGCGACGTCCTGCAGCCGGCCAACGGCGCGCCGGCGAAGAAACCCGCCAACGCGTGCCTGATCTGCCAATCGTCCGTCGCCGCGCACATGGCCAGTTGGGGATTGCCCTATCGCTGGTTCGGCCGCTGGCTGACGACAAAAGACTTCAGCGACGCCGCCGCTTGGGCTCATGGCTTTCGCGGCCGCGAACTGGCTCAAGCGCGCCTCGGCGACTGGCCGATCGGCGCGTGGGTCGCCTCGAGCGTTCACAAACATTTGCGCCATTCGATGCTCGACCTCGACGACCCGCAAACCGCCCACGCCTACGCAAGCTACCTCTACAGCGGCCGCCTCGCCGCCGTCGGCCTCTCGCGCCTTCTCGAAGAGGAGAAACCGGACTTCCTGCTGTTGTTCAACGGCCGCATGGGACCGATGCGCACGGCGCTGGAACTCGGCAAGCTTTACGGCATCCGCACGTTGGTCGAAGAGCGCGGCTTCATGCCCGGCCACCTGACATTGTTCGAAGGGCGCCAGTGCATCGACTCCCGCGATCTCGTCGCGCAGTGGGAAATCTGGAAAGACACGCCGCTGATTCCGTCCGAGATCGAAGCGGTGGGTAAACTCTTCAAGGAACGCTGGCACGGCCAGAAGGACACTGTCGCGTTCATCGTCGGCGGCCAGCGCATGGAAGAGACGCGCGCCGCGCTCAGGCTCGACCCGGCGAAACCGGTGTGGGTGCTCTTCACATCCAATCTCGATGAAACCGTCGGCACGGGCCTCGCGGGGGGCGTGTTCGAACGGCATGAGGACTGGGTGAACGCCACCGTCGATTTCGTGCGCCGACACCCGGGCATCCAACTGGTGATCCGTTCGCATCCCAATAGCGGAAGCCAGCGCTCCTTCTCGAAGAACGCGCAGGAGTTGGCCTTCTACGAAAAACTCGCCGATGAACTGCCGGACAATGTGCGCGTTGTCCGCAGCGGCGAAACGCTCAACAGCTACAATCTCGCCGCCCTCGCCGATCTGGGGCTGACCTGGCATAGCACCATCGGCGTCGAGATGGCCGCGCTGGGCAAGCGCGTGATCCGGTGCGGATCCATGGAAGTGAGCGCCCAGCCGAGCCTGCCCACCCCCGCGAGCCCCGCCGACTACCTGCGCATGTTGAACGACGCGGTGACGCGCAAGCCGGTGGATCCTTTGGTTTTCGCGCGCACGGCCTGGCGTTACGCCGCCGTGGCCTTCTTCCGCTACGCCTTCCCCTTCCCGCTCGTGAAACAGAGCGATTGGCATATCGGCGAGATGAGCTTCACGGATTACAGCGCCCTCGCGCCCGGCAAGGACATGATGCTGGACCGGATTTGCGCGCACATCGTGGACGGCGCGCCCATTCATCCGGCGCCCCCGGAGCGCGGCGCGGATGTCGCCGCGGCGGAAGAGGACGCCATCCGGAACTGGATCGCGGCGGCGGACCCCGGCGCGGCGCCCGTCCGGGCCTCGGCCTCATAAAGACCTTGCGGGTCTTCATGATGTCGTGATGACTATGGGCCCATCGATCCCGGGGGATACACGAACAATGAAAACCGTCCTCACTGTTGGCTTTGTCGTCGCCGCGCTGGCATCGAGCGCGGGCGCCGCGCAGTTCTCGGCGCCCGCCGACGCGCCGAGCGTCGAGTTGGACGCGCCCTACGTCCCCACGGCCGAACCGATTGTGAAGTCCATGCTCGCCATGGGCGGGGTCGGCCCCAATGACATTGTTTACGACCTGGGATCGGGTGACGGCCGCTTGCCCATCGCCGCCGTGAAGGAGTTCGGCGCCAAAAAAGGCGTCGGCATCGACCTTGATCCGGTACGCGTCGCCGAAGCGAAAGCAAACGCCAAGAAGGCCGGCGTGGAAGACCGCGTCACCTTCCACCAGGGCGACATGTTCGAATTCGATTTCTCGGAAGCGACCCTGCTTCCGCTCTATCTCCTGCCGGAAATGATGCTGAAGCTGCGGCCCAAGATGCTCGACATGAAGCCGGGCACCCGGATCGTCGCGCACGATTATGCGCTGGGCGATTGGAAGGCCGACAAGTTCGAGAGCCACGGCAGCAGCACGCTCTATTTCTGGGTCGTGCCGGCCAAGGTGAACGGCACCTGGCAATGGCGCATGAACGGCAAGGACTACAGCGCCGACATCGCGCAGACCTACCAACAGGTCGCGGGCTCTGTGCAGGCCGATGCCGTGAAGGCCTCCATGGACATCCCTGTCCTCGTGGGCGATTCCCTCACGTTCGAAGCCCGGATCCCCGGACCGGGCGGCACCCAGCCGCTGGCCTTCGAGGGCAAGGTGACGGGAGACTCGATCGAGGCCACCGTCGTTTTGGCGGGCCGGACCGCGAAGGTCGTCGCCAAGCGCAGCGCGAAATAGCGCGCGCGGCAACCAGCGCGGGGGCGCTCACGCCGTCCTCGCGAAATCGTAAGTCGTGGCGGGCGGCGCCGGACACGCTGAAGTGCGTGCGGGGAAAATGTTCCTTCAAATGCGCCGGATTTCGGCTAACGTCTTGCCGGTATGGGCTGGGGTGATTCCTTACGTGCTTCGGGCGCAATGGTGTGCGCTGTGCTGTCGCTTGCGGCCGCGCCGTCCAGCGCACGCGCATCGATCCTGGGCGAGGACAACCGCCAGCCGGATACGGGGCAGCTCCCGTGGACCAGCGCGGTCGGTTACATCATGCGCGCCGACGCCGGGAACGGCGTGCTCTCGGGCATAGGCACCGCGTTCCTGGTCGGCCCGCGCGTCATCCTCACCAACTGGCATAACGTCTTTGGCGAGGACGGAAAATTCCAAGACGGCGATTGGGTCTACGTCCCCGAGGGCGCCGCCAATGGACGTAAAGTCCGCATCCTGCATCAATTCCAGTTCACGGCGGTCTCCGAGACCGATCTGCCGCTGCGCGCGCGCACGCGCCGGAAGGATGTCATCGCCCTCGTCCTGGAAGAACCGGTCGACTATGCACCGTTAACTCTCGCGCCCCCGGGTCCGATGGAACGCAATGTCGCCGAGATCGGACCCGCGCGCTACACCATGGCCGGCGTCTCCCTCACCTTCGATTATGACGGCGCGACGCCGCGCACGGTACAAAGCGGATGTTCGTTCGCCTCGCTTCTGCGCAATGCCCAGTTCCCGCGCGCGCCCGGCCTGGTCGGACATACCTGCGACGTGTGGCCCGGCAATTCGGGCGCGCCGCTGGTGGACTCAACCGATGGCCGCTGGGTCGTGCGCGCGATCAACGTCGCACAGGTGTACCCCGCGCTGACACGCGAAGCCTACGAACGGCGCAAGCACGCAGGGGAATCCATTCCCCTGGATCTCGTCAACCACATCAATATCGCCATCCCGGTGACGACCCAGATGGCCGACATGGTCCGCCGCGCCAACGCCTTTGCCGCGGAGCTGACCGCGGCCGGCACGCAAACCGCCGCGGCGCAGTGATTGATCAAGGAACACGCGGCAGGTCCACGAGCGAATACCAGCCGTTCCGGTTGACCTTGGTCCCGAGCGGATCGGACAGCGTTTTGACTTTTGCGAGGATCGCATCGGCCTTCTCGCCCGTCACAAAGTGCGGAACGCCGTCGGGGGTGAGTTCGACCGGCAGCAGCTCCATGCGCCGGAATTCGCCCCTGGGCGAGAGCACCATGCGCACGATCATGCTTTCGAACAGCTTCGGATCGCTCGACAGGCGCTGCACGATTTTGAGAGTCTCGGGAAAGAAGGTGTAGGCCTCGGGTTTGAATTGGAAGGCGAAATTGCCGATGCTGTAGAGGATCGGCTTCGACTTGTAGAACTCGATCCCGTTGATGACGTGCGGCCCGTGACCAAGAATGATATCGGCGCCGGCATCGATGGCCGCGCGCGCGACCACCTGTTTGCCGTCCGGATCGATGACGTCGAGCCCGCCCCAGTGAATGTGCAGGCTCACGGCGACGAGGTCGGCCTGTTTGCGGGCCGCCTTGATCGCCTCTTCCATCGCCTTGAGGTCGGACTCCCAGGGCGCGATCACCGTCGTGCCGTCGGGTTTGCGGACGCCGGCGCCGCGCACCCAAGCCACGCCCGCTGAATTCTCACCCGCGCCGGTTCCAATGGTCAGGGTCGGCGAGACCATGACCGACACCAGCGCCATTTTGAGCCCCTTGCGCTCGACCACCGTGGGACGGAAAGCTTCCGCGAGGTTCGCGCCCGCGCCGGAGTGCTTGATCCCGGCCTCGTCGAGAGTCCGCCGCGTGGTCTCGAGACCGTTGGGGCCGAAGTCCATCATGTGGTTGTTGGCCAGCGACACGACGTCGGTCCCGGCCCACACGAACTCCTTCACGATCGAGGGATCGGACTTCGCGATTTCCTTGATGGCCGGATAGCCGCTGTTGGCGGTCACCATCTCGAAATTGATAAAAGAAATATCGCCCGCGCGCATGACTTCGAACAGCGCCTGAAGCCGGGCGTCCTTGCTGTCCGAGAACTTATCCAGCCAGATCGCATCGCCCGCGGCGGTCAGCACGATTTCGTCCGCGGCCGGTTGGCCCAGTTCCGCGACCTTGCCGCGCCACTCCTTGTTCAAGGGGCTGCGTTCCGCCGCGCCCGCGAGACCCGCCGACAAGACCGCGGCGGCGCAAACCATCCATGACCGTTTCATGCGAAACTTCCCCTCCCCAAAATAAAACGAGGCGGGCTCCAGGATGGAACCCGCCTCGCTTTGCATCGCCTCAAATTATTTCTTCAGGCCCCGGACGATTTCCAAGGACTTCTCGGCGTGTTCGTGCGGGGCGACCTTGTCGTCATTGGAGGACAGAGTCGCGATGACCTTGCGGTCCGGCGTAATCACGAAGGTCGTGCGCTCGGTCAGCGAATGGGTCACGTCGGCGCCGCGCGTATCGGTCACTTTGCGGTCCAGCGTCATCGTGCTCAGCTTATAGGACGCGGTGATCTTGCCGCCCGCATCGGCGGCGACCGGGAACTTGCCCGCGCAATATTCCGGATCGGCGGAATAGTCGTTCAGCTTCTTGATGTTGTCCTGCGAGACGCCGATGACGGTCGCGCCCGCGGCGGCGAACTTGTCGGCGTTGTCGGCGAAGGTCTTGGCTTCGATGTTGCAGCCGCGCGTATAGGCGGCCGGATAGAAATACACCACGACCGGACCCTTTTTCAGGGCGGCGTCGAGGGAGAACGTGAATTCCTTGCCGGCCAGCGAGGCCTGCGCCGTGAAGTCGGGGGCAGACTCCCCATTCGTGAGCGCGCCATAGGCCGGCATCATCACCGCACCGGACATCAGCGCACCGATCAGAAAACGTTTCATGGGATCCTCCTCCACACCCGCCTCGCGCCCAATGCTGCCAAGGCGGGCGAATTAGAGCACCGGCGGGCGGGCGGAGCAACCGGTGACCGGGCCTGGGCCCTACCACCGATAGCGTGTCCGCGAGATTTATAACAAGACCGGGCGGGCGACATGGGCGACATGCGACATGGGGCAAATTCGTGAAACGCCGCAAGGCGTTGACAGCTTTTCCGCGCCGGGCGACATGCGGGCGACATCAGGCGACATCCTGCCCGGCGTCTTTCTCAACGCGCCATGCGTACGTGACGCGCGGACGGCGCGGCGCGGCGGCCCCCTGGAACGCCTCATTCGCCGGCTGCACGATGCCGAGGCGCTCCATGCGGCGCATGATTTTGTAGGCGATGTCGGCGTTGCGCGTCGCCTTGGGGCCCGCGCGGCAGATGTCGCGCAGGGTGACCTTCGTCTCGGTTTTCGTGCGCTGGAGCCAGTCCTGCAAAATTTGTTCTTTCTCCTCCTCGCTGAGCGCGAACGCGGCGGAGTTCTGCAGAGAGAGGCGCTCCTCGGCATAGAAGCGCGCCAGCGCGATGCCCCGCGCGAGCTGCGCGGCGTCGATCTCCTCGAGCGTACAATCCTCCATGAACGCGATGACCGCGGCGAGGCGCGCGGCATGCTCGGCCAGGACGGAGGCGAAGCCGGCGATCGGCGCGAATGGCCCCGCCGGCGCCAGGGCGCTCTCCGTTTCCCGCGCGAAGGACAGCCAGGCGGCGGCGGCGTCCTTCGAAAACACAATGATGCGCGAATCCGCGGTGGCCGGCTTCTCGAAGAGCGCGCCCAGATAGGCGAGCATCTCCGCGGCCTCGCCGGGCAACGCGCCGCCGTCGGCTTCCGTGAAGATGCGGCGGCCAAGGCGTGACGGGGGCGCGGCGAGCAGCAGGCGCGCGGAAAGACCGCTCTCGGCGATCTCGGCGTCGTTCAGAAGGGCCGCGCCGGCGCGCAGGCTGGCGGCGACGTGAAGGCTGAGACGCGGGAAGAAAACAGGTCCCACGGCGGGCTTGATGACGGCGCCGGTCCAGATCCGGCACAAGGCGAACGCTTCGCCGCGGCGGGACGGCCCCGGTTGAACAAAGTCATGCGGATGAGCCGCGAACAAACCCGACTGGCGAACAAACCCGTGGTACCGATTGCCGGCCTGGGGCGCGCGCGTGTCGTAGAACAGGTTCAGCCGTCGAACGGGCTGCGCGCGCTGGACGCCGGTCTCCACGCCCTCGTCCACATGCGCCGCGACGCGCCGCGGAAATTCGTCTTCGAAGGCCCGCTCCCAGAGGCGGGCGGGATCGATCAACGCCTTCTCGACCGCGCGGCGGCCGTCCTCGTGGTCGATGAGGGAGGCAAAGAAACACGAGACCGGCCGCTCCTCGCCGGTGGGCAGGCGCACGCCGATCAGCCGCTGCGCCGCCATGGCCGCGAGGGTGAGAACATCGTGGGCGGCCAGTTCCACGGGCGCCTGCGTGCGATGCGCGACGGCAAGCGCGGCCTGTGAGAGGCGGCTTCCCAAGACATGAACCGGGAATGCGGGACGCGGATCGGTTCCTTCGCCGGCCGATACCGCGATCAATGCGGGCTTTGGATTTGACTCCATGGGCGACCTCCGTAAAGGGGACGAAACGGGGGACATTGTATATTATTTAGGGATTTTGTCAACAAAATTCCGGCGTAAAAAATTTCGGCGTAAAACGGCGCACGTTGCGCATCGCCCGAGGTCCGCGCGGCGGGGACTTCTCGCTGTTTGGTGTTGTTCGGCCCTGCCGGCGGTTCAGGGCGCACCGCGTCACCGCCGCAAGCTTTTCCGTGCCAAAAATTATTCAGGCCGCTTTCGCGGCCCATAAGCATTTGAAAATTATTTATTTTGGCGCGGGTGAAGGGGTGGACAGACGATCGCCCGGCTCTCCTGCGCGATAACGTTGTTGTCCAGATAGGTGAAGATCATGCGGCGATATGAAGCCGGAGACCGAGCGCCTTGAGAACTTTTGCGACGGTCGAGAACTCGGGGTTCCCTTCCGGTGACAGCGCCTTATAGAGATTCGCGCGTCCGAGACCCGTAGCCTCTGCGATCTCCGTCATTCCCTTGGCGCGCGCGATGTCTCCGAGCGCGGCCTTAAGAAGTTCGGAATCACCGTCTTCAAGTACGGCGTCGAGATAGGCAGCGACATCTTCCTTACTTTGAAGATTTTCGGCTGCATCCCATTTGCGCGTTTCGAGAGCCATGCTTCCTCTACAACTCGTCCGCCATCGCATGAGCCTTGGCGATGTCGCGTTCTTGAGTTCGTTTGTCGCCACCGCAGAGCAGAACAACGATGGCTGTGCCAGACCGGATAAAATACAAGCGATAGCCCGGCCCATAGTCGATCCGCAGCTCGGATACGCCATGCCCTACGGCCTTCACGTCGCCGGGATTGCCGAGGGAGAGCCGCCGGATACGGACGTTAATGCGTGCCCGCGCTTCGTGGTCTCTCAGACGACTAAACCAGTCCGCAAACTCAGTGGTCTGGCGCACCTCGATTTCCATGGACTGTCTCTTATAAAGGACAATTTGTCAAGTTTGGGCGGAATCGGCCCCTTCGCCCTTTAAGCGGCGGGTTTATAGACCGAGCCTCACTTGCCGACACCCGATTCTGCCTCATTGAGGCGGCGACGTGCGAGTTGCTCCGCCTTGGTCGGTCGCCCCCGATGGGAGGACATTATTTCTGACGTGCCTGGATCGTACATGGAAGATGGGATGGCGGGGGCAACGAGTCGGGCCGACTGCAAAGCCGATTATAGATCGTCTGCGGCTTCAGGCCGAGAATTGCCGCCAGATCAGCAACAGTCAGGTATCCGTTTCTGCTTTTGGGCCCTGGTGAAGGCCGCGTCGGAATCCACGTAGGCGTCCACATATACGGCGCCAAATCCTTCACCCTCTCCGGCTTCTGCGACTTGTAGGTCGCATTATAAAAGTCGGTGTAGTCGGAGAGCTTACGACTCAGCTCCGGGCTGACGGTGAGAGAGCGTGACGGGATCGCGATCCGGGAGTTTTGCGAGCTTAAGGTCGGCCATTGTTTATCTTCTGCCTCGATAGGGACGGGTGACACCGCGTGAGCAGGGCGCCGCCCTGGCGAAAGCAACTTGAAACGCCGGCGTCGAAGTCATTTCCAACTCGTTTGGACGTTTGCAACGACGCGCCCCCTGCCCGCTCAAATAAAGAGCAATTCAGGACTTGCGAACCCGATCGCATATTTTTTGTGCGCCCGGACTTTTTGGCCAATCATTCAGGGATAAGTATCCCGATTCCTGTTTGACTCGGAGGCTGAGCACCGCGTACTCCCCGCACGAAACCGCAGCGCTTTAGGTGCGGTGAGCCGGATTCTCGGGAGATCGCACATTGTCCGTTGTCGATGAGAAGCTACAGCCTTTGCTGAATGAAGTGCTGCGCCGCAATGCTGGAGAAGAAGAGTTTCACCAGGCGGTCCGCGAAGTGCTGGAGAGTCTCGGGCGCGTCGTCGCCAAGAAGCCTGATTACGCCAGCGACGCTCTGATCGAGAGAATCTGCGAGCCTGAACGGCAAATTATTTTTCGCGTTCCCTGGGTCGATGACCAGGGGCATGTGCAGATCAATCGCGGATTTCGCGTCCAGTTCAATTCGTCATTGGGGCCGTACAAAGGCGGGATCCGTTTCCATCCCTCCGTAAACCTCGGCATCATCAAGTTTCTGGGCTTCGAGCAAACGTTCAAAAATGCCCTTACCGGCCTGCCCATCGGCGGCGGAAAGGGCGGTTCCGATTTCAATCCGCGCGGCCGGTCCGACGGCGAGATCATGAGATTTTGCCAATCCTTCATGACGGAGCTCCATCGTCATATCGGCGAATATACCGACGTGCCGGCGGGGGATATCGGCGTCGGCGGCCGCGAGATCGGCTACATGTTCGGCCAGTACAAACGCCTCACCAATCGTTACGAGGCGGGTGTCCTCACCGGAAAAGGCCTGGTGTATGGAGGCTCGCGCGCGCGCAAAGAAGCAACCGGCTACGGCGCCGTCTATTTTGTCGAGCGCATGCTGGCCACCAAAAAAATGGGAGTCAGCGGGCTGCGCGCGGTCGTTTCCGGCTCGGGGAATGTCGCGATCTATACCATGGAGAAGCTGCTGCAAATGGGCGCGGTGATCGTGGCCTGTTCCGATTCGAATGGTTATATCGTCGATGAAAACGGCATCGATCTCGACCTCATAAAAGAAATCAAGGAGGTCCGCAGAGAGCGAGTCTCCGAATACGCCAGGTTAAAAGGCCAAGGCGCCCACTATATCGAAGGGGGATCGGTTTGGAGCGTTCCCTGCGATATCGCCATGCCGTCCGCGACGCAAAATGAGCTCACCGGCAAAGACGCCCGCGCGCTCATCAAAAACGGCGTGAAGGCCGTGGGCGAAGGCGCGAACATGCCGTCCACCCCGGAAGCCATCCGGCTGCTGCAAGAGGCGGGCGTTTTGTTCGCGCCCGGAAAAGCGGCGAACGCCGGCGGGGTCGCCACCTCGGCCTTGGAGATGCAGCAGAATGCATCCCGCGACAGCTGGTCATTCGAGCAGACGGAAGCGCGTTTGGCGGAAATCATGCACAATATTCACGATTGCTGCGCCGCCACCGCCGATGAGTACGGCGCGCCGGGCGACTACGTGCTTGGCGCAAACATCGCCGGTTTCGTGCGGGTTGCCGAGGCGATGCGCGCCCTGGGCGTGATCTGAGAACCGCGGAGCGCCGCATATACCGTTCGAACCAGGCTGCGGCGCGGCATGGCGTGGTGACCGCTCGCGGGTTCTATCGGCGCGCGTTTTGGTCACCGAATGGGAAGCGGTCTTCGCGCCTCTCAATTAAGTATACTGTCCCCGAAACTAGGTGCGGGGGCGGCTAATACCCCAGCGCGCAGCCGTCTTTGCGGGGATCGGAGCCGCCGATCCAGCTGTTGCCGGCGAAATCGCGCATCACGCCCTGCCCGCCGCCGATGGGTTCCGGCGCCGCCACGACCTTGTGGCCCAGGACGGCGAGTTCCGCTTTCACGGCGCCGGGCACGCCCTGCTCCAGCGCGAATTCGCCGTTGAACAGAAAGCCGCGCGGACAGTCGATGGCTTCCTGGATGTCCATGTTCCAGTCGACAATGTTGGTGAGCACATGCGTATGGCCCACCGCCTGGTAGTCGCCGCCCATGACGCCGAAGGCAAGCCACGATTGGCCGTCCTTGCGCGCCATCGCGGGGATGATGGTGTGGAACGGGCGCTTGCCGCCGGCCGGCGCGTTCGGATGGTTGGCGTCCAGCACGAAACCATGGCCGCGATTGTGAAAGAGCACGCCGCCGGCGGCCGAAGCGATGCCGGACCCGAAGCCGTGATAGATCGAGTTGATGAACGAGACCATCAGGCCGTCGGCGTCGGCGACCGCAAGGTAGGTCGTGTCGCCCGTGCGCGTTTGCGGCAGCGCGGCGCCCGCGCGCTTCATATCGATCCGCGCGGCGAGTTCCTTGCCGAAGGCTTTATCGGTGAAGTGGAGGACATCGACCTTTTCGCGTTCCGGATCGGCGATCACGCGATCACGTTCCTGATAGGCCAGGCGGGTGGCTTCGGCTTCCACATGGAAACGCGCGGCGCTGAGCGCCGGGAACGCGCTCAGCGGAAAGTTCTCGAGGATATTCAGCATGAGCAGCGCGGTGACGCCTTGTCCGTTCGGCGGGATTTCGAACACGTCCACACCGCGATAATTGCCGCGGACCGGCGTGACCCAATTGCCGCGGTGCGCGGCGAAATCCGCGCGCGTATGCGTGCCGCCCAGCGCCCGCAGGCTTTCGGCCATATCCTCGGCGGCCCAGCCTTCGTAGAACCCCGCGCGGCCGTGGCGCGCGACATCCTGCAATACGCGGCCCAGCCCGGGGTTACGGAAGATTTCACCGGCCCCTGGCGGACGCGCACCCGGGAGGAACAGCGCGGACGCATTGCTGTTTTTGGCGAGCTTCGGCTGACCGATGGCCCACTCGTAGGCCACGCGCTGCGTCACCGCGAAACCTTCCATGGCATAGGCAATGGCCGGCGCAAACACCGCGGCGCGGTCGAGTTTGCCGTGGCGTTCGAGCAGCGAGAGCCAGCAGTCGACGGCGCCCGGCACCGTCACGACATGGGGCGAGTCAACGGGGATCCGCTTGAGGCCCGACCCCTCAAACAGTTTCAGCGACAGTCCCGCCGGCGCGCGGCCCGAGCCGTTGTAACCCTCGACCGTGTCCCCGCTGGCGACAAGACAGAAGGCGTCGCCGCCCACGCCCGTGGCCATCGGTTCGACCACGGCCAACACGGCCGCCGCCGCGACGGCCGCGTCCGCGGCGCTGCCGCCCCGGCGCAGCATGTCGATGGCCGTTAAAGACGCCAAGGGATGCTCCGTCGCCGCCATGCCGTGGCGGGCGCGCGACGGGGAACGTCCGGGGAAATGGAAATTGCGCAAGGGGCCTGTCTACTTTCCGTCCCTGGGTTTCTGCGGCGCGGTGTCCGGCCCGGCGCGCATGACTTCAGGCTTCTCGAACGCAAGCAGCGGCAACAGCCGCGCCCACAGTTTTTCGCAGGCCATGAAGACGAGGCCGACGAAAAAAAGCACCGGCATGCCGACGATGCCGAACAGCCAATCGCGCAAGGGGTGGCGGCGGCGATGCATGGCCGCCAGCATCGATTGGGTCAAGACCGCCCCGAAAATCAGGTACGCGGCGCCGAGGCCATAAAGCACATAGTCCATCGCCGAGTTCTTATCACGATTTTTGCGCGCACCCTATCGAACACCGCAGATCGTCGCGGCTCGCTCAAATCAAGCCGAGCATGAAGGCGGCGAGGCCGAGGACGATGTGGATCAGCGTCGGCCCCGCGACATTGCGGTAGATCATATAATAGCTGCCCAGCAGCAGGCTGAAGACGCCCGTGACGGCCACGGTCGTCAGCCCGAAGTGAATGTGCATCAGCGCGAACATGGTGCTGACCGCGACGTTCGAGATCTGGCGCTGGCCCCAGGTCCGGCTGTCGAAAATGCGCAGCATCATGCCAAGCATCACCCCGCGCCCGATGATCTCCTGGAAAAAGCTATGCACCGTATAGGCCGGTCCATATGCGATCACATATTTCAAACTGACTTTTTCCGCGACGGGATAACCGATGGCGAGCAAGACAACGACGGCGAGCGCGATGACGCCCAGCGTCATCGCCGCGCTCCACGCCAAATCGCGGCCCAGGTTCCGGGTCGTAATTCCGAAGGTTCTCAAGGGGAGCTTCTCGCGCCAGGCGAGGATGAAACTCGGCAGCACCAGCGTGATCAGCATCGACCAGGCGAAGGCGGGTGAATAGACATCGATGCCCGGCGTGCGCGCCAGGAAATAATTCACCAGCAGCGCGATACTCATGAGGGTGAGCACGAGGATGAACACGCGTGCCGATGACGTCCGCAGGGCCAGAAGCCCGAGGGTCTCCTCGAGCTGCCTGGCGTAATTCATGTTGACCGCCGAGAGGCGCTGCTGGTTCACGCGGATGATATTGCGCATGAGAACATTGCTGATCGCGTGTCCGCCGGACAGGCTCTCGAGACGGCCAAGCAGCAGCGTCCGGATGTGCGTCGGCGTTGCCGCCGCGCGCACGGTGGAGATCGCGAGCCCGCCGGTAAGGGCCGAAAGCTCGCCGTAGGCCTGTCCTGGGCCGAGCACCGCCACCGGCACGGGCCGGCCGCCTTGCGCACTCACCGCGAGAACCTCCGCCGCCCCGGCTTCGACGAATTGCACGCCGGCGCTGACGGTGCCGGCCGCGAGAATGACATCGCCGGCGGCGTAATCGCGCTCCAGGCACGCGGCGCGCAACACGTCGATCTGCGCCGCGTCGAGCCCCTCGAGCAGCGGGCTCGAGGCAAAATTTGGCGAAAGGGTATGAAGGTCGGTCGAATCCGGCGTCATCGGCGGTTCATTTTTAAGGTCGCGGCGTCCCGAAGCTGAGCCCAATGGCCGGTGAAGAAAGCAGTGACCGCATTCCTTACACCGGTTATCGCCGCCATTGCCGACGCAAACGATTGCGTCGTGGCGACCGATCACGAAAAGGACTTTTCGGGACTCCCACCGAGCCGTTTGATTCTGATACTAGCCCGAATACCAGACGTAGGCCGCAAATAATCTGCCCGGCAAACCCGATGAGATCACATCCGATTGTTTAAATGGCCACCCGGCAACAGACTCCGTAAACAAAAACCGCCGGTTCTTAAAGGCTGCGATCAGCGTGAAGCCCCGTACCAGGGTCCGGACTCAATGAGGTCCACCACGTGATCGCTGCCGTCAGGAGAACGGCGGAGAGGAATATGTCGGCGCGCTTGTCGTAACGAGTGGCGATGCGTCGATAATCCTGGAGCCGACAGAACATACGTTCGATGAAGTTTCGGGCCTTGTCGGCCTCGGCATCGTAGCGGTGTGGGTTCTTTCGTGTTGGGTTGGGAGGGATCACAGCCTTGATCCGGCGTTCAGCCAGCCAATCCCTTAACTACGTGCGACGTGACGCATTGGCCTTAAAGTCGCGTCATCCGGGGGACTGCGCTATTCGCGTAGTTTGCGATTGCGCAATGCTACGCGAATAGCGTAGTATATCCCATGGACTTTGAGTGGGATTCGGCAAAAAGCCTTCGCAATGTGGCGGAGCGCGGATTTGGCTTCGACGCGGCGGCGCTGATCTTCGATGGTCCCGTGATCGAATGGTGCGATGTCCGCGATACTTGGGGTGAAACCCGCGTCGTGGCTGTCGGTGCGGTTGATAACGTCATGCTGGCCGTCATCTACACGGATCGCGGCGACGTGCGCCGGATTATTTCGGCGCGACGTGCAAGAAAAAAGGAAATCGAGCTATGGCAATGGTGCGTAAATCTCTAAAGGCAATCAAAGCCGCCAAGCCCAAAATGGACCGGACGAAGATCGCCGCGACCACTGAAAGCGACATTCGCCGTCACATGCGCGAGGACGGTGAAACTTCGGCGCGCACGCCCCGGATCGAAGACGTGATTACGCCACAGGTCATTCGCAAGCGGCTGGACATGACCCAGGAAGAGTTTGCGGAAGCGTTGCGCATTCCTGTCGCAACGCTCCGCAATTGGGAACAGGGGCGCAATGCCATCGACCCGGCGGCACGCTCGCTGTTGGTGGTCGTCGCGCGCAATCCCAAGGCCGCCCTCGCCGCTCTCGCGTCGGATGCTGCATAAAGCGCGGCACCTGAAGGCGTGCGGCTTGCCACAGCCGCAAGGCGCGCCCGAAGCCCATGACATGACCGTCCCGGCCGAGGAATATCTTGATCCGCCGATAGCTGAAGTGCGGATTCGCGAGAAGCTTCTCTCGGTCGTTCGCGTTGCTAAGTGATGCCCGCACGAAAAGAGCCTCGACGGTACCGTGGTCGTCCAAGGTTGCTGTACGGATCGTGACACTCATGGATGCAGTGCGGAGTCCATCTTAGCTGTCCGAACGAGTTTCGGTGCCCATCTTAATCACGAATGGGGGTGCCATAGGTGATGAAACTGCGAACCAGTGGAGCGTCGCCCAAGTCCGGAAATTCACGCGGCGTCGGTAATAGCCGCGATTTGTTCCAAGCGTTTGCCAATCCCGGTCGCGGCCTTTTTGAGGTCGTAGGCGACCTGAAGGTTCAACCAGTATTCCGGCGTCTGCCTGAAGGCCCGCCCTAAGCGAAGAGCAAGATCGGCAGTGACGGGCCTGCGCCCGCCGATGACATGCGACACTCGCATGGGCGAAACGCCAATTCTTCGCGCGAACGCCGCCTGGGAAAGGCCCGTTTCTTCAAGGATCTCGGCCAGGAACTCTCCGGGGTGGATGGCAGGCATACCGTTCTTGGGCATCACAAATTCCTCAACGATGATAATCGACAATTTCAACGTCCGATGCTTTGCCGCCCGCGAATTTGAAGCACAAGCGCCACTGATCATTGATGCGGATGCTGTGGCGGCCGCGCCGGTCGCCTTTGAGTGCCTCGAGCCGATTGGACGGAGGTTGGCGAAGATCGTCCAAGCGCTGTGCGGAATCCAGCTGCTGCAATCGCATCTCCGCATTATCCGCGCCGCCTCTTGTCATTTCGCTGAGAAAGCAACTCATCCAGCAGATCTTCATCTTTAGCTCCAAACGCGTCGTATAGCGGCTTCACCAACGCGAGAAGTGTCGCATCCGAGTTGTTGGCAAGATCGGCCTTCTTCGCTTCGACCACGTTCCGAACCTCGGGTAAACGGCATCGGTATTGCCTTGAGCGAGCGAAAGTAAGCGTTGGCGAGGCCCAATCCACAAACTGCCGCCCGGCCAAACCCGTCCACCGTCCGTCAATTCGAATTTGTTCGACCTTGCCCAATTTGCGCTTCTGTATCGCATCGGAGAGTAACAGTGCGTGATTTATGATGTCGCCGGCTCGCCATATCGGAAGTCCAATATCAAGAAATG
>JAYRTJ010000053.1:0-21826 GCA_041919675.1 Rhodospirillaceae bacterium | reverse complement strand
GCGCACGATGCGCGAACCGGTGACGACGATTTCATCCAGCGAAGCCGGTTCATCGGCGGCGAAGGCCGCCGGAGCGGCGAACGCAACGCCCGTGAGGGCGGTGGTCACAGACAAAATGTGGACATGCCGCATCAGCGTGCGGCTTTTGGACGTAGCCATATCGATGGTCTCCCCAAGAGAGTGTTCGGCCCGGGCTTCCTTAGCCGGGTCTTGGGGGCGAAATTACCCGGGTTCCGTTACAAAAACTTTAGAATTTTTCAAAATCGAGACAAACCGCAGAGAGATGCGACATTTATCCCACATCTCCCGCCGAGGACCGCGGGGTGAGCCGATCGAACGCGAAACACGCAAAGAAAAACGGCGGGAGCCGGAGCTCCCGCCGTTTCTTTGCAGAGATTTCGGTGTTTAGGCCAAAATTTCGCTGATGGCGTTCGAGTTGTTGTTGCTCTTGGTGCCCCAATTTGCGACGTCGCATCCCATGAGCTTGAGACCGGTGTAGCCGAGACGGCAGATCGAGGTGCCGTTGCCCGCCACGTGGATCCCGGTCTTCACCTTGCCGCCGGCGCGGCCGGCGGTCATGGCGGTATAGCCGTCCAGCGAGTGGACGCGCGCATAACCGACGTCGGTGTCGGCCTGGATGAACACGTTGTCGAGCAGCGTTCCATCACCTTCCTTCACCTTGGAGAAGGCTTCCACGTAGTAGGCCCACGCTTCCATCGAGCGGCGGGTGAACCAGGACGCATTGACCTGATAGCCGAGCTTGTCATCGAGACGCTCTTCGTGCGTGCAGGTGTGGTGCGGCTTTTCGTAGCCGGGCTTGGTGGTGTTGGCGCCGCTGTAGCTCATGTTGAACACGCGCGTTTGATCGCAGGCGACGGCCATGACCATGAGATCGGTCATCATCTTGTGGCGCGAGGTAATGAGCGAGGACTCGTTGCCGGGCTGCGTTTCCTTGTCGAGCGCTTTCGGCGCCTTACAGGCGGCGATCGGCGTCGGCTTGGTGAGCTGCTGCTCGAACTGGCGCTCGAGGTGACGCAGACCGGTGAGATACTGGTCGAGGCGCGCCCTGTCTTCGGCGCCGACCTTTGCATTGACCTTCTTCACGTCGTCGACCACGCCCGAGAGCACGCTCTTGCGGACCATGATCTTCGGGTTCGGCGTGAACGACGGCGCGTTCGGATCCTGGAATTCGGGGCCGAAAACGCGTTGATAGAAGGCGATCGGCGAAAACTCGGGCACCGTTTCGGTGGTCTGGTTTTCATAGGAGTGCGTGTCGCGCACGTCGCCGGTGGCCGTCGCGGTCAGGGTCTTGAAGCGCGTGGTGCGGCCGATCTGGTTCGACACGGTGATGTCGAGCGTTTCGCCCGGATTGTCGCCGTTCGCTTTCGGCGCGATGCCCGAACGGCTGATGATCCAGCCCGACGAGTGGCAGAGCAGCGGACAGTCGTCGCGGTACGCGGTGAAGTTCGTCAGCAGGTTCATGTGCTGCTTGATCGGCTCGAACGCGGCCGACTCTTCCTTGAGGTCGAAACCCGCGCCGACCTTGTCCGGCACGAAGATGTTCCGCTGCATGCCGAGGTGCCAGTACCAGGTGCCGAAGCGCACCGGCATCGGCGTCCCGTCGGCCATGGCATTGCCATTTCCGTTCAGGAACACATTGAGAAGCGGAAGGCCGACCGTGACGGCGCTGCCGCCCAGCATGCCCTTAAGTGCAAAACGTCTTGAGAAATCCATAGTGCTTCTCCTCTCTCCCGATGAGGTGTCCTGAATGGCTAACTATACGTGAAATCGTAATAAATCCTATATCAAAGGCGAGCGAGCGCGCTGAAAGAAGATGGAATTTGACTAAAGTAAATGCGCGCGAACGGGGCGCGCACCGGCGCGGCGGCAACCGACATTCCGGCGGATTATCAGGGACTTAGGGTACAGTTTCAGCCCGGGCCCGCCTTGAAGCGGCAGGGAACGCTTCGGTTCGGGGCCGTTCAAATGCGGGCGAGCGCGCGCATGGCGGGCGAGCTCATTTGCGAGCGTAGTAGAAAGGCTGGGCCGGCCGGCGGCTGCGGGCGCGACATCATAGTAAGCAAGAGGGGGATTTTTCATGATCACCGTTTCACAGATCATCGCCGCACAACGCGCGGCCTGGCGCCGCAGCGCTCTTTTGGGTCTTGCCGGCGCGGCGCTCGGCGCCTGTGCGGCGGGTTCCGTGGACGCGGCCTCGGCGCCCGCCGCGCCGGCGGGACCGGCGTGGGAGAATTTCCCGATCGCGGCCATCGGTCCGGCGCCCGATGCCGCCAAAAAGAACATCGTGGTGATCGATGCCGGCGGAACCCTCACCGCCCGCGCGCGCGACCGGATCAGCTACCAGCACTATCAAGGCAATGTCGAAGGCGGCGTGAAGAATATCCTTGAGGACCTGTACCCGGAGCTGGGCGCGGCCGCGAATATCAAAGTGATGACGGCGGGCGGTCTGGGCGGCTCGTCGGGCGTCACCAACGCGGCGCTGTACAATGTGGCGCGCGCCATCGATACGCAGCTGGCGCGGCCCGACGTGGACGGCGTCGTCGTGACGACGGGCACGAACGTCATGGAAGAAGACGCCTACTTCTTCGATCTCACCGTTCAGTCCGACAAGCCCGTCGTCGTCACCGGCGCGATGCACCAATACGGCACCTTCACCTATGACGCATACACCAACCTGTTCAGCTCCATCCGTTTAGCCGCCAGCGGCAAGACCACGTGTTTCGGTACGATCGTGCTGCTGAACGATCAATTCTTCGCCGCGCGCGACGTGACCAAGACCGACGGCTACCGCATGGACACCTTCGAAGCGCGCCATTACGGCGCACTCGGCGTGGTGAATGAAGATCATGTCCGCGTGATGCGCGGCACGCCGCGTGTCATGCAGTGCGGGACCGACGCGTGGAAGCGCCCGTTCGACCTCACCAAGACCGCGCCCGATAAATTCGCGCGCGTGGATATCGCCTACGGCTATATCGAAGCCTCGGCCGCGACAATTACGGGCCTTGCCGCGGCGGGCGCGAAGGGCATCGTCACGGCGGGTCATGGCCCCGGCAATCTTTCCTACTTGCAGCAGGACGCACAGAAAGAGGCGATCAAGACGGGCGTGCTGTTCGTCACCACGACGCGCACGGGCGGAGAGGGCGTTTATGACGCCGCCGCGCCGGGCATCATCGGCGGCGGCGACCTGCTGCCGCAGAAAGCGCGGATCTTATTGCAGCTCGGCCTCACGTTCAGCGGCGAGCCCGAGCAAATCCGCGCGTGGTTCAACACCATTGGCCAGGCCGAGTTCGACCTGAGCGGCGTACATAAACAAGAGTGAGCGCCCGCCGTCTTCGGACGGCGTCCCAGCGCCGGCGACCGGGAGTGCGCCTAACCCGCGGCCTTTTCCGTGAAGCCGCCTCTTTGGCCGCCGGCATTCGCCGGCAGGACCAGAGGGACGGTGAGCGCGCGATAAATCGTCCGGCGAAGGAGATCCACGGAAATCGGCTTCACCAGATAACCCGAGATTCCCGCCGCTTCGGCCTTCTTATAGGTCGCGGGATCACCGCTGCCCGTCAAGACGACGACAGGAAGCGTCTTGGCGCGCACCGACGGGAGAGCGCGGATATTCGTGATTAGTCCGATCCCCGAAACGCCGGGAAGCGTAAGATCGGTAATGACGACGTCGAACAGCTTGCTTTTCGGGCCGGCGAGATATTGCCAGGCCGCTTCCGCGCTAGACGCCTCGGTCACCTCATTGATCCCCAGCGACGCCAGCATCCTGCCGACGAGTTGCCGGATCACGCGTTCATCCTCGACGATGAGGACGCGTACAGCGCTAAGATCAAGATTGGCCGGAACATCAACCATGGAAGACTTTTTCCTTTCCCATACGAGGGGGATCGCCTCAACCGGAACCGGCTCAATAGCGCGCGAAATAGCGTTCGATATGCTTGACCAAGGCGAGATGCTGCGCCGGCGGAAGCTTTTCGAAGGTGAGCGGCGTGACGCCGTGACGCGCCGCGCGCGCGACGGCCGGGATCGGTTCGGCGCTGCCCGCAAGGATCACTTTGCAGCGGGTCCCGCCGGCGAGCGGGGGATCGCATTCCACGAGCGCGCCGCCGGCGGAAATATCGTGCAAGGCCGCCTCGCAGTACTGCCCGTCGTCACAGGCGATTTGCACGGAGGCACGCTCGTGAATACGCGCCGCCGTTCGCTTGTCGTCGTCGTCGGGCACTTCGATGCGCATGCGCAGCGCGATGAGCGTACGCAGCACTTCGGCGACCTCAGCGACCTGATCCTCGCCGCGCGCCGTTTCGATCATCCTCAACAGCATGCCCTCGGCCTGCAATAGAAGATCCATCACCTCGGACGTCCGGTCGCTATCGGTCATCGTCATCATGCCGTCCTTAGACACCACGGCCCTGCGCCGCCGTTTCGATTTCGTTAAGTTTGCGCAGCCCATGGCGCATATCGTTCAGGATAAAATCCCCGCGGCGTCCCGGAGCGCCGGCTGTGCGCGAGGGGAACTGCTCGGTCCATGCGTCCAGCTTGACGGTCAGCGCACAGAGGATGCCGCCCATCATGGTGTGGAACGCCTTGATCACGGATTCGATCTTGCGAAACCGTTCCGCCGAAAGGTCATTCCACATGTCCTTGGTATGACGGTCGAAGCTTTCGAGACGGCCCGTCACCGAGGTCAATAATGCATTGAAGGTCGATTCCAGCTCCGCGCACGCATTGATGAGCTGGGCGTTGGACCGCACCTGATAGCTTTTGCGCAGATCGGCGAGCGACTCAAAGAAGTCGTAGACCTTCGGCGTGACGGCGTCCAAACACTGCTTGTAATACGAGAGCGACAAGAAGATGTCGGCATAGTCCTCGAGAAACCTCGGGATGGTCGCGATATCGATGCCCAGCTTGCTGGCCATGACCGTGAGGCGGTGGCGCGCCTTCTGAAGATCCGGATCCCGGAACAGCCCGATGATGTCCTGGATAGAATCGATTTGCTTTCCGTCTTCGCCATAGATCTGCATCATCAAAGGCCGCGTAAAGTTCTTCATGTACGCGGACAATTCCTTCGTCTTGGCCGGAGAAAGGCGCAGCGCTTCGTTTTCCTCGACGACGACGCCGAGTTCACGCAAGGTCACCCGCAAACTGTAGACGTCGTAGCTGGGCATAAGCGCCAAGCGGCGCAGCAACGCGAAGTCCCCGGGCGTCAGCGCGTTGACGCCGAGCTGTTGCGGCAGTTTCTCGACATCGACCTGCCCACTGCCGACCGTCGGGGCGCGGTAAAGTTCGACCACGCTCTCCAGCCGCGAATTCTTGATCAGACGGGCGCGCTTCAATGTGGGGTTCTTGAGCGGCATGATCCGCAGGGCGAGCGTGTGCAGCGTATCGCGGTCGTCGACCTCGGGGGTCAAGCTACTCGTATCCAAGGATATGAGCGACTGAGCCGTCATGGCGTGCCCTCCAGGCCCGAAAGGATCGCATCGATCTCGGCCTGACTTTTGCCCTGACCGGGCAGCGCGGGACCGTGAAGCGCGCTGCCCGAGGAGGGCGCGGGCGCTTCGGGCGCGAACGCCGGGTTCGCCGCGGCCAGATCAAGGGCCTCGATCTGCGCCTGATCGAGCGGCTCGAGCTCGCCGAGCGCCAACACCATCTTGTCGATGCGCTCCTCGATCACCTTCAGGACGTTGACGACCTTCGTCACCCGCTGGCCGGTGATATCCTGAAAGGTGCAGGCTTCATAAATGGAAGTCACCGCGGCCATCGCCTTATCGGAGTCCGCCTTCTCCAGGCGGCCGGCGATATCCATGATGACGTCGGCGGCGTCCATGATGGTATGCGTGGCAGCCGCCGTCGCTTCGACGATCGCGTCAAGTTCGTCCGCGGCCTTGGGAATGAACTGTTCCTTCATTTCCTGAGGACGGAACGAGGAGAGCTCGCTGCGCGTCTTGGTAATAAAATCCGCGAGGCGCTGCAGTTGCAGATAAATGCCCCGATTGTTCGGCCACTGTGACATGAGCCTATCCACCACTTGTTGAACGACACCGAGATTGTGCGGCGGCACGCTCTCGGCCACGTTGAGTTGCTGCGACAGATCCCGGCTGGATTTGATGCGGTCCATTACGGGTCGCTGCCCAACCTCAGAACTGCCCGAGGACGCTTGCGATCTTGCCCTTCAGGATTTCGCTGCTGAACGGCTTCACGATGTAATTGGACACGCCCGCGTTCTTCGCTTCGATGACGTTGTCCGTTTTGCTTTCCGCCGTGACCATGATGAACGGCGTGCCCTTGAGATCGGCGTCCGCGCGAACGGTACGCAGAAGCTCGATGCCGCTGGTCGGCTGCATGTTCCAGTCCGAGATCACCAAGCCGTATTTCTTGAGTTTCATCATCTGGAGCGCCTGCCCGCCATCGCTGGCCTCGTCCACGTTGTCGAAGCCGATTTGCTTCAGCAGGTTCTTCACGATCCGGAGCATCGTTGCGTAGTCGTCAACGATGAGTACGGGCATTTTCAGATCTACGGCCATGGTCTTTTCCTTCACCCTTTCGTTGTTCCGATAGCACTCAAGACGCCGTCACCCGCGCGCCGGCGGGCGCCGGCGATTGCGGGGCGGCGGGTGTTTTCGCGCCGGCTTTATTTTTGGACGCGGGGGACGCGGGACCTTGCTGCGCCGTCTTGCGCTTGAGGATGCTGCGTCCGGCGGAGTAGCGCGGCGCGAGAAAGCGGTAGAGCGCGGACAGCAGCTTCTCCGTCTCGGGCGTGCGCCGCGCCTGCCATTTGTCCAGGTTGTTGACGTGCGGATCCCACAGCATCATCAGGAAATGCAGGGCGTCGCGCTTTTCGCGAATGTATCGCGCCTGCCGATCGATGGACTTCAGCGCCGATATGATCTCGCTTGTCTGCGCGTCGACTTCCGTGAAGGCCGCGGTGTATTCCTCGATCCCGGTCTGCAGCAGGCCGTGGATGCGGTTGAGTTCCATCTTGCCGTTGCGGTCGTTGCCATACGACTTGCCGAGCGCGACCAGTTTTTCGCCGATCTTCGGGATCAGGCTGTATCGGTCCCGCAAAGCCTCGATGTAGCAAAGCTCGCGCGCCAGCAACTCGACCTGGACGATCACGGGTTCGGTGTTGTCCGGCGCGTGGCCGAGCGCGACGGCCGCGTCGCGAAAGGCGTTGCGCAGTTTTTCCCGGTTTTCGAGCTGCTGAAGGAACATCGCGATTTCGCCCGGGTCCGTGAGCAACATTTCCTTGCCCGAGACCCACGACAGCAACTGCACCTGCAAGCGCTGTTCGGCGATTTTCTTGTGCTTCGGGCTGACGGTCCAAGACGCCTTGCCCGACAGGAGCTCCGAGGGGATTGAATCGCCGGGCTTGATATCGACGACGTAGCGCAGCCCCGCGACGGCGAGATCGACCAACTTTCCGTCCGGGCTTTCCGGCGTGATGCCGAACTCCTTGCGCAGAACGTCGATTTCAATCAGCGCCTCGATATCGCCCATCTCGACACGGAACGTGGGCACATGGGCGTGGCCTTTCGAAAGGAATCTCGCCCCGGGGGCCTGGAAGACCCGATGCGTAAAGTTGAAGTGCGTAACGGCGAGGCCCGGCTCGTCGCCCGATCCCGCGGCGCGCGCGGCATCCGCGCCGTTCGCCGCCGTAGAATCACTGTCGTTGACATCAACCATCGTTCTCTTTTCCCGCCTGCTCTGACGGCTTCGAATATCGTTCCGCGCGCGGCCCACGGCCAAAGATCAAAGGGATGGGCGCCCTTCAAATCGGGGTATATGCCGACGGATGACCCGGCTATCCGGCCTTCCGGTCGCGCAGCGCTTCGGTACGCAAATACAAGCCCCGATGCCCCGCCGAGGGCGCAAAACTGGTCGTGATGTCGAGGACGGTTTCAGCGCCGCCGAGGAAAAGGAAGCCATCGGGCGCCAGCTGGTTGGCCAGGCGGTCGAGGACGTGCCTTTTCGTCGGCGTGTCGAAATAGATGAGGACGTTGCGGCAGAAGATGACGTCGAATTCCCCGAGGTGGGAAAACGGTTCGAGCAGATTGCACCGCTGGAACTGCACCATCGACCTGATCTCAGGCTTGGCCTTCCAGCCGCCGGGACATTGCTCGAAATATTTCATGAGCATCTGAACAGGCAGGCCGCGTTGGACCTCGAACTGCGTGTAAATGCCCGCTTCGGCGCGCTTCAAGATCTTCGTATCCAGATCGACGGCGAGAATCTGGGTTCTCCATCCCGCCAGGCGCGCTGCGTTTTCGGCCATCAGCATGGCCAGCGAATAGGGCTCCTGCCCGCTCGAGGCGGCGGCGCACAAAATGCGCAGGCTACGGCGCACCTTACGGCGTTCCATCAATTGCGACAGAACATGCGTCTTGAAGATCTCGAACGGCGTCGTGTCGCGAAAGAACGAGGTCTCGTTCGTGGTCATGGCCTCGACCACGTCCTGCTTGAGCTGGGCTGGCGCGGCCCCGTTCAGCTTCGCGACGAGCTCGGCCACCGACTTGCAGCCGTGCTGTTCCGCGACGGGTTGGAGGCGGCCGTTCAGGAGGTAGGCCTTGTCCGGCGTGAGCGCGAGGCCGGACTGTGCTTTCAGGAACGACGCGACGGTCGCAAAGACGTTCGGGTCCATGGTCATGCGGTCAACATCCGTTGGATTTCTCCGGCCATTTGGGAGAGTGGAAGGACGGCGTTGCAAAGTCCGGCCCGGGCGACGGCGCCGGGCATGCCCCAGACCACACTCGATTCTTCGTCCTGGGCGAGAACACTGCCGCCGGCCTTGACCACAACTTCGCTTCCGGCGAGGCCGTCCTGGCCCATGCCGGTGAGGATCACCACGAGCAGGTTGCGCTGGTAGAAGTCGGCGAGCGAACGCAACATGGGGTCCACCGCCGGGCGGCAGAAGTTTTCCTTGGCGCCCTGGTTGAGGTTGATGACGCCGTGCGCGCCGCTGCGTGCGATCGTCATGTGATGATCGCCGGGGGCAAGATGGATGCGTCCCGGCGTGACGATGTCGCCGTGGCGGGCCTCGACGCAGGAATGACCCGTTTCCCGGGTGATGTTCTGCGCGAGCAGCGCGGTGAACGTCGCCGGCATATGTTGGGTGATGAAGACCGGCACGCGCAGCGGCGCCGGAATGGCCTTCAGGACCTGCGTGAGCGCCGTCGGCCCGCCGGTGGAACTTCCGAACGCGAGCGCGTAGGGCTTGGCGAAATGAGCCGCGCGCAACGCCGGCGCGCGGACCGCGGGGGCGATCCTGGCCGGCGCTTCGACGGGCGCACGCCGATAGCGCGCACCGAGCGCGCGGATTTTCTCCAGCAGTTCGCGCTTGAACTCCTCGCCGCCGTTGACCGTGACGACCGACGACGGCTTCGGCACATAATCCTTCGCGCCCTTCTCCAGCGCTTTCAGGCTTATCTCGGCGTTCCTGCTGGTGAGGCTCGAGGCCATGATGACGACGATGCGCGGATCGATCGCGAGCAGCTTCGGCAATGCCGATATGCCGTCCAACACCGGCATTTCAATGTCCAGGACCACGACATCGATGTCGCGCTTGGCCGCCCGTTCGACGGCCAGTTGGCCATTGGCGGCGGTGGCGACCACCTCCATGGCGGCGGGATCCTCGCCGCACATGCGCGAGATGAGCCCACGCATCACGACGGAATCGTCGACGACCATGATACGCAGGGGCGGCAGACGCCCCGTTGCGTTGGGAAGGGAAACGGAAAAAGTCATCGTATCGTGAGGCTCGCTAGAGGGCGCCGACCAGGTGAAGCTTGGAGGCGAGGATTTCCTCGTCGAACGGCTTCATGATGTATTCATCCGCTCCGGCGGCAAGCGCTTCGGTGATTTTCGAGAATTCCGATTCCGTCGTGCAGAAGAGAATCTTCGGCTGCCGGTCGAGATCGGTCGCGCGAATTTTTTTGAGGAACGACAGCCCGTCGAGCACCGGCATGTTCCAGTCGAGCAAGATGAGGTCCGGGCGCGAGGCAAGGCACATTTCATATGCGACCGCGCCGTTTTCCGCTTCGGACGTCGTGAGACCCAAACCGACGAGCATTTTGCGCGCCAGTGTGCGGATCACGCGGGAGTCGTCGACGACAAGGCACGTCAGTGCGGCGGTAGAGGAGCCCATTTGCGTTTCACCCTAAAATGTCAGCAGTTGTCCGACGTCCAGCAGGAGGAGGAGATGATCGCGCGCGCGATGCACACCCTTGGCGGCCTGCGCCCACATCGGTTGGAGGGACGCGGGGTTCGGCTCGATTTCGGCGCAATCGACCGAGATCACGTCGCCGACGGAATCGACGATGAGACATACCGACTCGCCGGCATGCTCGACGACGACGCACATCGCCGGGCAATTGGCCGAGCGCGGCGCCATGCCGAGGCGGGCGCGCAGGTCGATGGCGCTGACGATGTGGCCGCGCAGGTTGATGGCGCCGGCGATCTCCGCGCGGGCCAGCGGGATCCGCGTCAAAGGCTGACGGCGCAATACGTCCCTGACCGTCAGGGCGGAAATTCCGAATGTCTGCCCGTCGACAACGAACGTGACGAGTTGCTCGGCGAGCGGGGATGCATTGGCGCTGCGCAGGGCCTGGGGCGAGTCGATCTTCATGCGGCGGCTCCGTAGTCGGACTGTTGCGTGAGCGCGCCCTGGCCGAGGAAGTAAGCCGGATCGACGATATCCACGGCCTTGCCGCCGACGATGCCGCTTCCGACCAATCCGGGAAGCTGCGAGGAACGCTGAATCTTGAGTTGATCTTTGACGATGTCGGCAATGGCCTCGATCGCCAGGCCGACGGCGGCGGCGCCCTCGCCGAACACGAGGACTTGCTGGCGTCCCGTGCGACGGATGCCCCCGGCGCCGTCCAGCGAGTAGAGCGGCAACAACCGCTCTCTGTACTGGATGATGCGGTCGCCTTGGACGGTTTCGGCCGTCGCCATGTCGAAGTTCTCGATTCTTTGAACCTGCGACAGGCTGACCGCTTTCATGCCCTCGCCCTGGACGCGGAACAGCAGGATGCTTTCGGAGTTGCCGGTGTCCTCGGGCGCCTGCTCGACAGCCGCCTCGGCGCGGATCTTCTCCTGGGACAGGCAGGACGCGAGACCGTTGAGATCGAGGATAAGGATGACGCGTCCGTCGCCGAGGATGGTATTGCCCGAGAAATACTTGGTTGCGCCGAGGATTTTCGACAGCGGCTTCACGACGATTTCCTCGACCCCGGCGATCGAATCGACGATCACGCCCATGACGTGGCTGCCGTTCCGGCAGACCACGACATAGCCCTCGAAGCTGTTCTGGCCGGGACGCCAGCTGGTTTGCGTGTCCTTGACCTCCAAGAGGTCGCCGAGGCTGACAAGAGGCAGGAGGCGGTTGCGCAAACGCAGGATCGGCGCGCCGCGCAGGGCCTCGATCTGGTGAGCCGAGCGCTGCGAGATGCGCACAACCTCGTTCACCGCGATCTGAGGCAGGGCGAACCGTTCCTCGCCGGCCTGAACGATCAGCGACGAGACGATGGCAAGGGTGAGCGGGATTTTGATGGTGAACGTGGAGCCTTCGCCGAAAACCGACTTGAACTCCAGCGTGCCGCCGATCTTCTCGATGTTCGAGCGGACCACGTCCATGCCGACGCCGCGCCCGGAGACCTTGGTGATCTGATCGGCGGTCGAGAAGCCCGCCCGCATGATGTGCTGGTTGACCGTGCTGTCGTCCATCGCGGCGGCTTCTTCGGCCGTCGCGAGGCCGCGCTCGACGATCTTCGCGCGCACCTTCTCGGTGTTGATGCCGCGGCCATCGTCGGAGATTTCGATAATGATGTGACCGCCTTCATGGAAGGCGCTGAGCCGGATCGTGCCGACCTCGTCCTTGCCGGCGGCGGCACGCTCATCGGGGCGTTCCAAGCCATGGTCCGCGGAATTACGCACCATGTGCGTGAGCGGATCCTGAATGAGTTCGAGAACCTGCCGGTCGAGGTCGGTTTCCTCGCCCTTCATGACGAGATTGATCTTCTTGCCGAGCTCGGTCGCGAGGTCGCGTATGATGCGCGGCAGCTTGCCCCAGGCGTTTCCGATGGGCTGCATGCGCGTCTTCATGACGCCTTCCTGCAGCTCGCTCGTGGTGCGGCTCAGCCGCTCGATGGGTTCCTTGAAAACGGCGGTGCCGCCGGTGCGCATGAGCTGGAGAAGCTGATTGCGCGTCAGGACCATCTCGCTCGCCAGCGTCATCAGGTTCTCGATCACCTCGACGTTGACGCGAATGGTTTGCGCCACGGCCGCCTTTTCGCGCACGGCCTGCCCTGCGGCCGGTTCGCCCTTGGCGGCGGCCTGCGGAACTTGCGCCGCCGGCGCTTCGACCTGCGGCTTCGTGAGCTGTTCGATTTCGGCGAGAAGTTCGGCGGCGACCGGATAGTCTTGCACCGGTTGGGAGGCGCTCGCAGCCGGTATTTCGCCCAGTTCGGCGAGCAGTTCCGCGGCGACCGGGAACCCTCCGGCGGCCTGCACCGGACCGGCGGCGGGCGCCGGTGCGGATAGAGGCGCGGGCGCGGGCGCCGCGGGACGGTCGTCTTCGATGATCGCCTTCAATTCAGCGATCAAGGGTCCGTCTTCACCGGTGCCTTCGGTTCCTTGCGTGGAAAGCGATTCGATCAAGGCCCGGATCTGGTCGATGCATTTCAGGATCGACGTGACCGAAGCCGGCGTCGGCGCCAAGGCGCCGTCGCGAAACTTACCGAGCACGTCTTCGCCGGCGTGCGCGATTTTCTCGAGGCGCGGAAGCCCCAGGAATCCGCACGTGCCCTTGATCGTATGCATCATGCGGAAAATGTTGCTCAGGATCTCCTTGTCGCCCGGCGTCTGCTCGAAGCGCACCAATTCCTGGTCAAGAACCGCAAGGTTTTCGAGCGATTCGATGACGAATTCTTGAATAAGATCATCCATGGTCATGCACTCCGTCGGTCCGGTTGGCGCGGGGGCTTGCGCCGGTCCACTCGGGCACGAGGCCCAAGGGACCGGAGAAACCGCTGAAAGGGACGGCGCTCAGGTCGTTCAGCCGCTCCTCCCACCCGTCGAGGCGGTCCAAGAGACCATCCATCGCACGCGTGAAAAGAGAGTCGAGGAGCGGCATGATCGTTTCCTCCCGCGTTACTTCTTGCCCCGGATGCGTTCGAGGAAGCGGGTGACCTCGCCGTTGAGCTCGGCGGAACGTTCGGCGAGCTCGCCCGCGGCGGAGTTGACGTCGCTGGAGATGCGGCCGGTTTCACCGGACGCGGTGGACACTTCGGCGATGTTGGCGGCCACGTTCTGCGTCGCGGCCGACTGCTCTTCCACCGCCGCCGCGACCGTTGCCGAGATTTCAGTCATCTCGCCGACGGTGCGGTTGATGGCTTCGTTGGCTTTGACCACCGCGTCGGTCGCCTGCTGGATGCCGGTCACCTGCTCGGAGATATCGCCGGTCGCCTGCGCGGTCTGGTTGGCAAGCGCCTTCACCTCGGCCGCGACCACCGCGAAGCCTTTGCCCGCCTCGCCCGCGCGCGCCGCTTCGATGGTTGCGTTGAGCGCGAGGAGATTGGTCTGATCGGCGATGTCGTTGATCAGATTCAGCACGCGGCCGATCTTGTTGGCCGCCTCCGCGAGGCCGCCGACGATTTCGAGCGAACGTCTGGATTCGCCCTGCGCGTGGTTGGTGATCTGCTGCGTCTTGGCGATTTGACGCGAGATTTCGGAGATCGAGGCGCTCAACTGCTCGGCAGCGGATGCGACGTTCGCGGCCTTTTCCTGGCCGCGATCGGCCGTGGAGCGCATGGCGTCGGCGCTGGCGCGCATTTCCGTGGCCGCCGCCGATACCGTGGCGACGACTTCTTCCATCTTGGTCGCGACGTTGATGCTTTCGGTGACGACGCTCCAGGTCACCATCGGTCCGAGATAGGCGCCCTTCTCGTCATTGAGCGCCGAGACATTGAGTTCGAGCTTGTCGTTGCCGAGCGAGATGATCGCGCGGTGCGGCAACGTACGCTGCGGGTCGCCCAGCACCCGGCGCTGATGAGACGGGTTCTTGTGAAAGATATCGATGTTCTTGCCGATGATCTCGCTGGCCTTGCAGGGCAGGTGCTGCTCGAGCGGGCGCAGCGTGTTGATGCTGGTGCGGTTCGCGTAGGTGATCTCCAACGAGTCCCGCTCCGCGAGCATGACGTTGATCGGCATCAGGTCGAGCATCGTCAGAAGACGCTTCGCTTCGAATTCCTTGCGCACCAGGTCGGTCACGACACTCCATGCGAGCATGGGGCCCACATACTCACCCTGCGCATCCATGACGGCCGACACCTTGAGATCCAGCCACTCGTCGCCGACCTTGATGCGGGCGTTGTGCGGAAGGTTGCGCGGGTCCGCGAGCAGGCGGCGCTGATGGCTGGGGTCCTTGTGGAAGATATCGATGCTTTGGCCGATGACGGCGGAGGCGCGAATCGGAAGAACGTGCTCGATCTTCTTAAGCGCTTCGCGCGAGGCCTTGTTGGCGTAGGTGATCGTCAAGTTGCGGTCGCACATCATGACCGCCACGGGCACCTCCTCGATCATGCGCTCGGCATGGCGGAGTTCGTTGTCCTTCGTCGCACCGGCCGCTTGTTCGGCCCCGCGCTGCGAGCGTCCCAATCCGAAGAACCCGCGTTGCGATTGCATGAAACTCATCGTGATTGTTCCTTGTCCCGTTGCTTCTGCACCGACGGCCGCTCCTCATCGGGAGCCGGTGCGGTACTGGATGAAACATAAGGAGGCCGGACGCCAAATCCGAAGACGTCAGAGGGTGAGGTGATCTTCAAAAAAGGATAGGTCGGTTCGGATGTATGTTTCGCGCACGCACGCAGCGCCGGCGCGCGCACACGCACGCGCGGCCCGGCAAACGATTCCGAAGGGGTGTTAGGCGAAGTTCGTTTCGACGGCGATTCGCACCGCCTCAATGCGGTTCGTCGCGCCGATTTTGCGATACGCGTTGCGCAGGTGCATCTTCACGGTGACTTCCTGCAGGCCCATTTCGCGGCCGATTTCCTTATTGGTCAAACCGCGCACGAGAAGGCGCAAGCTGTCGGCCTCGCGCGGACTCAGCTTGGCTTCCGCGGCGCTTTTTCCGGCCGCGCCGTCCGGCGCCGGCGCGTCGCCGGCCGGCGCGCCGAGCGCCATCTGCGGAGGAACATAGATTTCGCCCCACAAGACCATCTGCAGCGCATTGACGAGCGATTGCCCACGCATGCTCTTCGGAACGAACCCGCGCACCCCGTGATTGAGCGCGGCGGCGATGGTCTCGCGGTCTTCGCTGCCGGAAAATACGACGATTGGCGCTTTCGCGACGGCCGCGCGGACATCGGACATCTTTTTGAACGGCGCGGCCTCGTCGTAGCCGGGCATATCGAGATCGATCAGCACGAGGTCCACCGCGCCTGTTTCCGCGCCGAAAGCACAGACTTCGTCGTAGCTGGCGGCTTCCAGGATATCGACGTTCTCGGCCAATTTTCGCAGGTATGGTTTCACCGCTTCGCGGATCAACTCGTGGTCGTCTGCTAAAATGACTTTGAGGCGGCTCAACTTAGTGGTCGGCATATTTTCCACTACTGCCTTGTTGGAATTCGCAATTCTTTATTCTTTAGAACCGCTGTACCTTGATCGCCATCAATCACCTTTGTAACGGCGTCGGCCGGTTCATCCAGCTGATTTAAGAACCTATCCCCTTGGATAGGTGCGCCGGCCCATCCCCCCCCCCTTTGACCCGTGCTCATGTTAAAGTCGCGGGCGATGCCCCTCCCCCGCCCTTTTATTCGGCGCGTAACGATCACGGTCCCGACACCGGCGCCGCTGATCGTGTTCGACGATGTGTGCGTGCTGTGCGCGAGCTTCGTGCGGTGGGTGATCCGGCATGACCGCGGCGATCAATTCCGTTTCACATCCGCACAAGGTCCCCTGGGCCAGGCGCTCTACCGTGACCTTGGCCTAAATCCCGTTCACGTCGAGACCAACCTCGTGGTGGTGGACGGCGTCGCGTACGGCAAACTCGCCGGATATATCCAAGTCGCGGCACGGCTCGGCTGGCGCTGGCGGGCGGCCGCGGGCTTGCTGCGTCTCGTGCCCGCGTTTCTTGGCGATTGGGCCTATGACCTCGTCGCGCGGAACCGTTATGCGCTGTTTGGCAAACGCACCGTTTGCTGGATGCCGCCGTCCGATGTCGCCGCGCGCGTGATTTAGAACACGCGTCCCTGCAGCCAGACGATGGCGGGGTACACGGCGATCCAGGTCCAAAAGAACCGGTTGAGGCCGAAGAGGCAGGCATTGGCGAGATGGAACGCGGCGGCGAGCGCGAGGCCGATCGTCAAGATGGGCGCCGAGGCCAGCGCCAGCGGAAAGGCGATCTCGAACAGGATCACCGCCCAGGACATCACGAGAAGAAGCCGTGGGCGCGCGGCCCAACCGCGCAGGCTTTCACTGACGGGATAGGCGGAGAAAGCGAAGACCTGGCGCAGCGCGGTGCCGTTACGCCACTCAGGATTCTTGAGCTTCACCCAGCCCGCGATGAAGTAGGACAGAACCAGCTGCGCGCCGAGATACCCGAAGGCGATCTCGCGCGCCTTCTCGGACGGCAACACATGCGCCAGCGCGAGACACCAGAGCGCGAGAAGTCCCATACGGTCGCTGCCGCCGTTGTAGGGCCCCTGGAAGCGGTGAAGGATCAGGAGCGACAGGAGCGCGAGGCCGAGCAGCGGCCACGGTGCGGCAAGACCCGCGACGACGAACATGCACAGGACAATGCGGGCGGCGAACATCAGGCGTTCGCCGCCCGCGCCGCGCAGATGCTCAAGGCTCTGTTGAATGAACGCGAGCGCCAGAAGGACTTCCGTGAGGCGAAGGGCGGCGCCGAGGGTCATGAGGCGGCGCGGCGCGCGTCGGAGATGAAGGCCAACGCGCGCACGCGCGCGCCGTTCTGTTCGCTCACGAGAAAGATCCGGAAGCGCAACCACGCGTCTTTCCCCGGCACATCGGCGGCGATGCGGCGGAAAATCTCATCCTGGCTATGCGCGGTCGGCTCGGCCAGCAGACGCTCGGCGCAACTCACGACGAACAAGGTCTCGTTTCCCCGCGCATTCCAGAATAAGCGGGCGAGCATCGCGGGAAACGAGACGTGCGGCGGGCGCGGGCGGAATTCCCGCCACTCACATGAATCCCCCGGCGCACGCAGGAGGGCGTATTCAATGCGCGGCGAGGCCGCGATCTCGTCGAAGAAGTTCCACGACGGAATCAGCGCCGGCAGCAGCAGCTTGAGGGATGGGAGCATGACGCGGGAGGCGAAAAAGAGCGGATAAGGCAGGCCCTTATAACCAATTCCCCGGCCCGCAGGGAAAAGACACTCAGACGCGGATTTTTATTATTTGAGTTCTATTTTTTATAATTGGCGGCGGGTTTTCGCCGTTTTGCAGCGCACATTTAAGCGGTTTTCCGCCGAGGCGCGCCGGAACCGCTCTGCAAATCACGGCTTCGTTTCGTTGGCACGGCATTTGCTGTTACTGTTTGGTGCGGGAGAGACATCATCACGTTTATTTGGATCGTGCCATGCGCACCCCAAGACCTGGGGGCGCAGCACAAAGGGAGTTTCAGTTTTCAGAACGCCGGGTGTGAACGGGACGCCTCAGACGCGCCCCCGGGACGCAGCCGGTTCCACACCAAGGGGGGATTCATGACTACGACAGTACATGCCAAAGCGCGCGCGCTTGCGACGACGTCCACGATCGCCATCCTCATGAGCGCCGCCGCGGCGCAGGTCGCCGAGGCGCAACAAACCGCTCAACAACCAGCCGCTATCGACGAGATTGTCGTCACGGGATCGCGCGTCGTGCGCGACGGCTACGAGGCCCCGACCCCGGTTTCCGTCCTCGGCGCCGACCAGCTCAATGCCATGGCGAACACGAACATCGCCGACGCCGTGCGCCAACTGCCGGTGTTCAGTAACGCCGTTTCGGGCCGCACCGCGACCGCCAACCTGACGTCCGGCGCCGCCGGCGTGAACCTCCTCAACCTGCGCGGCATGGGCTCCCAGCGCACCCTCGTCCTTCTGGACGGCAAGCGCGTCATCAACGCCTCGCTCAGCAACGGCTTCACCGGCGTCGACGTCAACTCGATGCCGCACGGCCTGATCAACCGCGTCGACGTCGTGACGGGCGGCGCATCGGCCGCTTACGGCTCGGATGCGTTGAGCGGTGTGGTGAACTTCGTCATCGACAAGACGTTTACGGGCGTGAAGGGCCTGGTCGAAGGCGGCGTCACGACCTACGGCGACGACAAGAACTATCTCGTCAACGTCGCGGTCGGCACCCCCTTCGCGGGCGGGCGCGGCCATTTCATGGCATTCGGAGAAACCCACTACAACGAAGGCATCATCGGAACGCCGCGCGACTGGAACTCCGAAGGCGGATCGGTCGTGAACAATCCGAACTATACGGCAACCAACGGACAGCCGTTTTACTGGGTTCGCCGTCAAGTCGGGGTGAGCACCGGCACGCCGGGCGGCATCATCACCTCCGGCCCCTTGAAGGGGATTTACTTCGGCCCCGGCGGGCAACCGCTCGGCATGTTCAACTTCGGCACGGTCACGGGCAGCAATACGCACGTGGGCGGCGATTGGCAGATTTCCCGCATCGACAACGGCCTCGACATCGATCCCGAGCTGACGCGCCAGGCCGCCTTCACGCGGGTCAGCTACGACATCGCCGACAGCGTCAGCGCCTGGGCGGAATGGCAATGGGCCAGCTCACATTCGAATGCGAACTCGAATCCGAACCGCACGCTGGCCAACGTTCCCGTCAGGACCGGCAATCCGTTCATTCCGGCCAGCATCCAAGCGCAGATGAACTCGCTTGGATTGACCCAGATCACCATCGGCTCGACCAACGGCGACGTGCCGCGCTTCCACTCCAACAACCGCCGCACGCTGGCGCGCATGGCTGGAGGCCTCGAAGGCAAGTTCGACGCCATGGGCACCGAATGGTCCTGGGACGCCTACTACCAGACCAGCACGCAGGGCCTTTCCTCGCGTTCCGACAGCGTGGGTAACGTGCCGAAGCTCGCGCTGGCCTGGGATGCGGTCCTCGCGCCGAACGGCTCGATCGTCTGCCGCGTCAAACTCACCAATCCGCTCGATCCTTGCATCCCCTACAACCCGATGGGCCTCGGCGTGAACAGCCAGGGCGCGATCGATTATGCCTTCGGGACAAGTTACCGCTACGACTCGCTGCGTCAGGACGCGACGGCGGTCAATTTGAACGGCGAGCCGTTCGAGCTGTGGGCGGGCCCGGTATCCGTCGCGCTCGGCGTCGAACATCGTTACGAGCGCGTGCGCAGCATCAACACGCCCGACGACGAAGCGCAGAACTGGCTGACGGGCAACTACCGCAACAACCTCGGCAGCTACAACGTGACGGAAGGCTATGTCGAAACCGTCGTGCCTCTGGCCAAGGACGCCTCGTGGGCGCGCTCGCTGGAAGTGAATGCGGCCGTTCGCGCCACGGACTACAGCACGTCGGGCTATGTCACGACGTGGAAGATCGGAGCGACGTGGCAGGTCACGGACGATATCCGCTTCCGCGGGACACGTTCACGCGACATCCGCGCGCCCTATCTCGGCGAACTGTTCGCCGGGGGCACCGCCGCGTCCGGCGCCACGTTCTTCGATCCCACCAACGGCACGACCACCACGGGCGGCTTCTCGCTGAGCCGCGGCAATCCGACCCTCGGGCCTGAAAAAGCCAATACGACCGGGTTCGGCGTCGTCGTTCAGCCGTCGTTCGTCGAAGGCTTGCAAGCGTCGGTCGACTATTACGCCATCGATATCGGCAACGCGACGCAAGTGCCGAACGGCCAGTCGGTCATCAATGGATGTTATGCCGACAAGCCGGAGCTGTGCGCGAACATCATCCGCGTCAACGGCATCATCAACACGGTGATCACGAGCCCGCAGAATATCGCGCAGCAAATTCAAAAAGGCTTGGACATCGAAGCCAGCTACTCGCTTCCCCTGGAAACGATCAACGAAAACTTGGGCGGGGAACTGACCTTGCGCGCGCTCGGAACGTATGTGCTCGTGCTTCGCTCGGTGGACCTGCAGTTCGGCGATGTGGACGGCGTGGGCGTCGTCGGCGGGTTCGGCGGCACCGGATTCTCGGGCCTCACGGCGCCGAAATTCCGCTCGCACGTCTCGGCCAACTACAACCTGAATCCGTTCTCGTTCACCGTGACGTGGCGGCATGTCGCCGGCGGCGTCTACAACAACGCCTTCACCGAGTGCCAATCGGGATGTCCGACCGGCAACCGGACCATCGACAACAACCACATCGCCGCGGACAACATCTGGGACGTCGCGCTCAAGTACAAGTTCCTGCCGGACAACGACGACACCGAGGTGTTCCTTACGGTGCAAAACGTGTTGAACGCCGATCCGCCCTTCATCGGCGGCACCGTCGGCAGCACGTACTACGCCGGGCAGGCGAACACGCAGTACGACCGCCTGGGACGCATGTTCCTCGCGGGCGTTCGATTCAGAATGTAGCTAAGCGTCCCCCGTGCATCTCGCTCCTTTCGACCCGGGGCGAGATGCGCGTGGCCGCGGATTATCAGGGAGCGCGTCTTACGCCTGATGCGGCGTAAAGACCTCTTCCCCCGCGAACCACCTGTCGACGATCGCGGGATCGGCCAGCACGCGCGCGACCGCCGCGGTCAATTCAAGCGAGCCGTTCTGCAAACCCCGTTCGGCGCTCGCCGCGCTGGTCGCGGCGAGGACCGCGGCGCGGAAAATCGCCGGGAAGGAGAACGTTGTGATGTTGCCCTCGGCGCCGGGCGAAAGGCCTTTTTCGAAAACCTCTTCGCAATCCTTGAGGTTCAGCGAGAAATAAGCGCGGCAGGCGAGCGGACGGATGTCGTGAATCGAGCACAGGCCGTCCGCGAGGAAAACGCAAGGCTTGCGTTGCGCCGCGCGCGCACGGTCGGTCATGCCCTTTATCTGATCGACCTCGGCGGCGATGCGCGGCGCGAGATGCGGTTTGAGCAGCATGATCCCGGACGCGATCGCAATCGCTTCGATCGCAGTGACCCCTACGTTTTGATAGCAGCAATAAGTGCAGCCTTTCCGGCAGGCGATTTCCTTTTTGACGCCGGCGCCCGCGGGGGTGTTGAGAACGGCGTTGGCATTCGTACTGAGAGCGGTGGAGATGTCGTAATGCGCTTTGGCGAGCACGCTGCGGCGCGCATGCGCAGAAGGCGCATTGGCGGCGTCCTCGAGGGCCTGTTTTACCCGTTCGAGAAAGTGCGCGAAGACCTGACGTTCGAGCGCCTGTTCCTCCGGCGAGAGGGAACCCGGCGTATTGCGGCGCGCATTGCCTTGGCTGTCGCTCATGCCCGGTCTTTCGTACGTCGCACCGCGGCTGAGCCGCGACGGAATAGCGGAGCGGCCATTATTATCGCAACTTGGGCATGATCGTGAGATGTGGCATGCGACGCGCCAATGAAATTAATTGCATCAGATCCGAGGAAAACGCTTGGCTAAGATTTTTGCAGACTCCCTTTCTTCCGTCCGCAATGAACACTTGAACTCGGATAGGCCGATTCGAAGCGAGATATCGCCGGGAACAACCATACGAAAATAGTAGATGCCCTGACGTCTCGTAAGCGTCAATTTCTCGCACGCCTTACGGCTCAAGGGTTTGGTGCGATCTTTGCTCGATTGGATTCAACGGTCGAGGAGGATTGCATGGGACGGGTTCCCGCTGAATTACGAGAGCACATT
>JAYRTJ010000052.1:0-23154 GCA_041919675.1 Rhodospirillaceae bacterium | reverse complement strand
TGGAATTCGCCGGCGGCGCGCTGCTGCTGATCGGCCTGTTCACCCGCCAGGTCGCGTTCCTGCTGTCGGGCATGATGGCGGTCGCCTATTTCATCGCCCACCATCCGCGCACGTTCTATCCGGTGAACAACGGCGGCGACGCGGCGATCCTGTTCTGCTTCGTCTTCCTGCTCCTGTTTTTCACGGGTGGCGGCCCTTTAAGCGTCGATTCGATTTTCGCGCGGCGCCGGGCGGAAGCCGCGGCCGGTTAGACCCCCAAAAAAGGGCCTCCGGGGGCCGGTTTCCGCGCCCCCGGCTTGTCTTGCAAAGCCCGGTTTTGGCGGGTATAAGCGCGCCTTCCTGACCAAAAGGGCGATTATCCACAGGTCAGAGCAAGGGGTCGGGTCCTGGTACCCGAGTCCACCGGTTCAAGGCTAAAAAGCCAATAATTTCAGGCTTTTAGGGCATGCCTTCGGGCCGGGTCCAATAAACCGTCATGCTGATTGAAAGGACGCAAAATGCCCAAGATGAAGACCCAGAGCTCCGCCAAAAAGCGGTTCAAGGTTACCGGTACCGGCAAAGTGAAGGCCGGCGTCGCTCACAAGCGCCACCGCCTGATCTCCAAGCCGAAGAAGATGAAGCGTCAGAATCGCCGCACCACGGTGCTGGCGAAGCCGGACGGCATCATCATCAAGAAAAACTTCCTGCCGTACGCCTAAACCCACCCTTCACGGAGCACGACCATGTCACGCGTTAAACGCGGCGTTACCAAACACGCCCGCCACAAGAAGGTCCTCGAGCAAACCAAGGGTTTCCGGGGCCGTCACGCCACCAATTACAAGATCGCGAAGAACCGCCTGGAAAAGGCGCTGCGCTATCAGTACCGCGACCGCCGCCTGAAGAAGCGCGATTTCCGCGCGCTGTGGATCCAGCGTATCAACGCCGCCGTGCGTCCGCTGGGCCTCACCTACTCTCGATTTATCAACGGGCTCAAGAAGGCCGGCATCGAGTTGGATCGCAAGGTCCTCGCCGATATGGCCGTCCGTGAGCCCGCCGCCATCGAAGGTCTGGTGAAGCAGGCCCAAGCCGCGCTCGCTGCTTAAATTCTCGTCGAGACGAAGTCGGTAAAGGGGCGGCCTTCATCAGGCAGCCCCTTTCCTTTTTGTATGTCTGAGTAAAAGCCAATGACCGACACGATCGAGAAACTGCGTACCGAACTGCTGACGGCCGTCGGCGACGCCGCCGAACTCACGACCCTGGAAGACGTGCGCGTGGCCGCCCTCGGCAAGAAGGGCCGCATCACGGGCATGATGAAGGAACTCGGCGCCATGGCGCCCGAGGAACGCAAAGCCGCGGGCCAGCGCCTGAACGTGCTCAAAGACGAAGTCGCCGCCGCGCTCGACGCGAAGAAGGTGACATTCGAATCCGCCGCGCTGAACGCGCGCCTGGCCGGCGAAAGCATGGACGTGAGCCTGCCGGTCCGCCCGGAAACAAAGGGCTCGCTGCACCCGATCAGCCAGACCACGGCGGAGATCGCCGCGATCTTCGGCGAGATGGGCTTTGAAGTCGCCGACGGTCCGGACATCGAGGACGACTTCCATAATTTCACCGCGTTGAATTTCCCGCCGGGCCATCCGGCGCGCGAAATGCACGACACCTTCTTCCTGCCGCCCGATTCGGACGGTCAGCGCTATCTCCTGCGCACGCACACCTCGCCCGTGCAGATCCGCACCATGATGAGCAAGAAGCCGCCCATCCGCGTGATCATTCCGGGACGCACGTACCGCTGCGACTACGACATGACGCACACGCCGATGTTCCACCAGGTGGAGCTTCTGGTGATCGACACCGAGACCAACATGTCTCATTTGCGGGGGTGCTTGCAGGAGTTCGTGCGCACCTTCTTCGGCATCGACGATCTGACCACGCGTTTCCGTCCGTCCTTCTTCCCCTTCACCGAACCGTCGGCGGAGATGGATATCGGCTGCTCGCGCCAGGGCGGCGAGCTGAAGCTCGGCAACTATGGCGATTGGCTCGAGATCCTGGGCTGCGGCATGGTGCATCCGAACGTGATCAAGGCCTGCGGTCTCGATCCGGACGTCTATCAGGGTTTCGCCGCCGGCATGGGCATCGAGCGTATCGCCATGCTGAAGTACGGCATCCCGGACCTGCGCACCTTCTTCGAATCCGACCTGCGCTGGCTGCGTCACTACGGTTTCGCCGCGCTCGACGTGCCGAGCGTGACCGGAGGGCTGGCGCGATGAACAAGCCGAACGTCCCCAAGGTCTACGCGCATCTGCCGCAGTGGGCCTTCGGCCACACCAAGAAGGAAGCCGACGAGCTGTGCGCGCTGGTTCTCGATGGAAAGAAGGTCGCGACCAGCGCGGCGCTTTATCACTTCGAAGACGAGGAACCGCCGGAGCCTGGCGACAAGGCCGTCATCCTGGACGGCGACGGCCGTCCGCGTTGCGTGATCGAGTTCACCGAGGTCGAGCCGGCTGCCTTCAAGGACGTCGACGCCAAGTTCGCGTTCGATGAAGGCGAAGGCGACCGCTCGCTGGCTTATTGGCGCAAGACACACGAAGAGTTCTTCACGCGTGAGGGCTATTTCGCGCCCGACATGCTTTTGCTGTGTCAGTACTTCCGCGTGATTGAACGTCTCGAATACCGGAGAATGGCGCCGTGAAGTTCACCCTTTCGTGGCTGAAAGACCATCTGGACACCGCCGCCGGCCTGGATGAGATCGTCACCAAGCTCACGGCCGTCGGCCTTGAAGTGGAAAGCGTCGAGGATCCCGGCAAGGGCCTCGCGCAATTCGTGGTCGCGCATGTCGTGGAAGCCAAGCAGCATCCCAACGCCGACCGCTTGCGCCTGTGCACGGTGAACGCCGGCGACGAGACGCTGCAGGTCGTTTGCGGCGCGCCGAACGCGCGCACGGGCCTCAAGGTCGTGCTGGCGCGCCCGGGCGCCGTCATCCCCATCACCGGCGAAGTCCTCAAGAAGGGCAAGATCCGCGATGTGGAGAGCCAGGGCATGATGTGCTCCTACCGCGAACTGAAGCTGGGCGAGGATCACGCCGGCATCATCGAGCTGCCCGAGGACGCGCCCGTGGGGGCGCCGGTGACGCAGGTGCTCAAATTCGATCCGGTCATCGAGATCAACCTGACGCCGAACCGTGTGGACGCGCTCGGCGTTTACGGCGTCGCGCGCGACCTGGCCGCCGCCGGGCTCGGCACGCTGAAGCCGCTGAAATCGAACGCCGTGCCCGGCAAAGGCGCGAACGCGCGCAAGATCGACATGGGTCTTGCCGCCGGTCATGAACACAAGTGCCCGCAGTTCGTCGGTCGCACCATCCGCGGCGTGAAGAACGGCGAGAGCCCGGCATGGCTGAAAGACCGTTTGCAGGCCGTCGGCCTGCGTCCGGTGTCCGTGATCGTCGATGTCACCCAGTACCTGACCATCGATCTCGGCCGTCCGCTGCACGCCTTTGACGACGCCAAGCTGTCGGGCGATATCGGCCCGCGCCTCGCCAAGCCCGGCGAAGAGATCGCCGCGCTGAACGGAAAGAGCTACACCCTCGATGAAAACATGGTGGTGATCGCAGACCGGACCGCCGGCCTCGGTATCGGCGGCATCATGGGCGGCGCGCCGTCCAGCGTCACCGAAGGCACCACCGCGATCTTCCTGGAATCGGCCCTGTTCGACGCCAAGAACATCGCCGAGACGGGGCGCAAGCTCCTGCTCAACACCGATGCGCGCTACGCCTTCGAGCGCGGGGTCGACCCGGCCTCGGCGCGCATGGGCATCGAAATCGCCACGCATATGATCCTCGAGCTCTGCGGCGGCGAGCCCGCCGAAATCGTCGAGGGCGGCAAGGCGCCCGATTGGAACCGCGCCATCGCGTTCAATCCGGCGCGGGTGAAGTCGCTCGGCGGGGTGGAACTGCCCGAAGTCGAGATGAAATCGATTCTCATGCGCCTCGGCTTCACGCTGTCCGGTTCCGGCGACGCGTGGCAGGTCGTGCCGCCGTCGTGGCGCACCGACGTGGAGAGCTGGCAGGATCTCGTCGAAGAGATCCTGCGCATCTACGGCTACGACAATATCCCGCCGGTGCCGATGCCGCGCGCGTCGATGCCAAAACAAGTTCTCTCGACCGATCAGAAGCGCTGGGAAGTGGCGCGCCGCGCGCTGGCTGCACGCGGTCTCAATGAAACCGTGACCTGGGCGTTTCTCGCGCGCGCGCACGCCGAGAAGTTCCTCGGCGATCTTGCCCTCGTGCTGCTGGCCAATCCGATCAGCTCCGATCTCGACGCCATGCGCCCCTCGCTGATCCCGAACCTCGCGGCCGCCGCCGGACGCAATGCCGCGCGCGGCATGGCCGATGTCGGCCTGTTCGAAGTCGGCCCGCGTTTCGAAGGTACGAAGCCCGGCCAACAGACCTTGGTGGCCTGTGCCCTGCGCGCCGGTCACACCAGCGCGCGTCATTGGGACGGCGCGCGCCGCCCCGTGGACGCGATGGATGCGAAAGCCGATGCCATCGCCGCCCTGGAAGCGGCGGGCGCGGGCGTCGCGGGCCTGCAGACCTATGCCGGCAACGGCAGCGGTGTGCCGGCCTGGTATCATCCGGGCCGCGCGGGCGTCCTGAAGCTGGGCAACCAGGTCCTCGCCGCTTTCGGCGAACTGCATCCGGCGATCCTGACGGCGCTCGACGTCAAAGGCCCGCTCGTCGCCTGCGAAGTGTTCCTGGAACGCATCCCGCCGGTGAAGAAGAAAGGCATGGGCGCGGCGCGCCCGCTCCTGAAGGCTTCGAACTTCCAACCGGTGGAACGTGACTTCGCCTTTGTCGTGGATGCCGGCGTGCCGGCCGAATCGCTCCTCCGCGCGGTGCGCGGCGCCGAGCGCGAGCTGATCACCGAGGTCGGCTTGTTCGACGTTTACGAAGGCCCGCACGTAGGTGAAGGCAAGAAGTCTCTTGCCATCGCCGTCACGCTGCAGCCGAAAGACACGACCCTGACCGACGAGCAGATCGAGGCCGTGGCCAAGAAGATCCTCGCGGCCGCCGAGAAAACTTGCGGCGCGAAGCTGCGCGCCTAGAATTTTTTTAATATCGCCCTTTCGGCGGAAAACCCGCGTTCCCCTTTTCCGAAAAACGCTCCTTTTAGATAGTTGTCATGACCGATCTCGCCAACATCCGCAACTTCTCGATCATCGCCCATATCGACCATGGGAAATCGACTCTGGCCGACCGCCTGATCCAATACTGCGGCGGCCTGACCGAGCGCGAGATGACCGAGCAGGTCCTCGACAATATGGACATCGAGAAGGAACGCGGCATCACCATCAAGGCGCAGACCGTGCGCCTGATGTACAAAGCCAAGAACGGCGAGACCTATCAGCTGAACCTCGTCGATACCCCGGGACACGTGGACTTCGCCTATGAAGTCAGCCGCTCGCTGGCGGCCTGCGAAGGCTCGATCCTGGTGGTGGACGCGAGCCAGGGCGTGGAAGCCCAGACCCTCGCCAACGTCTATCAGGCCATCAACGCCAACCACGAGATCGTGCCGGTCCTCAACAAGATCGACCTGCCCGCCGCCGACCCTGAGCGCATCCGTCAGCAGATCGAGGACGTGATCGGTCTCGACGCGTCCAATGCCGTGCTGGCCTCGGCCAAGACCGGCATCGGCATCCAGGACGTGCTCGAAGCCATCGCCATGCGCCTGCCGCCGCCCAAGGGTGAAAAGAACCTGCCTCTCAAAGCGCTGCTGGTCGATTCCTGGTACGATCCATACTTGGGCGTCGTCATCCTGGTGCGCGTGAAAGACGGTGTCATCAAGCGCGGCACCAAGATCCAGTTCATGTCGACCGGCGCGTCCTATCAGGTCGAGCGCGTGGGCGTGTTCACGCCGAAGCGTGAGGAGATCCCGGCCCTGAACCCGGGCGAACTCGGCTTCATCACCGCCAGCATCAAGGCCGTCGCGGACGCCAACGTCGGCGACACGGTCATCGACGAGAGCAATCCGGCCTCCGAGCCCTTGCCCGGCTTTAAAGCCAGCATCCCGGTCGTGTGGTGCGGCCTGTTCCCGACGGACGCGGCGCAGTTCGAAGTGCTGCGCGAAAGCCTGGGCAAACTGCGCCTCAATGACGCGAGCTTCCATTTCGCGATGGAAAGCAGCGCCGCCTTGGGTTTCGGCTTCCGCTGCGGCTTCCTCGGCCTCTTGCACATGGAGATCATCCAGGAACGGCTGGAGCGCGAGTTCAACCTCGACCTCATCACCACGGCGCCGAGCGTCGTCTACCGCATCCACACCACCGACGGCGCATTGCACGAACTGCACAACCCGGCCGACATGCCGGACGTCACGCGCATCCGCATGATCGAGGAACCGTGGGTGAAGGCGACGATCATGGTGCCGGACGAACATCTCGGCCCCGTCTTGAAACTCTGCACCGACCGCCGCGGCGAGCAGATTGACCTGACCTACGTCGGCAACCGCGCCATGGTGGTCTATCACCTGCCGCTCAATGAAATCGTGTTCGACTTCTACGACCGCCTGAAGTCGATCTCACGCGGCTACGCCAGCTTCGATTACGAAGTGGGCGAGTACCGCGAGTCCGATCTCGTGAAGGTCAACATCCTGGTCAACAACGAGCTGGTCGATGCGCTGTCGTTCATGGCGCACCGCAGCCAGGCCGAGAGCCGCGGCCGTCAGATCTGCGAGCGCTTGAAGGACCTGATCCCGCGTCACCTGTTCAAGATCCCCGTGCAAGCGGCGATCGGCGGCAAGGTGATCGCGCGTGAAACCATCAACGCGCTGCGCAAGGACGTGACGGCGAAATGTTACGGCGGCGACGCCTCGCGTAAGCGCAAACTTCTCGATAAGCAGAAGGAAGGTAAGAAGCGCATGCGCCAATTCGGCAGCGTCGATATCCCGCAGTCGGCGTTTATCGCCGCTCTGCGCATGAACGACGAGTAGAAATAAAAAAGACGGCTGCCGGTGAAGGCCGGCAAACTAAAAAGGGCACGCCTTCGCGTGCAGATAGCCGCCTATCTTTTTTCGCTGCGGGAGAAGTCTTAGCCGCGATGGAAGACGCGGCGGCGCGCGCGGCGCTTGCGGCAGACGTGGGCGAGCACGAAGCCGATGACGCCGAGCACGACCCACGCGGGCATTTGCATGATGCCGGCACCAGCCGTTGCGATCATTTCGGCAGAACCGTCGGCTGCATCGAAGGACGGGCTTTGGCCGACCAGAAGTGTCCACAGGTCGACTGTGGCCAGGCTGTCATACGCGCCCATGCCCAACGCCATCACAGCCTCCGCAGAGGCCATCAGAATGGCTAAAACCATGAAAATCCAGCCGCTTAAGCGCCCGAACAACACAGGAACCCCACACCCACGTTCAGAACTTACCCCGGTTATGAGATATACCCGATAACCTGCTTGAATTACAGGGATTTTTGGCTTGGTTTTGAGGCCGAACAATCAACCCATAGTGGGTTAGGGGGTGCTGTTCCCCAGGCTGTGGATAACGGGGACAACTTTAGGTTCTTCCAACCCACCTCAATCGCGAGACCAAAACCGGGTCAAAACCCGATTCCGTGGCAAAAATACCATCTCGCAATAGTCGAGTCGGCCCCGAGTCGGGGCACTCTTGCGGCGGCGCTGCTTCGCCAAGGCTACGCAGCGCATCCGCTTTGCGGGTCGGCTATCCAATCCTGCGAAGCGCCGCAGGCGCGTAGCAGAATGGCGGAGGGAGTGGGATTCGAACCCACGATACCCTTTTGGGGTATACACACTTTCCAGGCGTGCGCCTTCAACCACTCGGCCATCCCTCCGGCGCGACTCGGTCGAAAGAAGGCGCAGAACCTAACCGAGCGCCCCCTGCCCCGCAACGCCTTTTGGCACCAATAAAAAGGCTCGAAAACGATCCGTGGGGCCTGCCTCTGCAACGCCGTGGTGGATGATCGCGGCCGCCGGCGGATCGCGGTGAACCTCAGGCTGGCGGACCCAGCCCTTATCGCCGACATCCCCCTCGATCGCTTTGACGGGCGCGATACCTTCGACGATCTGCCGCGCGACGGACGGTGCGTCAAAGACATGTGGTTTTAGGGAAACAGGGCAATCAGCCGCGGCCCGACGAGGCGTGTCAGTGTAAGCGGCAGACGCTGCCATACGCGCGCGGCCATATCGAACTTCGGATTGCTCTGGCTGAAGTTGGGAAGCGCGCGGCGCTTCACCAGCATCACTTCATACGGGAGCGGGCGCATGGTCGCGCCCCAGTGCTTCTTGAACTCGAACGGCCCGGTGCCGACCTTGCTGCGGCCGAAATCGAACGTGTCGATGCCGTTCCGGCCGGCCCAGAGGATATGATCGAAATACATGAAGTCGTTGCAGTTCAGCTTCCAGCACGCGCGCGACGACGCGGCGTAGTAGGTGTGCATCTGACGCTGATGGAGGAAGTTGAGGCTGGCGGCGACCACTTTTTCCTCAAGCAGCACTTCGCGCACATCGACCGCGGCGCCGAACTTCTCGGCGATGGTCGTGAAGAAGTGCTTGGGGAAAACAGGCGTGCCGTGACGCCGGTAGGTTTCCAGCAAGAGGCCGTAGAAAGCATCGAGGTCCTTGGCCTTGCGGCTGGTGAAGCCTTGCTTCAAGGACTTGCGCACCATGTTGCGCGTCTTCTGCGGCAGCGCACCGAGCAGATCGTCCGGCGCGCACGGCTTCACATCGCGCGTGAAAGTGGCGTAGCGGTCGATACCGTCGAAGCCCGAGACCTGGTGCGAAAAGCTGTTGCGCAGTTCGGCGTGCTGAACATTTTCAGCGCGCGCGAGCGCTTTCATATTCTCGCGCAGCGCTTCTTGCGCGCCGTCATCGCGCGCGAGGATGCCGCCGTAGACCGCGAAGGGCGTGGAGATCAGAACTTTGCCGGTGACGAAGTTATCGACAATGAACATCGGCAGCACGCCGACGATCTCGCCGTTCTCGACGGCAAGGCGGTACTCCGGCCGGTAGCCGAAGATCGAACAGAGCGTGTCGTGCCAGGCCATGAGATGAAAGGGACTGCCCGAGGGATGGGCGCGAACGAACCGGTCCCATTGCGCGCGGTCGGAACGCTCAAGCTGTCGGCAGGAGATCACGCGGCCGTTCCCATTTTCTTATTCTCGACGCCAGCCCCTTACAGGGTGCAACGCCCGTGCCAATCCAAGGGGTTCCCGGGAAAGTGCGCTGATGCGGGTTTAACGGCGCAGAACGCCAAGCGGACTCCGGTGCGCCTGTAAAGAATTCCGACAGGTGGGCAAAGAAAAAGGGCCGCCCCGTCGGGCGGCCCTTTCGCGTCCCGGAAAACCGGGATGCTTTCTAGTGGTGATGGTCGTGATCGTCGTCGTGCATGCCTTCGCCGTAGTTCTGGCCGGGCATGCCGCCGCCACCGCCGCCGGCCGCACGCGGCTTCACCGGAGCGTCGGCGATCATGGCTTCCGTGGTGATCAAGAGGCCCGCCACCGAGGCGGCGTCCTGCAGGGCGACACGGACCACTTTCGTCGGGTCGATGATGCCGGCCTTCACCATGTTCTTGTATTCGCCTTCCTGGGCGTCGAAGCCGAAGTCGGTGTCCTTGCCTTCGAGAATCTTGCCGGCGACGACCGCGCCGTCATACCCCGCGTTGGCCGCGATCTGACGGACCGGAGCTTCGAGAGCGCGGCGGATGATGTCCACGCCGACTTTCTGCTCGTCGTTTTCGACTTTCAGGTTCTTGAGGGCGCGCGTGGCGTACAGGAGGGCGACGCCGCCGCCCGGCACGATGCCTTCAGCGACCGCGGCGCGCGTGGCGTGCAGCGAATCGTCCACGCGATCCTTCTTTTCCTTCACTTCGAGTTCCGACGCGCCGCCGACTTTGATCACCGCGACCCCACCGGCCATCTTGGCCAGGCGCTCGTGCAGCTTTTCCTTGTCGTAGTCGGATTCGGATTCGGAGATTTCGCGGCGGATCTGATCGCAGCGCGAGGTGATGTCGGCCTTCTTGCCGGCGCCGTCGACGATGACCGTGTTGTCCTTGTCGATGCGGACCGAGCGGGCGCGGCCGAGCATCTTGAGCGTGACCTGCTCGAGTTTGATGCCGACGTCTTCGCTGATGACTTCACCGCCCGTCAGGGTCGCGATGTCCTGCAACATGGCCTTGCGGCGGTCGCCGAAGCCGGGCGCCTTCACGGCGGCGATCTTAAGGCCGCCGCGCAGCTTGTTGACGACGAGGGCGGCGAGCGCTTCGCCTTCCAGGTCTTCCGCGACGATCAGCAGCGGCTTGTTGGACTGCACGACCGCTTCGAGGATCGGCACCATCGGCGCCAGGCTCGAGAGCTTCTTTTCATGGATGAGGATGTACGGGCTTTCCAGCTCGACGATCATCTTGTCCGGGTTGGTGATGAAGTACGGCGAGGTGTAGCCGCGGTCGAACTGCATGCCTTCGACGACGTCCAGCTCGGTTTCGATGCCGCGCGCCTCTTCAACGCTGATGACGCCTTCCTTGCCGACTTTATCCATGGCTTTCGCGATGATGTCGCCGATCTCGGACTGGCCGTTGGCGGAGATGGTGCCGACCTGCGCGATTTCCTTGTTGGTCTTCACCGGATTGGAGCGCTTCTGGACGTCGGCGATGACGGCGGCCACGGCCTTGTCGATGCCGCGCTTCAGGTCCATCGGGTTGATGCCGGCGGCCACGGCCTTGGCGCCTTCGCGCACGATGGCCTGGGCGAGCACGGTCGCGGTGGTGGTGCCGTCACCGGCGAGGTCGTTGGTCTTGGACGCAACTTCCTTCACCATCTGGGCGCCCATGTTCTCGAACTTGTCGGCGAGATCGATTTCCTTCGCGACGGTCACGCCGTCCTTGGTGATGCGCGGCGCACCGAAGGTCTTTTCCAGCACCACGTTGCGGCCCTTGGGACCGAGGGTGACCTTCACCGCGTTGGCGAGGATGTCGACACCGCGCAGCATGCGCTCGCGGGCGTCGCGGGAGAATTTTACGTCTTTAGCAGCCATGTTCTTTCGCTCCAGTTTTTAGCGTGCCTTCAGGCGGCAGTTTTCCAGATTCGGCCAGGACTGTTAGCAGAGTCCGGGCCAGAGTGCTAATGAATTGATATTGTTATATTTAATAAGACAATTTGACCGACAGGTCGGCGCGATTCGCCTCTTATAAAGCAAAACCGCCCGGCGAACGCCGGGCCGCTTTCATATGTGGCGGCTTGGACCGAGGCGCCAGAGGCGCTTAAGGGAAGTTTGGCGGGCGCGACGTCGAGCGCCTACAACGTCATGGTCAGGTTGCCGACCACCGCGCCGGGCAGGCGCATGGACTGGGTCGAGCGCGACTCATAAGTGCTGGTCGACAGGCGCAAATCCCGGTGCGCGGTGAGGCCGACCAAGTTGGCCCCGAGGATGTTGTAGAGGGTGTCGTCGAACCGCATCACATTCAAAGGCGCGACGATTTCGCCGTTCTCGACCCAAAACGTGGCAAAGCGGGTCATGCCGGTCAGGCGGCAAGCGTTGCGGTCGGAATAATTCGTGTACCAGAGATTGCCGACATAGACGCCGGTGCCGAGGGTCTTCAACACATCGGCCTCTTTGAGATCCCCGGCCGCCATATCGAGCGCCACCGGCGACTCACTGCCGTCGGCGCCGTTCTGGGGCACGCCAAACTCCGCCGCCGAGCGCGGCGACGCCAAGGCGCTCGTGTAAGCGCCCGCCGTGATGAGCGGGACGCGCGCGGGTTTGACGAAGCCCTCTTCCTGGAAGCCGGGCGCGAGTCCCTCCGCGGTGTTCTCCACCAGCGTGACGCGCGGATCGAGCTTCGCGCCTTCGGCGATCATGCGAATGAAGGGCGTGGTCGCGGTCTTCTCCGACGCGAGACTGAAGCCGCCCCACGACAGGAGACCGAACAGTTCTTCGAGCGCGGCCGGCGCCAGGAACACACGGTAGTTGCCGGGCGAGATGGTCTTGGGCGCGCGCGCGAGGGCTTTAAGGCGCATCTTCGCGCCGTCCATCTTGACGTTGAACGCCGACGCATCCCAGGCCGTGCCGGCGTGGTCGACTTTCACCGCTTTGTCGCTTTGCAGATAGAAGCTGAGATCGGCGGCGAAAGCGTGCGCCGTATCCCAGTTGCGTTGACCAAAACTGTTGGCGAAGCCGCGATGGATCGGACCCGCGGCATAGAGCCCGACGAGATCATGGCCCTTGCCGGTCTCGAGGATCGCCGAAACCGCTTCATCCTCACCGGGCAATTGATTCGGCAATAGGCGCGCCGAGGAGGACGGCGTTTCATTGATCAGGAAATGCGGATCTTCCGGCGCATCGGCGAGCACATCGCGCAAGGCCGCGACCGCCGCGACCGCTGCGTCCTTATCGTCGGCGCCGGTCAGCGTGATGGATTGCGACGCGTGACGTTTACCATTGAAGAGTTCCAGCGAGAGGTAACGCTGTTCGACCGCGCCCGCCTGGCGCACAGCCGAGCGGTTGAAGCGCACGAACGCGGAATTCTCGCCTGAGAAGTTGGCGAGGAAACCCTCTTCGCCGCGCAAGGACGACTGGATGAGATCCGCGATCTCGGAAAACCGCTGTTGCATGGCGGATCAACCGCCGCCGAAGACGTGCACGTCGGCGAACAGACCCGCCGGCGTGGCGTGACCGACGCGGATCGCCTGGTTCGGTTCGCCTTTCCCACACGTCGGCGTGCCGTGCACGCCGACGGTCGCGGCGTTCCCGAGGCCTTTCAGGCTGCGCCAGAAGGTGGCCGAGATCCCGCGATAGTTCGGGTTCTTCACGACGCGGCCCACCTTGCCGTTCTTGATGAGGCGCGCGCGTTCGCAGCCGAACTGGAACTTGTTGCGGCTATCGTCGATGGACCAGGAGGTGTTGGTCTCCATCAGGATGCCGTCGTTCACTTGGGCGATGAGGTCTTCCAGGGACGAGCTGCCCGCTTCGATATTCAAGTTCGCCATGCGGTCGATGGCCGGACGGTTCCAGTTGCAGGCGCGCGCGTTGGCGACACCCGGGATGTTGATGCGGGCCTGGCTGGCGGCGCCGCCGAGGCCGCGCTCAAGCATGCCCGCGCGGATCAGGAATTGTTTGGTCGCGGGCGTGCCCTCGTCATCGAAGGCATAGGACGCGGTTTCACCGGCCACGTCAGGGTCGAAGGTGACGTTGAGAAGCTCCGAGCCGTAGCGATATGTGCCGAACATATCGGGTGTCACGAAACTGGTGCCGGCGTAATTGCGTTCGTCGCCAAGGATGCGGTCGAGTTCGAGCGGATGGCCGATGGACTCGTGGATCTGGATGTACATCTGATCGGGCATCAGAAGGAGATCCATGGCGCCCGTCGGACAGTCGGGCGCTTCGAGCAATTCGAGCGCTTCATCGGCGATGCGTTCCGGCGCCTGCCAGAAGCCCACATCCTCAAGCACCTCCCAGCCGCCCTGGCGCATGACGCCGCCACGAGCCAGCGTGCGCGTCTGTGTTTCCGCGCCGTCGGAGGCGCTGGCGGAAAGACCGGGAATGACGAGGCCGCGGCGCTGGCGGATGAAGTCGCCGTCGGAGGTCGCCAGCACGACGTCCTCGTCGGCGTAGGCGGCGGAGGCGGCCCAGTCGACGATCTTGTCGCCGCGCTTCAAGGCATCGGCGGCGGCTTTGAGGCGTTCGATCTTCGCGGCGCGGCTTAAGGCATCCCACGCCTGGCGCGGGCGATCCTCGCGGTCGAATTTGACGGGCGCGGTTGTCTTGCGATCGGCGGCCGCGACCATGCGGCCCGCGACACGTTCGGCCCACGCAAGCGCGGCGCGCCCGGCCGCCTTCAGCCCGGCGGTGCCGACGTCCGACGTCGCGGCATAACCGACACCATCCTTAGCCTGCACCGTCACCATGGCGCCGAGATCGTCACCAAGACCGACCGGATCGACGATCCCGCGCGTGACGGACAAAGATTCGCTGCGGCTGCGCATGACGCGGATGGACCAGGCGTCGCACGCCGGGGCCACGGCCGCGAAACGCGCGGCGATATCGGCAATGGCGGTCATGATGAGAGTGTCTTTCGCAGCCAGCTGATGATGTCGTCGGTCAAGCGGGTCTCGTAACCGTCGAAGGAATTGGTGGCGCCGGCGGCGCCGCCGTAGAAGATATAGGCGCCTTTCGGGCCGGCCGCCTGGGTGAATTGAATCAAATATGCGCCCTGCATGAGCGGATCGCGCGAACCGCCGACGGCAAGGATCGGAATAGGCGAGTTCGCCACAAGGCGCGTATGCACGGCCTTGGAGTTCGGGCCCCAGTAGCTGAGGAAACTGTCGGCGTAATAATAGGTGAAGCCCGAGCCCGGCACCGACAGGACCATGGGCTGGCGCGGATCGTCCTCGTAGGTCGCTTGCGGGAACGGCGTGTTGATGAGGCGGCTGGAGCCCATGCCGTCGCGCACCGCTTCGCCGGCTTCGAGCACGGCGCGCGCATAACGGTCTTCGCCCATGGCGGTGCGGGCGTGGGCCGGCATATCGCGCATGGGCGCGAGATAGACGGCGGCTTTCAGGCGCGCGTCCTTGGTCTCATTGAGATAGTAACTGAACCACAAAGCGCCCGTGGAATGGCCGGCGGCCACCAGATTGGTGTGCCCGCGCGCGCTCATGAAGTTCACCCAGGCCGCGATGTCTTGCGGAATGTCCTCGAGCTTTCCCTTCACCACGCCGCGGAAGCCCGACGCGCGGGTCTGGAACGCAAGCACCGTATAGCCGTGCTGCGCGAGACGCTGAGCCAGCCAGTGCGGCGCGCCGCGCATGATGTCGCTGGTCCAGCCGTGCGCGATGAGGATCGCGGGCCGCGTCCGGTCGGCCCCGACCGCGGGCGCGTAAAGCACGGCGGCAAGCGGCGTGCCGTCCTTGGCGGCGGCGTCGACAATCGTCATCACCGCGCGCGGCGGCGGCGTGAGATTGAGTTTGCCGAGCCATGCGCCCACGTCCGCGATCAACGGGTCGCGCGCCGCCGTCAGGTCGTGGCCGGCGCCCGGATAATATTTGAGATCGATCTGCTTGGAGAGGAAGGCGACGGCTTTCAATCGCTCCAGCCGGCCCTTCGGCACCGCGGCGTCGCGGTCGCCGGCGGCGAGGAACATCGGCTTGTCGATACCCGCCATGTTGGCGGTGAGCGAGGTCTTCGCGGTCGGACCATACCAATCGAGGAAGCTCGCCGGCGTGAAGATGAGCCCGTCGCCGAGATCGATGAATTCGCCGCGCCCGCCGGCACTCACGGCCTTCGAGGCGGATTCCACCGTGGCCCAGTATTTCTCCTCGCCCATGGAGGCGCGCCAGGCTTCGGCGAGATCGGTACTGGGTGCGAACGACGCGACAGCCTTGATGCGTCCGTCGGCGGTCTCGGCCATGTAGCGCGCCGCGAGCAACGAACCGAGGCCGTGCCCGGCGAGCACGATATTGGAAAAGCCGCGCACCTGCAGAAGATCGACCGCCGCGCGCACATCATTGATGGCGTCATCGAACCGGCTGAAGGCGTAGGACTGCGCGTAACGCGGCTCCAGGCTGAGGCTTGTATAGCCGAGGCGCGCGAGGCCGCCGGCGACATAGCGCGACGTCACATTGGGCTGGACGGCGCTGATGCCGGGACCGTCGGGCAAATGCAGGATCGCGGCGCCGCCGGTGTTCACGCCGCTGGCGGGATAGGTCATGACGATGGGCAACGTCACGCCGTCGTTGGTGGTCACGGTCCCGACTTCGAAGGCGGGCGCGGCGTCGGCCGGTGCGCGCACGGGAGTTTGCACGGAAGCTTGCACGGAAGCTTGCGCGGCCGCTGGACCGGGATCCAGCGGTGCGATTGCCATAAGGGCAAACAGGGTTAGAGCCGCCCGCGTCATCCTCGTCACTCTTCCAGGTCGTCTCCCGCGTTCTTGTGCGGCAAAGCTCTTTGCGCGCACAAGTATGAAACTACGTCTCACTGAAAGCCCCGGGTGAATTTCTTGTTATAGTACGGCGAAAATATGATGCGCACGCAGACCATTTATCGGGATCTCGGATTGCCATGACCGGTGACATCAACCGGCGTGGACGGCCCCTGCCTGCCCCCGGCCTGGCGTGGGAGCGGGGTCGCACCCCCATGGCCGCGCGATTCGGTGACATATATTACAGCCGCGACGGCGGACTGGCCGAGAGCCGCCACGTCTTCCTGACCGGCAACGATCTGCCGCAGGCATGGCAGCACAAGGCGTGTTTCTGCATCGTCGAGCTTGGCTTCGGAACCGGGCTCAATTTTCTCGCGGCGTGGGATCTTTGGCGCCGCACGCGCACGCCGGGCGGCCGGCTGCACTACATCGCCGTGGAAGGATTTCCGCTGAGCGGCGCGGAACTGCGCGAATGTCTCGCGCCCTGGGATGAAGTGCGGGCGCTCGCGCGCGCGCTTCTCGCGGCCTATCCCGAACCGCAACGCGGATTCCATCGTGTGTTCCCCGCCGTGGAGCGCGGCGAAAGCGCAGAGGTCGTTCTTACCCTGCTTTATGGCGACGCGAAGGACATGCTCGGTCAATTGGAAGCGCGCGCCGACGCCTGGTTCCTCGACGGATTCGCGCCCGACAAGAACCCGGACATGTGGAGCGACGAGGTCTTTTCGCAGATCGCGCGCCTGTCCAAGGACGGCGCAAGCCTCGCCACCTACAGCGTCGCGGGCACGGTGCGGCGCAGCCTCGATGCGGCGGGTTTTGACGTCACGCGCGCGCTCGGGTTCGGCGCAAAGCGCGAGATGCTGAAGGCGCGGTTTCGCGGCGGCCCGGGTGCGCCGTCCTTGCAATCCCCCTCTTTACAACCATGGTTCGCCCACGCGCCTCATGCGTCGTCGCACGGCCATGCGGCGATCATCGGCGCGGGGCTTTCCGGCGCACATGCGGCGGCCGCGCTCGCGAGAAGGGGATGGCGTATAACGATCATCGATCGACATGACGGTCTCGCCGCCGAAGCGTCCGGCGTTCCGCGTGCGGTGATGGCGCCGCGCCTGACGGCGGCGCCCGCCTTCGATGGACGCTTTTACGCGGCCGCCTGGAGATACGCGCTCGCGCTACTCGACGGCAGCCATGCCCATGTCGGCAGCCTGCAACTCGACGGTGGAAGCGATGGGTCGCGCTTCGAAGAGATCGTCGCATCCGGCGTCCTTCCAAACGCCTACGCCGCGCACGTCGATGCCGCGGAGGCGTCCGACATCGCGGGGCTTACGCTGAAACAGGGCGGTCTCTTTTTCCCGCAGGGCGGATGGCAGCAGCCGCGTGAGATCTGCGCCGCTTTGACGGCCTCGACAGAAATGCGCCTCGGCGTTGAAGCCGCCACCATCGCACATATCGGCGGACAGTGGCGCATTGGCGATGCGCGGGGTCACCTCATCACCCAAGCCGATGCGGTGATCCTCGGCAATGCGCACGGCATGAAACAGTTCCGCGAGGCGGCGTGGCTGCCGCTGGAAGCCCGGCGCGGACAACTCACGCTCGCGCCCACCAATGCGCGCGCCGGGGCCTTGCGCACCGTGCTGCTCTACGGCGGCTACCTGACGCCGGCACATCATGGCGTGCATGAACTGGGCGCGACCTTTGACATGGAGACCGGCACGGACCTGCGCGCGGGCGATCACCTGCGCAATCTCGATGACCTCTCGCGCATCGCGCCAAATCTTTTCGCACCGTCCGCCGATCTTGCCGGCTTCGCCGCCGTGCGCTGCATGTCACCCGATCACCTGCCGATGGTCGGCCCTTTGCCGGAACACGGCGCCTATCTCGAGGATTTCGCCAGCCTTCGCCATGGCCATCCGTGGACGCGCTATCCGAACGCGCGCTATCACTCCGGTCTCTATGTGCTCACGGCTCTCGGCGCGCGCGGCTCCGTCTCGGCGCCGCTCGCGGCGGAGCTTCTCGCGTGCCACGTCACGGGCGAACCCTGGCCGGTGGAACGCGATCTCGCCACGGCTTTGCATCCCGCCCGCTTCCTGGTGCGCGAGTTGAAGCGCAGAGAGATTTAAAAAAACACCGCACGTCATCCCAGCGCAGGCCGGGATCCGTTTTTCATCGCACGCCGCTGTTCCGAGGATGGGGCCGCGACACGCGGGGTGGGTGAGTAGCGGGGGTATCCCGCGCGTCGCGGTATTTGGGTGAGGAAGCTCAGGTCAGGGCCGAGATGAACTAGGGTCCATCTACGCGGACGGGCGGTTATTGATGGGTCGAGTTTAACCTCGACCCTGACCTCAATTTCCTAAGGGGGATACGTCAGCGCAACTCTCGCTTCAGAAAGATCTTCTCCCGCCCGCTTTGGGTCAGGCCCGAAAACGGGCGAGAGAAGATAAAAGCCTCAGAAGGTCATCGGGGTAGGATCTGACTCGTGGCGATGACGTTCGAGGCCGGATCACAAAGTCTTCCTGAACACGGTCTCGAGGTTGGCTTGTATCTGTAGAGTTGCTACGCTCCCCTGAAATGGTGTGGGAAAAATTCCCACGAACAGGACGAAGCTTACTTCCGCACCGGGGGTGGAGTCAAATAAAAAGTGGGAAAATTTCCCACGACCGTGTATAGAAGAGTCCCGACGTCACCGCTTGCGCATAAGAACGCCGCCCCCGAATGCCTTCCCAAGAACCCATCGCCGGCTTGCCTAAGCCACTGATTTCAGCCCTTCGCCGGCTGCTGCGCCCGTTGGTGCGGCTGCTGATCGCCAAGGGCGTGGGCCTGGCGGCGCTGATGGAGCTTCTGAAAGAGGCCTACGTCGACGTCGCCCTCAATGAATTTCCGGTCGATGGGAAGAAACAGACCGACAGCCGCGTCAGTCTATTGACGGGCGTACACCGGAAAGACGTGAAAAGACTGCGCGAAAGACCCACCGAAAAGATGTCCGCGCCGCGCTCCATCGGCCTTGGCGCGCAGATCGTATCCCATTGGGTGGGCTCGAAAGACACGACCGATAAGAAGGGCCAGCCCCTTCCGTTGTCCCGCAAGGCCGAGTCGCGCGGCGCCCCGACCTTCGATTCGCTGGTGGCCAAGGTTTCGACCGATGTGCGCCCGCGCGCCCTTCTCGATGAGTGGCTGCGGCGGGGAATCGTCCATTTGGACGACGACGGCCGGGTGGTGCTCAACGCGTTGGCCTTCGTCCCGGAAAAGGGCTTTGAGGACAAAGCCTTCTACTTCGGCCGCAACATCCATGACCATTTGGCGGCGGTGGCCCACAACCTGTTGGAAGAGGGCAACCCGAAACTCGAGCGCGGCGTTCATTACACGGGCCTGACGGACGAATCCGCCGCCGTACTCGCGGATGCCGCCGAACGCACGGGCATGAAGGCTCTTCTGGAAGTGAACCGCCTCGCCCTGCAGCTGAAAGAGAAAGACGCCGGCCGCGCAACCTCGACACGGCGCGTTAATTTCGGCTTGTATTTCTTTGATGGCGCTGCAAATTTCAATAACTTACGCCCGGATTCCGATGCGCCGGGCGCGCATGTATCAGACAAAGAGTCGGACTCTTAAGCCGGGTTGACCGAATGCCAACCCGCGAAGGACGTCGAGCTGGGGCAATGACTGGGGTGACTACCCTGCGGCTGTGGGAACGTGGACTGCATCGTCTTGCGGTCGCGGCCGTGCTTTGCCTGATCGGCGCCTGTTCGACGACGGGATCTTCTCAGCTCGCCGAGCGCCGTAACGGCGACGGCATCGGCGGCACCGGCGCCCCGAACACCGTGCTGGCCGCGGCCGACGGCAAGAAGAACGGCGATGGCATCGGCGGCACCGGCATCCTCGGCACCATCTCGGGCTTCAGCTCGGTCATCGTGAACGGCGTGGCGTGGGAGTTCGACCGTCACACCGCCGTTAAATCCGACGGCAAGCCGTCGACCCTGGAAGAGCTCAAGGTCGGCCAGGTGATCCAGGCCGTCGCGCGCCTGCGCGAGGGCAAGTATTTCCTCGACACGCTGGAGATCCAGCACGCGGTGACCGGCCCGATCGGCGCGATCGATCACGCCGGCGAGACCATGACCGTGCTGGGCCAGAACGTGAAACTGAACCTCGCGGGCGACAAAGCCGCCGTCGACGCCTTCCGCACCTTGCAGGCGGGCGACATGGTGAGCGTCTCGGGCCTGCGTCTCGAAGACGGCGCCATCGTCGCGAGCCGCGTGGACGAGCAGTCGAAAGACGACGGCCGCGTGCTCCTGCGTGGCATGGCCAATGTGAACGGCGCGAGCGTGCGGATCGGCGACCTGACCGTGACGCCGGGCGCCGACGCCGTGGTCTCGCCGCCGGCCAACGGCGGACAGGTGTTCGTCGCCGGCCGCATGATCAACGGCCAGTTTGTCGCCGACGTGGTTTCCGGCGCGAAGGCCCTGCCCTTCGGCAAGGACGTCCGCGATGTGTCGCTGGAAGGCTATGCTCCGGCGAACGCCGCGCCGCTGTCGATCCAGGGCATCGCGGTGCAAGGCGCGCTGCCGGCCGGCACCGCCGCCGGCGACCGTATTGTGGTCACCGGCCATATCGCCGGCGACAACACCGTGGCTGCCGCCGCCATTACAAAAGTTCGCACCGTGGTGACCATCAACAAGGCGAACGGTTCGCTGCGTCCCGCCGCGATGCGCCCGGATACGCGTCAGCGCCCCGACCGCGTGGCGCCGCCGGAGCGTCCGCCGATCGACCGGCCGCAATCGCTCGACACGCCGAAGCCGACGGTCCCGGAACGTCCGCAGATCGAGCGTCCCCAGGACATCGGGCCGACGTCTTAATAATAAGACGGACCGCTACCACTGATATGTGAGGAAGGTGCCGCCGCCGGCGGCGGGGCTATTCTTGGAGAATCCAAGGACGCCGTAGATGTTCATCGACACGCGGTTGCTGAGCTTGAAGTTGGCGTAGACCGTGCCTTCTTGCGGCGCGGCCGCGCTCGGGATCGAGGACTGGCGCACGTCATAATAGACGCCCGTCGAGATGCGCGGCGTCCAGCTGTACTGCACGCCCGCCGTTCCATAAACCACGTCGCGCAAGGTGAAGCCGTCGGGCTGACCGGTGAAGCGGTAGCCGATGGCGGCGAAGGGCACGATTTTCCCAAAGGCGGTGGCGATATCCATCTGCACCGACTGATCCCATGCGCCGGTGCCGAGTCCGTCGGCAAAGCTGGCGGTGGGGATTTTCACCCGCGCCGTCAGATCGATGAAGACGTTGTGAGCGTACAGGCTCTCGAGCGAATAGCGGCCGTAGAGATTGATGTCGCCGGGGCCGGAGGCCGAGCCCGACGTGCGCACGGGCACGGTGCCGACGGACGAACCGTCCAGAAGAAGGGCGGGGCCCGACACGCGCAGCCAGGAGACGTCGCCCTTGAGGGTCCACGGTCCCTTGGTCGCCTGGACGGTCAGCGGCACATAGAGGACTTCGGTGGGTTTATCGGCGCCGTACTTGCCCGCGCTGAAGTCGAAACCGGTGGTCGCCTTGAAGCGCCAGAACGCGTCGGCAAAAGTATCTTGCGCCGGCGCCGGTGAGGCCCGGCAGGCCGCGAAGCCGATGATGAGGAAAAGAGGCCGGAAACGCATGCGCGGAGAGTATATCTCACGCCTTACGTTTTTTGGCGCAGTTTCGCGACGTCGGCGCTCAAGGTGGAGATCAGGTCGCCACATTCGCTGAGCACTTTTGCCTCGGCGCGCAAGATCGCTTCGAACGCGGACGCCTTCAGGGCAAGCACATCGATATCTTCCCCCGCGCCTTCGATCTTGGCGGCGTCGAGCACGATATCGATCAGGCGTTCGGCCGCGTGCAGACGGCCCCACAGATAATCGTTCTGCCTGTAGGCGAGGCAAAAGAAGGCGCCGAAGTGATGGAACTGGATGCCCTTGAGGGTGGCCGAGGCGTCGCCTTTGCGCAACGTCTGCGAGTCGTCGGGGCTGAGGCGGTCGACGCGGATCTCGTCGAACTCGTCGAGATCGCGCCAGTTGGTGATGGAGAACGTCAGCACGTCCCACACCGCGAAACCGACGTAGTGCTCCAGGAGTTCGCGGGCGGCGACGGCCGGAAGCGCCGGGATCGCGCCCGCGCCGCGCACGAGGGTCGCGAGCAGCGCATCGGTGCGCGCGTTGTCCGCTTCCAGCGCCATTTCGTCGGCGAGCGAAGCCAGGGTCTCCGTGATGCGCGGCTCGAACTTCTGCGCGACGGCGGTGGAGTTCACCGCCAGGACCGGGTCGGCTTCCATGGCTTTGACGATATCGCGCACCACCGCCTTCACCGCTTCGGACGTGCGGCGGGAAAGGCCGTGTTTACCGTCGACGGCGGCGGCGCGCGCGGTCATGGGCTGCAGCAGCGCGAGCGCGTCGTAGAGCCCGGCCTTCACATAATCGAGACGGTCGGTCTTGAGCCCCTCCAGCGCCGGATCGGACAGGCGTGTGTAGAGATGATTCACCGCGCGCACGACGAAGCGTACGCGGCGCTGGCGGTACTTCACATCGAAGCGCAGCAAGAACTTCACCCAGACGGGCGGTTCGCCGGGCTGCGTCGGTTTCTTCAAGGTTTCCGGCGAGGGAAAGACGCCTGTGAGGGTGGCCCAGCGTTCGATGATCGTGACGACGCGCGTGGCCTCGGCCGTGTCGCTGCCATAACCGCACACCTCGGACACCATGGCGGCGACATCCTCGATCACGGCGGTGAGCTTGAGCCTCAGATATCCCTCGTAGGCAAAACCGGTCTCGGCGCGGGCGCGGTTGTTGGCAAGCTCGCGATAGCGGCCGATTTCTTCACCCGTGATATGGGGGGCAAGGCCTTCACCGGCGATCGCTTCGGCGATGGCGCTGATGTGCGAGCGCGCCCCGTCCACCACCATTTGCAGGCGGCGCACTTCGGCGTTGTAGGTATTCACCCACGCGAGATCGTCGTGGATAGGCTCGTTGCGCGGAATGTCGGAGAGCGCGCCCTTGAGCGTGGTGAAGAAGCCCGGCACGTGCATGGACGAGCGGTCCGTGGTGGTCTCGGGATGCGGATCGACGTAAAGCAGACGCCGGTCGACGTGGCGGTAAGCCGGGCGGCCGCGGATGGACTCGATGGCTTGCGCGAAGGGTTTGTTGTTGAGCACGCTGCCGTCGATAAACGACGCCTCGCCGGGATTGAGATTGGCGAGGAAATAGGGCCGGAAATTCCGGTACAGAAAATCGACCCGGCTGTTCCAGGACAC
>JAYRTJ010000051.1:0-23231 GCA_041919675.1 Rhodospirillaceae bacterium | reverse complement strand
CACGCGCCTTGCGGGTTGAACGTCAGGCCGTGATAGCCGCATTCCACGTCGTCGCCCTTGAGGCGCCCCATGGACAGCGGCAGCTTGCGGTGCGGGCAGGCGTTCTCGAGTGCAACCGCTTTGCCCGCGCTGTCGCGGTACATCACGATGCTCTCGTTGAGGAGGGTGACGGCCGAGAGCGTGTGGCCGATCTCGTTGTCCCACGCGGCCGCGTACCAGGCGTTTTTCAAGAATGCGGGCGATTCGCTGCCGCTCTCAATGCGCGTCATCGTCGGTCACAGTCATCTCGCGGTGAACCCCAGGGATTATCGTCGGCGTCACTTCAAGGCGACGTCTTGTTGATGCGCATCATTGGCGGACGGGGGACCTGTCCGACAAGGCGCGTTGGCGTACGATATTATTTAGGAAAACTAACGTGAAAAAAGCGCGGAAACCCGCTGTCTTTCTTCAGCGAGGCCTAATTGTAATGACATAAAGGGTCGACAAAACGTCGGCCCGGAAGGTCATGGGCCCGCCTGGACCCTGGCTGATCGCCGTATCCAGTGCTTTTAGAGTTTCTCCATCGGGAAGGGTCACCGCGCCCGTATGGCAGAACAGGATCAGCGTGCCGGGCGCCGTCGTCACGGACTTCTCGCCCATGACCGACAGGCGCCGGACGTCATGCGTGAAGCCCGCGCGGCGGGTCATCACGTTGAGGTCCGTCACCGGCCCGCGCAGCACCGCGCCATGCGTCGCGGCGTCGCCCGAAAAGGCGTGCGGCGGCGACATCTCCATCAGATCGACATTTGTCCCGTCGATGGACAGGCGCAGCGTGCCCGCCAGAACCGACAGGGTCCGGTCGATGCCCGGAAAGGACGAAAACGGGCCGTCGCCGGCCACGCTCGCCATGGACAGGCGCCAATCCATGGACGTGAAGTCGGCGGCGGGCGGGGAAACCATGATCTCGATGGTCTCGCCGCCGCCGTTCTTCCACGGCATGCGCTTGTAGCCCGAGGACCGGAGCAGCTGCATCGCCCGGGACTTCGTTAGGTCGCCAGGCTCGGCAGATCGAGGCCCTTCTCGCGCGCGCAGTCGATGGCGATCTCGTAGCCCGCGTCGGCGTGACGCATCACGCCCGTGGCCGGATCGTTCCACAGCACGCGCTCGATGCGGCGCGCGGCGTCTTCGGTGCCGTCGCAGCAGATCACCATGCCGGAGTGCTGCGAGAAGCCCATGCCCACGCCGCCGCCGTGATGCAGCGACACCCAGGTGGCGCCCGACGCGGTGTTGAGCAGCGCGTTGAGCAGCGGCCAATCGGACACGGCGTCCGAGCCGTCCTTCATGGCTTCGGTTTCGCGGTTCGGCGAGGAGACCGAGCCGGAATCGAGGTGATCGCGGCCGATGACGATCGGCGCCTTGAGTTCACCTTTTTTCACCATTTCATTGAAAGCCAGGCCCAAGCGGTGGCGTTCGCCGAGACCGACCCAGCAGATGCGCGCCGGCAGGCCCTGGAACTTGATGCGCTTGGCGGCCATGTCGAGCCAGTTGTGCAGGTGTTTGTCGTGCGGGATCAGCGCCTTCACCTTGGCGTCGGTGGCGGCGATGTCGGCGGGATCGCCCGACAGTGCGGCCCAGCGGAACGGACCGACGCCGCGGCAGAACAGCGGACGGATATAGGCCGGCACGAAACCCGGGAACGCGAAGGCGTCTTTCACGCCTTCTTCAAAGGCCATCTGGCGGATGTTGTTGCCGTAGTCGACCGTCGGGATGCCTTGTTTGTGGAAGTCGAGCATCGCCTTCACATGCACGGCCATGGACTCGCGCGCGGCTTTCGCAACCGCCTTCGGATCCTTCTGGCGCATCTCTTCCCATTTCGCCAGGCTCCAGCCGATCGGCAGGTAGCCGTTCACCGGGTCGTGGGCCGACGTCTGGTCGGTGACCGCATCCGGCTTCACGCCGCGCCGCACGAGTTCGGGCAGGATCTCCGCGGCGTTGCCGAGCAGCGCCACCGACAGGGCTTTCTTTTCCTTCGTCGCATTGGCGATGATCGCGAGCGCGTCGTCGAGGTCCTTGGCCTGGACGTCGACATAACCTGTGCGCAGGCGGAATTCGATCGACGTCGGGCGGCATTCGATGGCCAGGCACGACGCGCCGGCCATGGTCGCGGCCAGCGTTTGCGCGCCGCCCATGCCGCCGAGGCCCGCCGTCAGGATCCACTTGCCGGCGAGATCTCCGCCGAAGTGCTGGCGGCCCATTTCGACGAAGGTCTCGTAGGTGCCCTGCACGATGCCCTGCGAGCCGATGTAGATCCACGAACCGGCCGTCATCTGGCCGTACATCATCAGGCCCTTCTTATCGAGCTCGTTGAAATGCTCCCACGTCGCCCAGCGCGGCACGAGGTTGGAATTCGCCAGCAGCACGCGCGGCGCGTCCGCATGGGTCTTGAACACGCCGACCGGTTTGCCGGATTGGATGAGCAGGGTCTCGTCTTTTTCGAGGCGCTTCAGGGTCGCGACGATGCGGTCATATGCGTCCCAATCGCGCGCGGCGCGGCCGATGCCGCCGTACACCACCAGCTCTTCCGGTTTCTCGGCGACTTCGGCGTCGAGATTGTTCATCAGCATGCGCAGCGGCGCTTCCGTCACCCAATATTTGGCGTTGAGTTCGGTCCCGCGCGGCGCGCTGATTTTACGGGCATTGTCCAGACGCTTCATGTGATGTCCCCTTGAGGTCGGTTATTTTTTGTAAAGTTGAGGCAGGCGTTCAGGACCTGCGTGAGCGCCGCGCGCATCGGCGCGGCGTAGGTCGCATCGTATCCAACGGGCCAGTCCTTCTCATCGACCGGACCGTTGCATTCCTTCAGGTAACCCCGGCAGGCGAGTTCCATCTGGATCGCATGGACGTTCTCGGCCGGCCGGCCGTAATGACGTGTGATGTAGCCGCCCTTGAAGCGGCCGTTCACGACATGGCTGTAGTTCGTCTTGGCGCAGGCGCCCGCGACGGCGGCTTCCAACGCGGCGGCGCACGATTTGCCGCTGTTGGTGCCGATGTTGAAGTTCGGAAGCTCGCCTTCAAACAGGCGCGGCACCACGGAACGGATCGAGTGGCAATCGTACAGCACCACGCACGGATGTTTGGCGCGCAGGCGCGCGATCTGGGCCTTCAGCGCGTCGTGGTAGGGATCGTAGAACTGCGTGCGGCGGCGCGCGATCTCGGCGTCGTCCGGCGCCCGGCCGTCTTTGTAGAGCGGCTCGCCGTCGAAGGTGGTGGTCGGGCACAATTCGGTCGTGGTTTGGCCCGGATACAGCGAGACGCCCGTCGGATCGCGGTTCACGTCGATCACGCTGCGCGAGAGCCCCGTGCGCACGATGCTGGCGCCCAGCTCGCGCCCGAAGTCGTACAGCTTCTCGATGTACCAGTCGGCGTCTTTGCGCGCGATCCAGGGCGAGACCAGCTTGGGTTCGATATCCGCGAGGTCCGTGCCGGTGTGCGGCATGGACAGGATCAGCGGCGCATGGCCTTCAGCGACGGTGAGCCAGGGCGCGCTCATGCAATCGCCTCCGGCAGCTTCACGCCCTTCACCGCGTCGGCCAGCGCGCCCGAGCGCACCAGATGCAGCGCTTTCTGGATGTCCGGATGGAAATAGCGGTCGTCTTCCAAGGTCGGCACTTCGGCGCGCAGGCGCTTGCGCACGGCTTCCAGCGGCGCGCTGGAGGTCAGCGGCGCCAGGAAGTCGCAGGCCTGCGCGGCCGCCAGAAGTTCGATGGCGATGACCGCGTTCGCGGTTTCGGCCATCGGCAGCAGGCGGCGCGCGCCGTGCGCGGCCATGGACACATGGTCTTCCTGGTTGGCCGACGTCGGGATGGAATCGACGCTCGCGGGGTAAGCGCGCTGTTTGTTCTCCGACACCAGCGCCGCGGCGGTCACCTGCGGGATCATGAAGCCGGAATTGAGCCCCGGCTTCGGCGTCAGGAACGCCGGCAGACACGAGAGGGCCGGGTCGATCAGCATGGCGAGACGGCGTTCGGCCAGCGAGCCGATCTCGCAGATCGCCATGGCGATCATATCCGCCGCGAACGCCACCGGTTCGGCATGGAAGTTGCCGCCCGACAAGGCTTCGTTGTCGTCGGCGAAGATCAGCGGATTGTCCGACACGCCGTTGGCTTCGGTTGCGAGGAAGCCGGCGGCATTGCGCAGCATGTCGAGGCACGCGCCCATGACTTGCGGCTGGCAGCGCAGGCAGTAGGGATCCTGCACGCGGCTGTCGTTGACGAGGTGCGAGGCGCGGATCGCGCTGCCGTCCATAAGCGCGCGGTAGGTGTTCGCCGCTTCGATCTGGCCTTTGTGTTTGCGTAAGGCATGGATGCGCGGATCGAACGGCGTGTTGGAGCCCTTCGCGCCGTCCGTGGTCAGCGCGCCGGTCACCACGGCCGCCTGGAACAGCGTTTCAGCCTCGAACAGGCCCGCCAATCCGTACGCGGTGGAGAACTGCGTGCCGTTCAAGAGCGCGAGGCCTTCCTTGGCGCCGAGGGTGATCGGCGCGAGACCGGCGCTTTTCAGGGCGTCCACGGCCGTCATGCGGCCCTTGGGCGTGAAGGCCTCGCCGACCCCGATCATCACCGCGGTCATGTGCGACAGCGGCGCGAGATCGCCCGACGCGCCCACCGAACCCTGGTTCGGAATGACCGGAATGATGCCGTGTTTGATCATCGCCGCGAGCATGTCGAGGGTTTCGGGGCGCACGCCCGATGCGCCCTGGCCGAGGCTGGCGAGTTTCAGCGCCATCATCAGGCGCGCGACAGGGATGGGCATCGGCTCGCCGACGCCGGCGGAGTGCGAGAGCACGATATTGCGTTGCAGCTGCGTGAGGTCGGCGTCCTCGATCTTCACGCTCGCCAGTTTTCCGAAGCCGGTGTTGATCCCGTACACCGGCGCCCCCTTGGCGATGATGCGCGCCACGGCCCGGGCGCTCTTTTCGACGGCGGGACGGCATGCGGGATCCAGCGCCGCGCCCGCACCCCGGTAAATCGCGCGCCAGTCGGCAAGGCTTGTCGCGCCCGGCTTCAGTACAACGGTCATTGGCCTCTCCAGATACGCGCATGCAGCGGGTTGAAGCCCATGCGATAGACCAGCTCCGCCGGGCGCTCGATGCTCCAGATCGCGAGGTCGGCGCTCTTGCCGGCCTCCAGCGTGCCGATCTCATGCGACATCCCGAGGGCTTTCGCCGCTTCGCGCGTCACGCCGGCCACGCATTCGTCCACCGACAGGCGGAACAAGGTCGCGGCGAGGTTCATGGACATGAGGATCGACGTCAGCGGCGAGGTGCCGGGGTTCGAATCCGTCGAGACCGCCATCGGCACGTTGTATTGGCGGAACAGCGCGATCGGCGGCTGGCGCGTATCGCGCATGAAATAGAACGCGCCCGGCAGAAGAACGGCCACCGTGCCGGCTTTCGCCATGGCCGCGACACCGGCTTCGTCGGTATGTTCCAGGTGATCGGCCGACAGCGCCTTGTACTTCGCGGCCAGCATGGCGCCGCGCAGGTTCGACAGCTGGTCGGCGTGCAGTTTTACGGGAAGCTTGTAGGCCGCGGCGGCTTCGAACACGCGCGCGACGTCTTCCGGCGAGAAGGCGATGCCTTCACAAAACGCGTCCACGGCGTCGGCGAGATTCTCTTTCACCACCGCGGGCAGTATCTCACCCACGATAGAATCGACATAGCCGCTTTTGTCGCCCTTGAACTCGGCCGGCACCGCGTGCGCGCCGAGGAAGGTGGTGCGGATCGTCACCGGGCGTTCGTCGCCCAGCCGGCGCGCGGCGCGCAGCGCCTTGGTTTCGCTTTCAAGGTTGAGGCCGTAGCCCGACTTCACTTCGACCGTGGTGACGCCCTCGGCCATCAGCGCGTCGAGACGCGGCAGGGTCTGGCGCACGAGTTCGGCCTGGTCGGCGTTGCGTGAATGTTTGACGGTCGAGACGATGCCGCCGCCCGCGCGGGCGATTTCCTCGTAACTCGCGCCCTTCAAGCGCAGCTCGAATTCATGGGCGCGGTCGCCCGCATATATAAGGTGGGTATGGCAGTCGATCAGGCCCGGGGTGATCCAGCGGCCTTCGCAGTCCGTGATCTCGCCCTTTTTCAAAGCCGCGGGGAGGTCCGATTCGGGTCCGGCGTAGGCGATGCGGCCGTCTTTCACGGCGATCGCGCCTTTTTCGACCAGTCCCAGGCCTTCGAGTCCCGGCGCGGCGGTCGCGAGACGGGCGTTACGGAAAAGCCTTTCCGTGGCGCGCGATTTTGTGCCCTCTGGCATGTGAATTCCCGGTTTCCAAGACGCCCCGACCTGGATAATGTATAGACATATTCAGACCGAAAGCAAGCGCCACCCGGACTCTAAAGGGGTTTAGCTCATTTCAAAGGACCCGCCGATGACCGTCATTCACGCCGCCCAGGCGCTGACTCCACGCGGATGGAATTCCGACGTGCGGGTGGTGATCGCGGCCGGCCGGATCGCCTCGGTCACCGCCGATACGCCGGCGCGCGAAGGCGACGAACGGCACGCGATCCTGCTTCCGGCCATGCCCAATCTGCACAGCCACGCGTTTCAGCGCGCCATGGCCGGGCTCACCGAATTGCGCGGCCCCAGCGAGGATAATTTCTGGAGCTGGCGCGACCTCATGTACCGCTTCGCGCGCGAGATCTCGCCCGAACAGGTCGAGGCCGTCGCCGCGCAGCTCTATGTGGAAATGCTCGAAGCCGGGTTCTGCCGTGTCGGCGAATTCCACTATCTGCACCATGACCGCGACGGAAAGCCTTATTCCAACGCCGCCGAGATGGCCGCGCGGGTCGCGGCCGCGGCCGGTGAAACCGGCATCGGTCTCACGCTTCTGCCGGTGTTCTATGCCCACGCCAGCTTCGGCGGCATTGCGCCGCGCGACGATCAGCGGCGCTTCATCAACGACGTGCGCGGCTATCACCGTCTCCTTGAAGGCTGCCGCGCGGCCGTGAAGCCGCTGGGGACGGGCCTTGTCGGCGTCGCGCCGCATTCGCTCCGCGCCGTCACGCCCGATGAATTGAAGGATGTGGCCGAGATGGCGGGCGATGCGCCCATCCACATCCACATCGCCGAACAGACCGGCGAAGTCGACGCCTGCCTCGCCTGGTCCGGTCAGCGGCCCGTCGCATGGCTGCTCGACCACAATGACGTCGATGAACAGTGGTGCCTTGTGCACGCGACTCATATGACCGAGGACGAAACCGTCCGCATGGCGCGGTCCGGCGCGACGGCGGGTTTGGCGCCCATCACCGAAGCCAATCTCGGCGACGGCGTTTTCAACGCAAAGACCTTCGTCGCCAACGGCGGCCGCTACGGAATCGGCTCGGATTCCAACGTCCAGATCGGCGTCACCGACGAGCTGCGCCTGCTGGAATATTCGCAGCGCCTGTTTAACCGGGCGCGCAACGTGATGGCGGCCGAGGGTCATTCCACCGGCCGCGCGCTGTATCAAAGCGCGGCTTTGGGCGGCGCGCTGTCCGTCGGCACGCATCCCGGCGGCTTGTCGGCCGGTGCGCCCGCCGACGTCCTCACGCTGCGGCGCGACACCACCGCGCTTGCCACCCGCAAGGGCGACGACATCCTCGACACCTGGATTTTCACGGGCGGCGAATCGCTGGTCGACTGCGTATGGGTGGCGGGCAAGAAGACGGTCGCGCAGGGGCGCCATCGCCGCCGCGACGAGATCGCGCGCAAGTTCGCCGCTGCGATGCGCGCGCTCAGCGCGTTTTAACCGCGCGCGCTTCTTTTCATGCGCGCCGGCACGGGCGCCTCTTCGCGGCCCGCGGACACCGTCGCCTGGCGGCGCGCCGCCGCCAGCAGGAACGCGCGGAAATCCGAACCATAAGGACGGTCGAGCGCCGCGCGGTCCCAGGCCAGGAAGTAGGGCTCCGGCATGCCGAGGCGGCGGTCGAGGGGAATGACCAGCCGCCCCGCTTCGAGATCGTCCAGGATCATCGACATCTGCGCCAGGACGAAGCCGCCGCCCGCCACCGCCGCGTCGAGGCCCGAGGCCGACAGCGAGAAGGTGAGTTCCCCGGCGGCCTTGGGCGCCGGTTCGCCGACGCTTTGCGCCCAGTCGGCCCAGGACGGCGCCGTCGAATGACGGATGTCCCATTCGATATCGACAAGCGGCCCGGCCAGAATGTCGGCGGGCGCGCTCACCGGATATTTGGCGAGCAATTCCGGCGCGCAGGCCGGCACGACGGTATCGGTGAACAGTTCGGCGAAGTGATCGTATTTGCGCGCATCGGTGCCGTAGGAGAGGCGGAAGTCGATGTGATCGTTCTGCAGCGCCGCTTCCTCATCCGTACCGATGAGCCGAAGGGTCGCGTTCGGGTGAGTGACGCGCCAGTCCTGGATCAGGGGGCGCAGCCAGCGCATGGCCAGCGAGGGCAGGGCGCTGATGACGATCCCGGGCTTGGTGCGGGCCAGTTGCAGCGTGTCTTGCGCCAGGCGCAGCTGATCGAAGGCCACGCGTACGCGCTCGTAATACATCCGGCCCCAGGAGGTCAGACTCAGCGAGCGGCCGCGCCGTTCGAACAGGCTGGCGCTCAAGGCCTCTTCGATATTGTGGATCTGCTGGCTGATGGCGCCGGGCGAAACGCAAAGCTCTTCGGCGGCGGCGGTGACGCTGCCGCATCTCGCAACGGCCTCGAAGGCCTGTACCGCCCGCATGGTGGGAATAAGCGTCACGGATCTGTCCCCCGGGTTTAGCTCAGTTAAAACCCAATATACCCCGCGCACCACCGGCATGCGGGGCGGCCTGATTTATTGCACTGCACACAACGGTAGGCGCAATAAATCAGGCCGTCAACGCATGATGCAAAAAAAATGACCAAATATGTCTATCGCCTAATATTTAGACAAATGCCGCGTTTTTACTAAAACGGCGGAAGCGCCCAGACCCACCTGAACTCACCTGGACTCACCCGGACTCAACTGGAATCACTGGGAGTTGAGTGCGGTTCGCCCTTTAGGCCGCTTAAACTAGATGCCATCAGCACTCCGTTGCGCGGCTTCCGCGCTGTGCGGTTTGCTCGCCTTGGGTCTTTCAAATTGGGGGGAGAAGAGCTCGTGCTCCACGCGGTTCTCAAACATTCACGTCGGCTGGCGATTGTCGCGCTGGCCCTGTTCGCGCCCGCCGCTCTTGCGGCCGATTCACTGCCGCCGATGCCGCAGTACAAAATCGACACCGGCTGGCCCAAACTTCCTTTGCCCAACACCTGGACCTTTGGACTGATCGGCGGGATTTTCGTCGACTCGCGCGATCACGTTTACATCTATCACGCGCCGTCCGAGATCCCGCGCTACGCCTTGAGCGCCGCGGCGACACCGAAGCGCGGCAAGTGCTGTATCGCCGCGCCCTATGTCGTGGAGTTCGACAAGGCGGGCAACGTGGTGCGGTCGTTTGGCGGTCCCGGCGACGGCTACGACTGGCCGCGCGCCGAACACGGGCTCTATGTCGACTACAAGGGCAACATCTGGCTCGGCGGCAGCGCCACGCGCCCCGGCGAGAAGGGCGAGCCCGCCAACGGCGTCGTTCTCAAGTTCTCGCCCGAAGGCAAATTCCTGATGCAGATCGGCAAGCCCGGTCCGTCCAAGGGCAGCCTCGACACCACGCAGCTTTCAGGGCCGGCGAACTTCTTCGTCGACCCCACCGACAACGAAGTCTACATCGCCGACGGTTACGGCAATCACCGCGTCATCGTGTTCGACGCCGATTCGGGAAAGTTCAAGCGCCAGTGGGGTGCTTACGGCAAGCCGCCGACCGACAACGACATCGGCCCTTATGATCCCAAAGCGCCGCCCGCGCAGCAGTTCCGCATTGCGCACTGTGTGCGTGTCTCGAAAGACGGCCTCGTTTATGTCTGCGACCGCCTGAACAACCGCGTGCAGGTGTTCAAGAAGGACGGGACCTTCGTCACCGAATGGATCTACGACAAGGAGACGCTGCAATCGGGGTCCGTGGGCGCCATCGCCTTCTGGCCCGACGCCAAGCAGTCGGTGCTCGCCATCAACGACATGGGCAACTCGCAAATCCGCTTCGTGAACCGCGCCGACGGCAAGGTCATCGGCACCTTCGGCTGGTACGGCTCCTGGGCCGGCGAGTTGATGCGCCCGCACGAAGTCGCCCTCGATTCCGAAGGCAATCTCTATACCTCCGAAGACTGGCGCGTGCAGAAGTTCACCCGCACGGGCGGCCCGGCGGTGAAATAGTCCAAACACCGGCGGCCGGTCCTCTCGGAAACGGCCGCCGGCGGTAGGGCTGCTCAGGGAGCGGCGCTAAGCCGCGCGAACCACGAGGCGGCCCTGCGTCTTACGAATTGTACAGATCGCGGAGGTCGTGAAGCGTTTGCACCTCCGTAACCGCAAGACCGTGAGCGCGTGACGCTTCGACCAAATGATAGAACGCGTGTGATCGTGGGGCAGTGGGTAGCGCCACCAACCGAAGAAACAATTCCAGCCGCGTTGCTAGAGACTGTACGAGCGCGCTGATATCTTGTCGTTCGTATGCGCCATAGGACAAGCGGCGTAGCTCACCGAGAGCCCCAGTTGCAGCGTCAGAAAGTTATTCCTCCCCCGTGTTTTCATACACCGCTACTTTTTATCGCTATTGCGGGCATCCAAGCCAACGGCTTTACAACTCGCCTTTAGCTCTCACGCGGTGGCGCGCGGAACTTTTGTTCCTTCATGCGACGCCATGCGGAATTTAAACTGTGTGCGGCAAACGGCCCCGTTAGTCCCAAGGCCCGCTTAGTCCCAAGGCCCGCTTAGTCCCAAGGATTGATGATTTCAGCTCCTAAGTTCTTAAAGTCATCCAGATTCCGTGTCGCCAATTTTAGACCGTGAACGAGTGCCGTTGCGGCGATGAAGGCGTCGCTATGAGGGCGAGGATCGGGGACGTGCAATGCGGCGCAACGCCGAGCGACTTCTGCGTCAACCGGCAAAATGCGCCCTTCGAATTGCGGTAAAACGCGTTCGTCAAACCATGCGCGAAGCACTGCGCCTTGCGCCCTATCCTGACGCTCACGCAAGAGTATGCCGCGTTCGATCTCTAAGATCGTAATCGCAGACAGGAAAAGCTCCGAAGGGTGCAGCTTGCTTGCCCACGCAACGACGTTGGGGTGGGCGTGCCAGTGGCGCCGGAGTTCCGACAGCACGTTTGTGTCGAGAAGGTACATTACGACAGGTCAATCGGCCGGAAGCTGCTGTCAATGAGCCGCGGCGGATCGAAGTCGATTTGGTCGGCGCCTGGATAGTAGAGAAGCTCCAGCAGACTCACGTCGCTCCCGGCAAGACGTTTATAAGCGTCGTGGCGCATCAGCACATACGCCGGCTCACCTCTGTCCGTGATGATGACAGGCCCTTTGTTGGCCGCCCGCTTTGCGCGGCTCACATCCTGATTGAATTCCCGGCTTGAGAGTTTCGTGACCTTCATCGCGATTCTCCAAAATTATTGCTTGTAACTACAATACTACATTTTGGCGCTTAACTCCCGAGGAATTTGTAGCGATGTTGCTACAATTCTCGCCGATTACCGCCTTGGCAGCCCCATCGATTCGGTGAGATAAATCTATAGAATCAATATCTTATGGAGAAATTTAACTTTTACGGCGGTAACCGGGATTCGAATCCCCGTGGGGACGCCAATACTTAGGCGGTGCTTTCGCCGTATTAGGGCGATATTCGCGCCACGAAGGCCGATCAAATCAAAGGTTTAGGCAAGTCGATGGTCCAATTTTGGTCCAATCACTTGCGCGTATTTCAAGTTTTTCGCGTTTCCGCGTCTGCGTCACTGCGACCACTTGGCCTTGTCGGGATTAAAGATAAGTCCGCTGAGCAAGATCCCTTAGAGCCTTTATGTACGCTCAACTACGCTCGCCTACGTTCGACATGCGCGATAGTGCATCCGAGCGCTTGAAAGCGTGATCGCCAGAATACTTGGACGAATACTTCAGAGCGCGGACCGCCAACCTCAGCGATTTGGCAACGCATAGACTCCTGGGACCTGCCGCGATAGCAGCGATCATCAATGTCGCGGAGTTGTGACGCCTAAATGCCCCAAATGATCTCCCACTATCGGGAGAAACGCGCCTGATTAGAGGTTAACGCTCACGCTAGTTTGACGATGGGAGAAGGGACGATCCGTTACCTACCTGACTATCACTAATGTCGTGAAAGTTTTTGATCCGTACATCGTGACTAGGAAATCGGGCAACGATCTCCAACTCGCCGCCCATCGCTTGGATAAAACGACGAAGCGAACTCACGTACATATCAGTCCGCTTTTCGAGCTTCGCGATCGCTGCTTGGCCCACGTGTAGCGTTTGAGCGAGTTCTTCCTGCGACAACTTCAGCGCTCGGCGCACTTCTGCAAGATCCATTTCCTCGCGAAGCTTAAGCGCCAGGGCATCCGCCTCGGCATGCGCTTCCGGCGATAGCTGTTCCCGCAATTTTGCAAATGAGTGCCTACCGGCCATGCTTTTTCTCTTCCTCGAGTTCCTTCAAGTGTTCGTCGTAGAGGCGATCTGCGATGGGGATGTAACGATCATAAAATCCACGATCACCTGTTTTATCGCCGCCTATGAGCAGGATTGCGACGCGTCGAGGATCGAAGGCATAGAATATTCGCATTGGCTTTCCACGGACTTGAATGCGGAGTTCCCGCAAGTGACCATGTTTCGAACCTTCAATGCCGCTCGAATAGGGAAAGGGTAAATTAGGACCCTGACGCTCCAATTCGCTCACATGTGCCGTAATCGCTATTTGCTCGGCTTCGGAGAGGGCGGACCACCACTCTCCGAACTCATTAGTATATTCTACGGACCATTCCTTATTGGGCATAGTATTCCATAATAGGAATTATTTCAACCGTCCTAAAGTTTCTGCGCCCGCCAAGATAATCGAATTTTCACGCCAGATCGTGCGAGACATTCGGCCGAACTCCCCAAAATATTGTGTTCCTGCTTTGTTCCCAATATACTTAGCGGTCCAAGTTTTGAATTAGGAGTGATCCATGGCTAATGGGTCCATAGAACGACCGGCGCGATCACTCGAAGAAGCGCAGTCTTTTGCCGTGCGCAGGGCTGATGGTCTGGGGATTTCCGTGAGCTCGGAAAAAGCGCTCGTTCAATTTAATGCGCCAGAACTTAGGGCCGGCATGGTCGCAGTACCGCAGCGTTCCGGCCCGTTGCTTGCACGGACGCTGTTGTCGTCTTCGCCACGAACTCCGCTGGCGTGAGATAGCCGAGACTCGAATGCGGTCGAACCTCGTTGTAGTGCTGCCGCCACGTCTCGATGATTACTTTCGCCTCGGCCCGCGAACGGAACCATTCGAGACTTAGGCATTCGTCGCGGAACTTCTTCAGCGGAGCATTCTCGCCCTCAAGCTGCTTCAGGCGACGCACCTCGTCGGGCTGAAAGCTCCCGAAGCGCTTGCGCCAGGTGTAGATCGTTTGCGCGTTGATCCCGTGACGCTTCGCAACCGCCGCCACAGGGTCCCGGTCCGCTTCCCGCAGGATCGAAACCATCTTTCTTCCGTAAACCGCGACTGACGCATCCCCTTCCTCCTCCTGGAAGGGCCAGTCTCTCACATAATCCACGGTCCGAAATATCCGGGGCAGGTCACTCACTTCGTCCGGGGTTAGCATCGCGCGGTGTGGCGCGCTCCGTGGTCGCGGCAATCTTCGCCCGATCCATCTCAGGCTTTCTCGCTTTGATGGCCTCCAGCGATTTACGCACTGTCCCCATGATTGCTCTGATTCATTTGTACCTCATGCCACGAGATCGTCCAGCAATTCGGGATGCTTGTCCAAGAGACGGAACAGATTGACGACGGCAGGCAGCGGCGCAACCTCGCCGCGCTCGTAGCGTGAGAACGCATTGTGCCCGCCACCTGTCAGGCGGGCCGCCGCGACTTGGCTGAGGCCCAGCTTGCGGCGGATGCGCCGGATTTCCTTGCTTTGCTGTTCGCGCGCGCGCATCACCAAGGCATCACCGGCGGCAGCGTAACGCTGCGCGCTGGCGGCATCAAACTCAACCTCATCGCACGTTTCGCAGCGCCAGCCCGAGAGCCCCTTGACCTTGGCCGACAGGCTCGCGTGCTTCACGGTGAAGGTTTCATCCTTGAAGCGCACCATGTCCTTGCGGCTCTTGCACTGTGTGCATTTTTTCGACACGTCATTTCTCCTTGAACTGGATCACGGGCGCGTGGTCGCGCAGCGTGATCTTGATATAGGCGTCCTTCCGAACAGGCGTCGGGGCGTGATACACGTCCTGCCAAACGCAATGATCGGCATAACTGGTCATCGCTTTGTAGAAGTCGCGGCGCGACAAGGACGCGATGACAGCCAACATCTCCGCTGTGGTCAGGCCCATCGCTCGCCCGCCGTCCAGAGCTGTCTTGGTGAAGGCCGCCGCGCCGCGGCGTGCGGCCTCCCTTTGCACCAGTTTTAGATCGTAGTGCGGTGAGCGTTTTTCCGCGGGCGGGAGACTACCCTATAAGGGTAGTCTCCGCAACTGGCCTCCCGGCACTCGTTAAGCGGCTTGATCGTAAAGTCCCTGAAACTCCCCATCGCTGAAGTAGCAGATTTTCTGAGCCAGGATGGGCCGCCGCCCTGCGAGGAACAAGAGTTCCAGATGAGGGGCAAGGCCGCGTACCTCGTCCGGTGTGAGCATGGGGCGTGCGGTGTGATGGGCTGCGAAACTCAGGCCCGTCAATTCCTCGTTGTGATTCGGCTTTTCGCCCGAATCAGGCGGTTTTATTTAGGGGCGCTTTTGGCGCGGGGGCAAGGGTCCTCACCTCACGGCTGCGTAAAAGCCCGGTGGGCCGGAGATCAGGATCAGAGCAATGACGAGCCAGCTCGATTTCCTGACTTCCGATGGGTAAGGAGAACGCGCTGACGCCCCGCCCGCCCGCGCGCATGATCTCCACGATGACCGTTAAAGGCCGACCGAGGTGCTTACTCAGGCGGACTTTTGTTAATTTTAAGAAAGTTTCTTAACACCAGCCTTTATGGTCCAGTAGTGCCCGCTTTCATCATCTAGGGCACTCCATCTGCGCTAAACAGCGCAAGTGTCGCGGAATTGCACAGGCGTTGTTTTTTCGTCTCACGCGGCGCGAACAGTCAGGCGACCCGGCTTCTTCTTCCGCCGCGGCGGCGCGGACCTGCTCATTGCGTCCTGGTGCTGTCAGCCAAGCGGCAATTTATCAATCTGCACACTCTCCATCCGACCTCGCAGCACCCTTGCGCCCCGTCTGGAACATCCTGTGAGGAAGGAGCATCAGGTCGGAGGGCAAAGCGCGACCAACCGTGAGCGTTGGTCGAAGGCCAGAACATAGTCCTTGAGAAAGCCGGCCCCTATGTTGAGCCAAGGCGCCAAGTCTGAAACCATTGCCGGAGCGTCGCTGATACTCAGAACACCGATGCGCACAGGATCGCGTAGGCGTGTGCTGTAGAGCTCGAACACGGTATTGGCGCGCCGTCCTTCTCCGGCGGGCGTCAGCGGATCGGCCGCGATGCGGTCATAGAGCGACCTCGGCAGATGCATGGTAAGATTGGAACCGGTGTCGAGCATACCGTCCACCGTTTCAGAGCCGATCGTCACGGGCACATGGAAGTTGCCCTGGTAGGCCACAATCCCTTCGTCGCCCGAACGCAGGGAGGCGCGGGCAAACACAAGCATCCTTGCTGGATAGTCGATGACCAGCAGCCCGTCGGCGAAGAAGTCGCGGCCTATGATGCCGCTCATCTTGGCCGCCTCGCCGCCGCGGCTGTAGTCGCGCGAAAGCACTTCCACGTCGGTGCGCGTCATGCCGCCCAGCGATACGGACTGGAGGCGAACGACGTTTACCGTCGTCGTGTTCACGCCGTCGCTGTTCGTTGCGGTTCCCGCGATCGGGATCGATAGTTCATTGACCAGACTCGTATCGGCACGGCCCATGCCGGTGGCACCAGAATCGAACATAAAGCGGTAGGGACCCGCGCCGTTCACATGGACCTGCACATAGATACGTCCGCTTACGATTTCGAACGGCACGCGCATGACGGCGGATGCACGCGCCGCTTGAAGTGGTGCGCCGCCGCATCGAACCGCCTGCGCATGGGCGGAAGCACCACCAGCAAGAACCAATGCTGTAACGATGAAAGCGGGAAGCATGATGTCTCCGACTTGAGTTCGAGCACTGAGACGCAAGCGCCAAAGGCTCGCATCACCAACGAAGCACGCAGAGTGTGCCGTAGTCAGGCGCGCACGTATTGAATGGATGCAACACCGACCGCACCCCCCGTCAGTCGACGTGGCGTGAGACCGAAACTCTCCCGACAGGCGCGATGGAAATGGCTTTGATCGGCGAAACCACCGTCTGCGGCAGCGACAGCGGTAGTCGCGCCGCTCGTCAAGGCACACAGCGCACGATCGAGCATGATGCGCCGGCGGAAGGCAGAGGGCGTTTCGCCGAATGCAGCAAGAAAGGCGCGGCCGAGATGGACGCGGTGACGGCCGATTTGCTCTGCGATCGTGGAAATGTCGGCAGCGGCGGGTTCCTCGGTCAGTCGATCCCGCACGGCCAAAAGCCAGCCGGCTATGGGGCGCCGGGGTTGTTGGGGTTGGTCTTCGGTGAGGGCGATCAAGTCCCAACCGGCTTCGATTGCATCGGTCTCGTCACTGAGGAGCAGTGGCGTGAGCGCGCGCAGATGTTTGCGCGGCAGAGGGCGCGACCAACGGGGAACGCTGATCCATGCGTCATGCGCGGAAAACGAACATGTCAGGATCAGAGCGCCATGCGGGGAGTAGGTGACTGCGTGCCTCATTCCCTCCGGGCGGAGCGCAAGCCTCCCGGTATCGAACATGACCTCGGTTCGGCCTGCCTCTTCCTGACAACCTCCCGCCAGAACAAGCGAGATGTGTGGCGCACCACGATGTGTATGCGGTCGCTGGTTCAAGCCAGGCGCATAGTGCGTCAGCTTGGCTGAAGCGAAATGCTGATCCATAGTTCCACCTGCGGTCGCTCTCACCGGCGCGGCTATCATTATTTGGGGACCGCGTACCGTACAAGAGCCCTTCCGGCCAATGGTTCACGCCTTCGTTCGATCCCCGACCCCTGCAGGATATAAGCGTGAGCGGCTCGGGGATATAATTTCCGTACAATTGAAGGCTTTCTTGGGTTTGTACTACCCACACAGGGTAGGATGCGGACCCTATTTCTTCAGCGCTACCCGCAGCGTCCACGCGTTCACGCTTTCGTCACGCAGGGCACGCCATCCCTGTACAAAAGCATGAGCACCATTTGCCCGTCGGCTAGGCCGCGATCACCGTAATCCGGCCGCGGCTTTTCACCGAGCGGGGACTATGAACCACAATTTCAACGTGACGGCCCAGGCGCACCAAGAGCTGCACAAGGCGATCTGTCGAAAACCGCGTGAATTTGCCGCGCATCAACAACGACAGGTCGGGTTGCTTCAAGCCAAGAATTTCCGCGGCTTTTGATTGCGACAGGTCACGGTCTCTGATGGCGTTGCGGATCTGCCGGGTCAGTTCGGCGCGTGCGCGCAAGTCGTCGGCGTCGCGTTCGACTGAGGGACGCGTTTCGCACATTGGTGTTGACCAGGCGAACGGAGAAGCGCATTCTTTAAATATACCTTCGGCCTCAAGTGCCCGGTTTCAGCGCCTTCGCGACAATCCGCACCCGCCCGCTACCAGCGTGCGGGTTTTGTGTTTTCGCACCGAAAATATCGCCCGGGGCTTGCGCGGCGCGCGTCATCGTCCGCTGTTCTCGCGCCCGCTTTGATTCCATTGGAAAAAAAGCAAAGTCTGAAAAAATCGCCTGCGGTTGACGCGGATGATGCGCACGCGCGGTTTTCGTTGTTCATTCAGAAGGTTCGCCGCATGTCCTCATGCGGACCTGGATGCGGACGAAACGCGGCTGAAAAAAAACCCGCGGACGATTTCTCATCCGCGGGCGTTTTTGTTTGTGAAAGCTACTTCTTCACCGGCATCACCGTGCCGCCGGCGGCCTCGGCTTTCTTGATGCCTTCGATCGTCTTGGCGACCCGCAGTTCCACGATCTCCTTGTTGATCGCGTCCGCCTTCGCCTTGTCGAGCGGGTTGCCGTCGATGATGGCTTTGCCCATCTTCACGCGCGCGTCGTAGTTGATGCTGTTCGGAGCGGCCGCGAGCAGTTCGGTCGAGATCGCGAAGTCGTCGTGCAGGGCTTCGCTGCCCTGCGAGCCTTTTTTGGCGTAACCCTTCTCCACGAGCATCGCGTGGACCGAGGCATAGTCGTAATATTCCGGGATCCAGGCCGCCAGGACGCCGCCGCCGTTCACCTTCGCGGCCGCCGCCGCCATGCCTTTTTCGTTGCCGCCGCTGTCGCTGATGAAAAAGATTTTCTTGAACCCGTTCACCTTGTAGCTGCGGGCGATATCCGTCAGCAGCGCTTCATAGGTGGATTCCTCGAGGCTGATGGTGCCGGCGGAGAGCATGTGACCGACACGCGGCTCGATCTGCATCTCGCGCGAGAACTTCACGACCGGCGCGCACAGGGCGTTGATCTTGCGCGCCAAGGCTTCGCAATTCTTGGTCAGGATCCAGTTGTGTTTGCCCAGCTTGATCCAGGGACCATTGGGTTCGATGCCGCCGGTGGCGATGATGACCGTGGTCTTGCCCGCCTTCATGGCGTCGCGCACGTCCATCCAGGTCATGTCTTCCATCCACACCGTGTCGTTCTTCGGCAGCGGATTGGCCGCGGCGATGCAGTTGTAGGCGTTCTTGGCGCAGTCGCCGCCGCCGGCCGATTTACCGTCGTCGGGCGTGCCTTGCGCGAAAGCCGCGGACGCGCCGCCGAGCATCATTCCGGCGGCGAGAACGAGACGCATAATCTGTTTCATGGAACTCCCCCTGTGTTTGCCGAGACTCGATTTAAATATAAAAACGCCCGCGGTTCCAAGGGAGCCGCGGGCGTTGTGCTGTGCGAAAGAAGGCTCTCTCAGGCTTTTTTGGCCCGGGCGTCCCATTCCGCCATGATGGCCGGATCCGTCGGCTTGGTCGCCAGGGTCCCGACGATGTAGGCGATGAAGCTGGCCGCCATCCCGAAGAAGATCGAATTGTCGGAATAGACGTCCTGCACATAGGCCATGTGGCCGAAGGTCACGATGATGCCCGCGGCGATGCTGGCGATGGTGCCCGGCAGGTTCGCCCGGCGCCACACCATGCCGCCGATCACAGGCACGAACAGGCCGGTGACGACGATGGCGCTGCCGATGGTGATGGCCGCGACGACGTCGTTCAGCGCCGCCGCCATGGCGATCATCAGGACTCCGAAGCCGAGGATGTACCAGCGGCTGTCGCGCACTTCGTCGTGCGATTCGGCGCGCTGTTCGGCTTCCGACTTCAGGCCGCGGTGCCGCAGGCCGCGCACGATGTCCTGTTTCGCGACGGTGGCGGAGGCAATCAATGTGCCGCTCGACACCGACATGATCGCCGCCAGCGCCGCCGCCAGCACCAGTCCCGACAGGCCCGCGGGCAGCACGTTGTCGACCACCATCCCGTACACGGTGTTGCGGTTCACGTCGGGCGGCAGCAGCACCTTTGCCGCCATACCGATGACGGCGCCGGCGATGGCGTAGAAGAAGCAGTACACGCCCGCCGCCGCGCCGGCCCATTTCGCGACTTTATCGCTGCGCGCCGTGAAGATGCGCTGCCACACGTCCTGGCCGATGACGATGGAAAGGTTGTAGATGATCAGATAGCTGAAGATCGTGCCCCAGCCGATTTCCGTGATGTCGAAGGCGCTTTCCGGAAGCTGGGCATGCAGGCCTTCCCAACCGCCGACCGCCACCATCGCGGCCGGCAGCAGGATCGCGAAGATCCCGATGGTCTTGATGATGAACTGCACGAAGTCGGTGAGGGTGATGGACCACATGCCGCCGAGGAAGGCGTAGAGCACGACGACGCCCCCGCCGATCAGCACCGCCGGCAGCTTGTCCAAGCCGAACAGCACCTGGAAGATCGAGCCGTAGGCGATGGTCGAGGTCACCGAGATCATGAAGGCGTAGCCGAGCATGACCAGCCCTGAGATCACCGCCGTGCCTTTGCCGTAGCGCAGCTCGAGCATCTGGCTCACGGTGTAGACCTTCAGGCGGCTCACCAGCGAAGCGATGGTGAGGCTCACCACGAGCACGCCGAAGCCGAGCGAGAAGGCCAGCCACATGCCCGAGATGCCGTGCTGATAGGCAAGGCCGATCCCGCCGACGGTCGCGCCGCCGCCCATGACCAGCGCGCCCATGGTGCCGGCGTAGAGCACCGGTCCCAGCCGCCGTCCGGCCACGAGGAAATCGGATTCATTGGTGGCCCTGCGCTTGGAATACCAGCCGATGCCCACCATCACGGCCATGTAGATGGCGATGACGATCAAATTCAAAGTCATGTTGTCCCCCGACGAGTCCCCGAATTGTGCCGCGATGTGCGCGGTGCAATATGCCTAGACATATTGTCAGCGAAATTTCTGCAAGTCTCGCACTTTTGCCGCCGAAGTCCCCCTAAAACGCGGCGCAATAATTTCTAAAGAAGACTTGAGCCCAAATCCCTGAAATGGCCTGGATATTCCTGAATTGACTAGACATACTGCGAATATGTCTATGACCCGCGTTATTGAGAGATGAAGTACAGCAAGAAGACGATTTCTGAATCGCTCCCGCGTTACCAGGAAATCCAAAATCATCTGAAGTCGCAGATCCTGTCGGGCGCCTGGGCGCCGGGCACGAAGGTGCCGTCCGAGCATGAGCTCGCGGCGCAGTTCGACTGCGCGCGCATGACCGTCAGCAAGGCGATCGGTTCACTGGTCGAGAAGGGCCTGGTCGTGCGCCGCCGCCGCGCCGGCACCGTGGTCGCCGCGCCGCGCAGCCAGGAAACCGTTCTCGAGATTCACGACATCCAGGCCGAAGTGCAGGCCAGCGGCCGCCTGTACCGCTTCGACATCCAGGCGCGCAAGGCCGGCAAGGCCACGCGGGAGGAAGCCGACAGGCTCGGCGCGGACATCGGGACCCCCGTGCTCACGATTTCCTGCGTGCACTGGGCCGACACGGTTCCTTATGCGCTGGAAGAGCGCATCATCAATCTCGAAGCCGTGCCGGAAGCGGCGGACGAGATGTTCCTCGAAGTCCCGCCGGGCAGCTGGCTCTTGGCGAAGATTCCCTGGAACGAGGCCGAGCACCGCATCTTCGCCGTCAGCGCCGATATCCCGACCGCGCGCATCCTGAAAATCCGCCGCAATGCGGCGTGCCTGTGCATCGAGCGCCGCACGCGCCGCGATGCCTACAATGTCACCTATGTGCGCCTGATTTATCCCGGCGATCAGCACGTGCTCGTCGCGCGTTTCCAAACCCACGGCAACGCCGGCCGGTAACCTATCGCGAGATCTGCGCCTTCAGAAGTTCATCGATGCGCGCCAGCAGCGCTTCGGGCGCGATGGGCTTTGTCTGAAAGGCGTCGCAGCCCGCGTTATAGGCTTCCTCGCGGTCGTCCGCGGTCAGGTTGGCCGTCAGCGCGAGGATCGGGATCGCGCGCGTCTTCGGATCGGACTTGAGGGTGCGCGTCGCGTCCCAGCCGTTCATCGACGGCAGGCCGAGATCCATGATGATGAGATCGGGCTGTTCCGACAGCGTCAGCGCGACGCCTTCGAGGCCGTCCTTCGCGCGCACGACGCTATGCCCGCCGGTCGTCAGGACGCGCTCGGCCACCGAGGCCGTGAACGTGTCGTCTTCCACCACCAGAATTTTCGCCATGCGCGTTCCTCTGAAAAGCGCGGCAATAAGAACCTAGGCGTCTCTACTTTTCAACCGCAGCCGTAAAAAAGGGGGCCGCGGCCCCCTTTTTGCGAACGCGGAGTGTCGTGGGCTAGGCCGAGGCCTGTGTGCTCAAGGCCTTGAAGAAGGGCATCTGGCGGATGCGTTTGCCTGTGGCCATGAAGACGGCATTGGCGACGGCGGGCGCGACCGGCGGCAGCGCCGGTTCGCCGAGGCCCGTCGGCGCGTATTCCGACTGGATGAAGTGCGTCTCGACCTCGGGGATGCCGGTGATGCGCATGATCGGATATTCGTCGAAGTTGCCTTCGCCGATGCGGCCTTTCTCGATGGACAGCTCCAAGTTCATCGTCGAGATGCCGTCGATCACCGCGCCCTCGGTCTGGTTGATCGAGCTGCTCATGTTGATGATCGGCCCGATGTCGCCGACCACGATCACCTTATGCACCGTGACCTTATTGTTCGCGTCCACGCTCACTTCGGCGGTTTCGGCAAAGTGGCCGGCGTGGCTGAAGTAGAACGCCATGCCGAGGCCGCGGCCCTTCGGCAGGCTGCGGCCCCAACCGGCCTTTTCAGCGGCCAGCTTGATCACGCCCGCGGCGCGGCCCGTGTTCAGCGAGCCGTCGTTGCCCGGCACCAGCCAGCGCGCTTCGCCCAGAAGCTCAAGCAGGAATTCGACGTGATCGCGGCCGGCGGCCGCCGAGACTTCATGCAGAAACGATTGGAACGCGAAGGCATTGGTGTTCGAACGCGGCGCGCGCCAGGCGCCGGTCGGCGTCATCAGCGGCAGCATGGTTTGCGTCAGAACGGCGTTGGTCATCATCGGGAAGGGGAACTCTTCCTTCGGGATGTTGCCGCCGGTCACCGGGGCCTTGCCGTCCGCGGTGAAGGTGATGAAGTGATCCGACAGCGCGACCATCTTGCCGTTCGCATCGAGGCCCGCCTTGAACGCGTGGAACCCGCCCGGACGGAAGAAGTCGTGCGCCATGTCGTCTTCGCGGGTCCAGGTCAGCTTCACCGGGATGCCGCCCGCGTGCTTCGAAATGGCGATGGCTTCGGCGGCGTAGTCATTGACCAGACGGCGGCCGAACCCGCCGCCGGCGCGGATCTGATGCACCGTGACCTTGTTCTCGGCGATGCCGAGCATCTTCGCGGTCGAGGACAGGATGCGTTCCGGCGTCTGCGTGCCGGCCCAGATTTCCGCGCTGTCGCCCTTGAAGTGGGCCGTGCAGTTCATCGGCTCCATCGTCGCATGCGCGACGAACGGATAGCTGTAGAAGGCTTCCACCTTCTTCACCGCGCCCTTGTAGGCGCCGTCGAAGTCGCCGGTCTTGACGATCTCCTCGTTGCCGTTCCGGCCGGCGAGGTCCTTCGCCTTGGCCACGGTGGCCGACCAGCTGTC
>JAYRTJ010000050.1:7500-24038 GCA_041919675.1 Rhodospirillaceae bacterium | reverse complement strand
TCAGTTCGCCGCTCGTATCGATGTCGACTTGGTTTTCCTTGATCCGGAAGGCGCCGTCCGAATCAAAATTCTCGAGCGCCAATCCGATCGGATCGGTGATCTTGTGGCAGCCGGCGCAAACCGGGGAGCCCAGGTGAGCCTGCACGCGGTCGCGCGCGGTCCTGTGCACGGGATTATTCGTATCCTGGACCACGGCAAAATCGACGTTCGGCGGCGGCGGCGGAACCTTCTGGCACAGGAAAAGTTCGCGGATCGCCTTGCCGCGCAAAGTTGGTGAAGAACGCCCCGGATGAGAATGAAGCGCCGCGAAGCCGGCTTGTGTGAAAAGCCCGACGCGCGGATCGCCTTCCGCATACTCATAGGGCACCCACTGCGCGGGCACCCCGTTGGCGAAGTCATTCGCCGGATTGGGATTGACCGTCACTTGATACAGCGCCGCCAATTGCGGCGTTAGAAACGTCCGCCGGGTCGTGAACAGGTCGCGGTAATCGGCATCCCGCACCACGATATGATCGACGATCGTCCGCAGCGTCTGCTCCTTGGCGTCCTCGACCAGCTTCGCCGCGAACTTCGGATAGATGGACGTGTCCTTCGCCAGGGTCTCGAACTCCTCGAAACCGTACATGTCCGAGAAGAACGCGCGGACGCCGTCGCCAAGCCGGGGCGACGAGATCAGGCGATCGACCTCGCGCGCAAGCCCGCGCGGGGTCTGCAGCTGGCCCTTTGATGCCGCCAGAAGCAATTGGTTGTCCGGTGACGTGTTCCAGAACAGGAAACTGAGACGCGCGGCCAGCGAATAGGAATCGATGCGGAACTGCCCGCGGCTTTTGCGGTCCGGTTCCACAACATCCCGGATGAACAAGAAGTCCGGAGAAATCAGCATCAGGTTGAGGCTTCTTTCGACGCCCTTGTAGAAGTCCTGAAGCTTATCAGCGGAGTCTCCCGCAACCTTCACGTAGCCGCCGAGCTGCGCCGGCGAAAGCGGACGGCGGAACAGGAGCGTGCCGACGGAATCCAAAAACGCCGATGCGCACTTGTCGTCGCGCATCTTCGGCGAGGCCGGGGTGCACGGGATAAGCGCCGCGCGGTGCTGTTCGTCGGTGACCTGCTTGGCGACGTTTTGCGCCGTCGCGTCGTATTGCTTAAATCCGCTGGCGGTAATGCTCGCCGAGGTCGCGCCGAGCGCCAGCAGGCCATCTTGCCGAACGGGCGGTTCGAAATTGCCGCTTGCAACGATATCGCTGCCGAAAACGTCGGAAATGATGTTCTGGTATTGGGTCGGCTGCAGGCGCCGCACAACGGCCGCGCCGGCCGACGGGGCGTCGTCACCTGCGTCGGACGCCGAAGCGGAACTCAGCAGCATCCAGGCAGCGGCGACACCGAGGACTGTCGAAATGGGGCGCACAGCGGAACGTAAACGCACGCACACCATACCTTTCTAATCCCGATCGACGGCTGATTTGACGGGTTGCGGGGCCAGGCTCGACACCTTCTGAGCGCCCTGCGCATATGGAGCCTGCGGCGGCAGGACGCGTGCGGGAACCGCCTCGATGCGGAAGGTCGAGGAGATCTGCGTATTTTGCCCGGTCGCCGGATCCGGATCCGCATCCGCATGCTTGCGCAGCGCGTAGTACGCGCCCGGCACGTCGAGGCTGGATTCCTCGGATGAACTGCCGTGGCTGGCGATCAACCAATAATAAGATTGCCAGGCGATATAGCCGCCGAGATAGCCGTTCAGATTGCCCTTGGCGTCGATCGTGAACCGCAGCTGGGCCTTCTTGAACTTGTATTCGGGAATGATCCCGGCTTCCGCCTGGATATGGATGTCCTGCGGCTCGACCGTGATCACACCGTCCTTGCTGTGACCCTTGAGAACGTTGCGCGAGCGCTCCGTGGGCTCCATCACATAAGTCGCGTCCGTCAGCGGCTTTGATTGCGCGTCGCGGTAGGCGTAACGCAAGGACCGCGTCAGGGTGACCGTGACGTCACCGTCTTTGCCGAGGTCCTCGCCCGATACCGTGATGACCCATGCCGGCATGGAGTCCGAGCCGATATCCCAGCGCGTCATTTCGTAATACGGCCGGTCCGGCAGATTCACATGGTACATCTTGGAGCAGCCGAGCGCACGGAAGACTTCGTTGTCCACGCCGGTCATGCGCGTATCCGGATCCTGGAAGGATTTCGGCCCGCTCTTGCCGTCCAGATTGAACCCGAAAGCCATCTTGCCTTCGACGGGCTTGAGCTGAGGATCGGGAACCGACAGCGGATACAGATAGACGTTCGCGGGCTTGCCATCCTTCTTGCCGCGCATCTGCATCAGCTTGCGCCACTCACGGGCGTCGCCGGTGATGACCTTCTCCGCTTCGGAGGGGGAGAAGCCCAGCTCGCCAAGGCTCCGTGCCCAAATCTGAATGTTGTCGGGATTGATGCCTTTCGGGCAGCTGTCCTTGTCGGCGTAGCCGGCGGTGTGGAACCAGCTGACGACAAAGCCCTTGGTTTCCGTCGCTGCGGCCGGAAGAGCAAAGAGGGAAAGCGCGGGCGCGAGACCAAGCAGCGGCAGATTTCGAAGCGTCATCGACGAATCTCCCTCCAGCTGAGCATGCGCAAATTGCAGCAAAACAGCTGCGCGCCTAGAGCGGCGCAATTCACGCTTCTTATTGTTATACTAGATTGGATGATAACAATCAGTCAATCATCACATCGGGCCGTTGACCGCTCAAAAACGTAGAAATGCCTAGGACTTACAAGCATTTCAGATCAACTGAACGGTCCGGCTCGCGGCCATGTGTAACGGTAGCCAGGCGGGCGCGGCGTCTAACCTTCGCGCGGCGACCAGAAGAACCGCACGGTCCGGTTCGCGAAATTCAGTCCGATCTGATCGAACTGGCGCAGAACATCCATTCCCAGAAGCAACGCACGCTCGCGCATAAGTCCAAAACGGCGGAACGGATGGACATCGGCGAAAGCGATCGGCAGCTGGCTGATGATCATTCCGCCAATGCGGAGCCGGCGCACCACGATGTAGTCGGCCTCCATTTTCTCGCCGGAGACGCTGATCAGGTCCATTTTCTGCCGTTGGCCCAAGCCGCGCTCGCGCATGACGAAGCGGCGCAGAGTTTCATTGCCGATGCTGAACTGAGCACCGGTATCGATCACGACCCAGATGCTCTCATCCTCCGGCCCCAGCCCGGCGTTCGTCAGGACCAGCTGACCCAGGCGGCTGCGGGCGGTCACCAGGATCGATTCACCTTCCCAATTCGGCGCAGGGCTCGGCTCCGCATTCATCGCCACGGTCGCGCGGCGAAAATCGAGCACGATCCTTTGCGACTTCAGGACATCCAGACCGACAATACCCATCGCGCCGATATTGCGCTGGGCGAAGTGCGGCGCGGCCTTCGGCGCCTGGGCAAGACCGTCGATCTCGAACTTCGGCAAAAGTAATGTTTCGGAAATCACCGGGCCGCTCACCGTGTGAACCTGCACCTTGCGCCCCTTCGCGAGCTGAAGGTATTCCGCGAGTTCGGAGGCGATGACCGTCCGTTCCGACGCGGTGTCGACGATGAAGGGAAACGGCCCCTTCCCGCCGATCGAGACCGGCACCGTCACGCGCGCCGCGCTATCGACGCCGACATCCAGGCGATGCGTTTGATCTTGAGACCGGGCGGGCCACGCGCAAACGCTTCCGCCAAACAGCGCCATCACCTGCCGTCGCGTGACCTTGTGCCGGAAATGCATGAACCCTCTTGGGTCTGGCATCCTAACCGCCCTGCAGATTGGCTGAAGGAGGCACCACTCCGCAATATGCTGTATTTCCCTTAAACGAGGCTTTGTTTCAGGTAGGCTGGGGACGGTCCACACTTTCGGGGAGACGGGACGATGAACCGGCGGAAGCTTCTGACCACCACGACCGCTTTCGGCCTGCTGGCCGCGGGAGGCGTCTTCGGCGCCGCCGCGCCATATGACCTCGTGATCAAGGGCGGGCATGTCATTGATCCGGCGTCAGGGGTGAATGCGGTGCGCGACATCGCCATCGCGGGAGGCAAGATTACCGCCGTTGCCGCGGCGATCGAAGCAGGCGGCGCGCAAACCGTGAATGCCGCCGGCAAGTACGTCATCCCGGGGATGATCGACATCCATTCTCATGCCGGCGACACGCAAGGCGGACCGGCGATGAATATCGAGGACGGCATCACCGGTTATGTGGATGCGGGCAGTAGAGGCGCCGACAAGATCGACGATGTCATCGCCGTGGTGAAATCGGGCCCGCAACTGGGGCGCATCCTGATCAATATCGCGCGGACCGGCCTCTTGCCGGGCGGTGAGCTGCAGGACATCGGCAATGCCGATGTCGCGCTGGCGCGGCATACCATCGCCGAGCACCGCGATGTCATCGCGGGCATCAAGGCGCGCCTTTCCAAGAATGTCGCGGGCAATAACGATGTCGAAGCCTTGCGCCGCGCCAAGGAAGCGGCCGCGCCCTCCGGCGTCCCGGTCATGATTCACATCGGCCAGTCCGTTTCGCCGTTGTCCCAGGTCATGGAGCTGATGAAGAAAGGCGACATCGTCACACACCTGTTCGCCCCGCCTCCGGAGGCCATCGTCGACGACGCCGGCAAGATCCTCCCTGCCGTTCTTGAAGCCCGTCAACGCGGCGTCTGGTTCGATATGGGTCACGGCAGAGGCGGCCATTTCCGCTGGGACACCACGGAAAGGATTCTTGCCGCCGGGTTCCTGCCCGACACGCTCTCGACCGACTGGACGCCGCAAGGGCGCGTCGCGCAATTCGTGGATCTGCCGACAGTCATGTCCAAACTGATGTATCTCGGCATGTCGCTGGAGCAGGTCGTGGCGTGCGTGACCGGCAATGCCGCCCGGGTGTTCGAAGCCTTCCGCGAAAAAGGCTCGCTCAAAGTCGGAGCCCCGGCCGACATCTCTCTGCTCGAGCTCCGCAGCGGCGCCTTCGATTTCCTCGACAACTACAATGAAAAGCGGACCGGCAGGCAGAAGCTGTTCCCGGCCGGCACGGTGCTCGCCGGAAAGTGGATCCCAAGGCCCGCCTGATTTTCTGAAAAAGAAAAGGCCGCCCCTAAAGGGCGGCCTTTTTAGGCAATGATCGCCGTTCCTTTGGCGTTACATCTTGAAGCGCACGCCCGCACGGAACGTACGGCCCAAGGCGTCGTAAATGTTCACGTTCGTTTGCGTATAGTGGATGGCGTTGATCCCGGTCTTCGGAACGATCACCGGATCCGAGTTCAACAGGTTCTGGATGTTGAGAAACGCGGTGATCCCATCGGAGAACTGGTACTGCACCGACGAGTCGAACCAGTACTGACCATCAACCCAGTTTCTGTCGATGGTGCGGTTATTGATGGTCGACGTGGGGCAATTGGTCTGACATTCAATGAACGTCGGATCGATCGTGCCGCCCGAGAACCCGCGCGCGGTCAGGGCAATGGTGATCGGGTCGTTGGTATAGGTGACGGACCCATTCCAGCGGAACTTCTGCAAGCCGCCGTCGTTGGACGTGCCCTGGTTCCAGCCCACGCGGTCGACCGGTGGGGTCAGGACGGGATCCTGCCAGTGCTTGAGATACTTGGTCGCCACCATATTGAACCGGAGCGCGCCGGACCAGTCTTCCACGATGGTGTCGAGATCCATGGTGTAGGTGGCTTCGAAGTCGATACCGCGCGTGATCTGTTTGGCGATATTGACCGGTTGGGTCTGTTCGACGATCAAAGCCACCCCGTCTTGAACCACGCGCTGGAACGAGTTGCAGAACTGCGTGTACCCGAGGAAGCAGAGGTTGAGCGGTCCCGCGATCGTCGTGATCAAGCCATCGACATCGATGTTCCAATAATCAACCGAAGCGCTGAAGCCTGGAAGGAATGTGGGCTGTACGACGACACCTACCCCGGTCGTGTCGGCTTTCTCCGGCTTCAGGTTGAGGTTGCCGGTCGTTTGCGCGTTGATCGTAACGATCGCGTTGTTGTTGAACGGATCCACGCGATTGCTTTGGAAGCTTGAAGACAATCCGGCGAACAGCTCCGAGAGGTTCGGCGCACGGATGTCTCGGGACCGCGTCGCGCGGAACCGGATGTCATCTATCGGCGCCCAAGTGACCCCCGCCTTCCAGGTCGTCACATATCCGGACACGCTGTAATCCGTCGCGCGCACCCCTGCGTTGAGGTCGAGCACCTTCGCGAACGACGTTTCCTTGGCAAGCGGAACGACGGTTTCCAGGAAGGCTTCCGTCACGCTGTATTTGCCGATCGCCGGGACGTAATTGCCGTTCAAGAAACCCGTAGGGACCGTCGCCGAGCCGTCAACCTTTTCAATGCGATGCTCTATCCCCATGGCCAGCGAGACAGGGCCCGCCCAATTCTCAAAGGGCTCGCCGCTCATTTCGGCGGACGCGACATTCTGGATGTAGTGTTCGTTGCGCTGATCGAGGAGCAGGATGTAGTCGATGGCGGCTTGCGAGTTCACGCCGATCCCGAACGGATTGTAGGGAACGCAGGCGTGGCCCCACGGATCGATGACTTGCGAGCGGCAGACGATCGCACCGTTGGCGTTGCGCACGGAATCCAGCGCGCGGTTATAGTTCGCCAGGAAAGGCACGCGCTCGTTGCGAGACGATTGCCTGGTAATACCGGTCCCGAGATAGCCTTCCCAATTCCAATCGGTTCCAAACGCGTCCATCGTCCCCGTGATGCCGATGGCATTACGATTGGTGACGCGGTTGTTGCGCAATTCGGGCGCACGGAAATCGAAGTCGGCATTGCTGGTGCCGAAAGTAAACGACGTGACGCCGAGCGCCACGGCCCGCGCCGCGATCTCCGCCGGAAGATATGGATTGTCCGCCCTCAGCGTGAGGTTTCCGGAGAAAAGCGGCGACAGCGCGACGTTGTACGAGAAGGTATGAGCCCACGACGATTGGAAATAGATGTTCACGTCGTCGGTCAGGTCATAAGAGGCCCGTATGAAAATATTCTGGTTATTTTCCTTTGTGCCCAGATCCGGAACGTTATGGAGGCTATGCGCGTCGGACTGAGACGAGCCGTATGCGTTGGTGCCGTCGTTGAAGATACCGTAATCGAACTGATACGGCGTCCCGCCGGGACCGAAGGCGATGCCCTTCAAAGGCCCGCCGGTGATCAAACCGCCCTTCGTCGAGCGCATGTTGATAATCGGGTCCCGCACGATCTGCTCCGGCAGGCCGTTGGTCGGCGTATAGGCGGGGTTGTTCATGACCCCGATGTTCGTTCTATTCCAGGCGCGGTTCGTAGGATCCTGGACGCCGGCCGTGGCTTCGAGCTCGCCGCTCATGATGACGTGGCCGCGGCCGCCGGCGAACGGGGTGCCGCCCGTCAGGACGACCCTCCAGTTTTCGTTATCGCCGTAGTTGGTGATGGAGCCGGAGACCTCTCCCTTGATACCGGTGTATTCCTTGTCGAGGATGAAGTTCACGACACCCGCCAAGGCATCCGAACCGTAGGCGGCCGAAGCGCCCCCTGTGACCGTGTCGATCCGCGAGACCAGCTGCTGCGGGATGGTATTCACGTCGACCGAACCCGTCAGCGTGCCGCCGACGGAACGCTTGCCGTCGATCAGGGTCAGCGTTCGCGTGGCGCCCAAACCTCTCAAACTGAGCGAGCTGATCCCCGCGACACCGGTATTCGTCCCGACGTTACCGGCGGACGATGCGCTTCCCGAGAAGGTGGGCATTTGGTTCATCATATCGGCGACGTTGGAGACGCCGGACTTTTCGAGAGCCTCGGTGCTGACCACGGTCAAAGGTGTGGGGGCTTCGTAGCCGTCTCGGACGACGCGCGAACCGGTAACGACGATTTCGTCAACCGCCGGGGCGGCGGGCGCCGCGGCGGTCTGCGCATACGCGTGCGGAGCGAGAGCTCCCTGAACACCGAGCGCAAGGACGAATAGACTGCTGCCCGATGCAAGACGGGCCACGATGTGCTTCTTCACGTTCAAGTTCCCTCCCCTAAGAGTATTGAATCAAGATAAGTTAGCTGGACTTACGCGATCGCATTTCCTTTTGCTGAGACAGCGGACATCCCGTCTTACCCGCGCGCGGAAAGACGCACGCGCGGCGTGATGATGATGACGTGATGGACGGCTTTCCCCCTAACAACTCACTCAAATTCTAAGCTTCTCCCCCGTTTGGCGCCTGGACGGCGCCTCTATCTGCCTTGGAATTCTTCGCGCAGAAAGAAAACCTTGAACCCGTTGCGGGTTCCGTACATCTCGCCCCAGCTTTGCGCCTTGATGGAACCGGGACTTTCGTCGCGTGCGAATGTGAAGACCGGGCGGTCGCGGTAGGCCCATACATTGAGAGCGTCGGCTTGAGCGGCCTTCGCGCGGCGCCCGGTCGCCGGGTCAATGGCCATCACCGACCAGGCCTCGTTCGCGCCTTTGGCGCTGCCCGCGAGCACGTAAGGGAACGTCGTCAGGCAGCGCTTGGGATCGCCACCGCCGCAGACCGCGTAGCGGTATTCCTGCGGCGTATCGGGATGGTCACACAATAGTTGATCGGAAGCGTCGTCGCCGCAGCTATAGATGTAGATGGTCTTGCCCTTTGAATCGGCGAGCACATAGCCGGCGGCGCTGACCTGCTGGGTGAAGTCCGGCGGCGGCGCCGGCGCGAACTGCGTGTAAACCAGATTCCAGCCCGGCACGTCGGTGCCATGTTGAAGCCCCGGCAGCGCACGCTCTTCGGCATATGTGTACAGCGGACGCCCACGATAAGCCCACTGGCGCACGCCGGGCGAGCGTTCGATCACCGACCAGTCTTCACGGGCCGCCGCGCCGACTTGCGGCGCCAGCACCGGCTTCCACGTATCGGCGCATTTCGCGTCGCAGTTCGACGTATTGGCGCCGTCGCGGTCCCACGTATAGACGGACACGCCATCGTTCAGCGTGAGTTGGCGTCCGACGAGCGTCTGCTCGACGATGAACTGTCCCGGAACGTCCGGCGGCGGCCCGATCAGCGCGCGATTGACGGCATTGCCGCCCCCGCCGGCGCCGGGCGGATCGTTGCTGCGGCGGCCGAGCCTGGTCCCGCCGATGGTATCGCCGGGCTTCTTGTCCATCGCGGAGCGATAGAGAACAAACCCATCGTAGGCCCACTGATCGCGGCCATCCTTGCGCTTGATGATCGACCACTTTCCGACGGGCTTGGCATCGCCGCCGGCCAGAACCGGCGGCCACATTTCCTCGCAGGTTTTGCGGGTTTCGATATCCGGCAGAATGAGGCCCGGCGGATAGGGGCTCATCAAACCGAGGCTTTCCGTGGTTTTCACGTTCTCGCAGTTGGAAACGCCGCCCTTCATGTCGCCGGTGCCGCCGTTGCGCAGTTCCTTGCGGACCCACTGGTAAACCGTGCGGCCCGCCGCGTCTGTGTAGATGGGGCCTTCGAGCTTGGAGATCGCAACTTTGAAACCGGCCGGCACCGGCTCGTGAACATAGCGCTCGCGGGCTGCCGCATCGCGCTTCGCCTGCGCGTTGGCGGCGCTTGTGCCCACGACACAGAGGGCAGCCAGGACCATAACCCCCGCCGTACGCATGCGCGCGCGGCTCTTCATGTCTATGTGGTGAGCATGACGCACGTTCGCTGCCCCTCCCCGGCCGGATCATCCGCTTCAACATTCCGCGGGAGAAGGGAGCCCAGCTAACCTTTTGACGGGGAAGGCTCCCCGCCTCATGATTGCCAAGCCGACGCCCTCCCTCGCGTATGCCCATAAATGACACTACGCATTGCGGCGCCTCCAGCGTCACCGTAGCGACGCAATTATGGACTCGCGACGAAAAAAAGCACACGAACTGGTCTACGGGGCGCCTTCCACGACCCTTCCGTGTAACGCACGAGGCAAACCGTGATTTTTGCTGCAGCGCGGCCGTAATTTTGAAACGTTCTAACTACGCAGAGGCGCGCCCGTCTTCATAGATGCGCGTGTAGGCCGCTTCGATGTTGAGCGTGAAGCGCTCCAAATCGAAGAGCGGTGACGACGCCCGCCCGGCCATCGCCTTCTGTTTCAGCTTCGCAAGACGCGCCGGATCTCTCGCCAAGGCAATCGCGAGAGTCTCGTAATCCTGAAGGCTTGGCGCGATCAGTTCCGGCATTGCCATGGCCTGCAACTGGCTGGCGGCCACGCGCGAGGCGAAGCTCTCACCCGGACACGTCAGAAGAGGCAAGCCGACCCACAGCGCGTCGCTGCATGTCGTGTGCGCGTTGTAGGGCCGCGTGTCGAGAAATAGATCAGCGGCGGCCTGCCGCGCGAGGTGATCTTCTTGCGCCATACGCGGCGCGAATATAAGCCGCGCCGGATCCATGCCGCGCCGCTCGGCTTCCTTGCGGAGGTTGGCCGCCGCCGCCGCGCTATCCTCGATCAACCAAAGAACGCTTCCGTCGACGGCGCGCAGAATGCGCATCCAGATGTCGAATATCCGCGGGGTGATCTTGAAATTGTTGTTGAAACAGCAGAACACGAAGGCCTTTTCGGGAAGGCCAAGCTCCCCGCGGCTGAAGGCACGCGCAGAAACCTGCCGCTGCGCATCGTTCACCTGATAGCAATCCGGCAATTTTACGACCCGCTCGGTATAAAAGGCCGGATCCGGAATGACCGTGCCGTCGGCGACGATGTAGTCGATATACGGCGCGCCCATCGTGCAAGGATAGGCGAGATAGTTCACCTGTATGGGCGCGGCGCGATAGCTGAAGATGCCCATGCGATTGTTGGCGATCAGCCCATTGAGGTCGACGGCGATATCGATCTCGAACGATCGCGACAGCGCCGCGACCTCCCTGTCGCTCCGATCACGGACGTCAATGAACCGGTCGACACCCGCTTTGAGCCGGCGATGCATATCGTCGTCGCGGACCGGACGCAGCGAAAAGGCGATAACCTCGAACTTGCTGCGGTGATGGCGTTCGAAAAGCCCCGCGATCAGATGGCCCGTCGGGTGACGATGGAAGTCGGCGCAGTAGTAGCCGATCTTGATCCGGTCATGACGCGGATATTGACGGAGCGGTCCCACCGCCGCGTTCACAGGCGAGTGTGCCGCCACCCAGGCTTCCGCGGCTTGGCGCAGGACTTGCGGTGAATCGATAAGGGCCAGCAGTGGCCATGGCGGGGAGACCGGATTGCGGCGCTGGATATTCGCGGTCAGCGCCGCGATTTCGTCATCGATCGAAGTCCAGTCGCAAATATAAGCTTTGTTGATCAGCCGGAGCCCAGGCACATAGGGAAATGCGGGATTGAGCGCGAGGGCGCGATCGAAACTCGCGACGGCGTCCGCGGGCCGGTTCATCTCCATGAGCAAACTGCCGCGATTTCCGTGGCCGGCGGCATCGTCAGGCTGCAAAGCGACGGCCTTGTCGAGATTGAGGAGCGCCTCGTGGGCGCGGCCCATGTCCCGCAATAAGGTCGCGCGGTTGATGTACGGCGCGGCAAACGAACGATCCGCGCGCGCGGCCGTTTCGTAGCTGGTTAACGCGTCCGCGGCACGCCCAAGCCCCGCGAACGCAAGGCCAAGCGCGTTATGTCCGGGCGCAAAAGCCGGCACACGGGCAAGCACACGCGCGAAAATCTCGGCGGCCGGCGCGTAGTGACCGGCATTCAGCGCCGCAATGCCCTTTTCAAACAGATCGGCGATGTCGCGCGTGATCTTCACCGGCCCCGTTTCCCCCAATCTCGGCGCACATCGGGTCACGATAGCCGATTTGATTGCCGGCGCCGGCCCAAAAAACAGAAGACGCCCCGCGCGGTGGGCGGGTTTTGATTGGGTTGCGGGGGCCCGCACCACCCTTTACCCTACCGCGATGAGGGGGACCGCCGCCGCGGGGGCGAGACGGTCGAAGGGGGTTATTCGTCTTGAAGGGCTTGTATCGGGGCTGCCTGACCGCTGTCGGGCTGGTGCTCTATTGTCAAACGGCGGCCGCGCAGCGCGCCGACGAAAATGCCGTGACATCGGCCGAAGACGCCTTCGGCACCAAAGTCGGCAACGAAGGCGTCGGCCTTTATGATTCGCGCAACGCCCGCGGCTTTGATCCGCAGCAGGCGGGCAATATGCGCCTTGAGGGCCTCTACTTCGATCAACAGGCCGTCTTCGGCAGCCGCCTCCAGCGTACCCAATCGATCCGCGTCGGATTGACCGCGCAGTCCTATCCGTTTCCGGCGCCCACCGGCATCGTCGATACCTCGCTGATCATGCCCGCCGATCACCTGATCGTCAGCGCCGTCGCGCAATATTCCGTGCCCCAGGGGCAGCGACAAATCATCGTCGACGTTTCGACGCCGGTGATCAAGGACAAGCTCGGCATGTTTGTCGGGACGAACTACCAGCCGACGATCAATGATTGGAACGGCACGCAACTATTCGTGACCACCGCAACGCTGTGGCGCTTTACGCCGAACGACAAATTCGAAGCGATCCCGTTCATCTACTATAACCAGCAGATGGACGCTGAAAATCAGCCGCAGATTTTCACGGCCGGGGCCTATAGGCCGCCGCGTCACGACCGAAATGTATACTTCGGCCAGGACTGGACCACGCACCGTTACAACGACCTCAACAGCGGGATCATCCTGCGGGGCACGCCGGCGAACAACTGGCGTCTGCAAGGCGCGGTCTTCCGCTCCGAATCCGACCGCCTCGACAACTTCGCGCTTTTCTACCGCAATACCCAGTCGGACGGCATGGCAGATCTCGCCGTGCGCAGCGATCCTCATCACCGTCTGACCTCGACATCCGGCGAGATTCGCGCGACCGGCATCTACACGCAAAGTTCCTATCGCCATACCATCCACTTCGACGTGCGCGGGCGCGACACCGTGCGGCTCTTCGGCGGCGGACAGACGGTTGCGCTCGGCCGGGCGGCGATCGGCGTGGTCATGCCCGTGGCGCGTCCGACGTTCGCGCCTTTCGGTGTGCGCGACCGTGACGTGGTCAAACAGATCACGCCCGGCATTTCTTACGGTGGGCAGTGGGCGGGCGTCGGTGAATTCAGCGTCGCTATGCAGAAAAGTTTCTACGACCGCGAATTCGGGAAGGAGAACGCCGCCCCGACACCCACCCGCAGCCGGCCCTGGCTCTATAGCGGGACGGTGACCGCAACGCCGTCGCGCGATTTCGCGGTTTACGCCGGCTACACACGCGGGCTCGAGGAGTTTGGCACCGCGCCCGACAACGCCGTCAACGCCGGCGCCCCTATGCCCGCCGCGCTCACCAAGCAGCTGGACGCGGGGATTCGCTGGCGGATCGTTCCCGGGATGAGTTTCGTCGCCGGCGTTTTCGACGTCAGAAAGCCCTATTTCGATCGCGATCAGGCGAATATCTACACCGACGTGGGAAGCATCAGGCACCGGGGCGTTGAGCTCTCGCTCAGCGGTCAACCCTTGCCGGGGCTTACGGTCGTTGCGGGCTCGGTTTTTCTTCAGCCGCGAATCTCGGGGCTGTCGGTGGAACGCGGGTTGATCGGGGACACGCCGCCCGGCACGCCGCCCCGTATTCTTCGCCTCAGCCTGCAATACGGCCCGAGCTCGTGGCGCGGTTTCTCCGTCGATACGCTGACGGAATACACGTCGTCGCTGTTCGCGAATCGGACCAACACATTTCGCGTGCCGGCGATGGCGACGCTCGATGCAGGCATGCGCTACGCGTTCAAGGTTTTCGACTCCAACGCCAACATCCGCATACAAGTCCGCAACGTCTTTAATTCCTACGATTGGACGGTCGACGGCGCCTCCGGGCGCTTCGCTCCAACGCCGCCGCGGCGCGTGTCGGTGCGTCTGGCCGCAGACTTCTAAAACGTCCGCTCGGCCGTGAACGTCGCGCCGGACACGCAAAACAAAAACCCGCCGGCTCGGTGAGCTGGCGGGTTTTGATTTGGTTGCGGGGGCTGGATTTGAACCAACGACCTTCAGGTTATGAGCCTGACGAGCTACCAGACTGCTCCACCCCGCGTAAAAGCGTTCGGCGGGTCTTGCTGAAGACCCGCGGCGCACCGGCGTAACGATGTTCGAGATTTATGCCGGCGTCCGCCGAATTGACATACATGACAGGTTGATTTGCTTTTCTCTCTGATCTCAGAAGACCTGGCAGCGACCTACTCTCCCGCGTCTTAAGACGAAGTACCATTGGCGCAGAGGCTTTTCACGGCCGAGTTCGGGATGGGATCGGGTGTTACATCCTCGCCATAACCACCAGGTCATCTGAAATCAGAGAAGAACTCTCGCGAGTTCTAAAAAAGCGATAACCAAGATCTTTTAGTTCCGATGGGTTTTGTATCATCGGCGCCTGAGCATACGGGCTCTTAAGCCGATCGAACAATTAGTACTGGTTAGCTCCACATCTCACGATGCTTCCACACCCAGCCTATCAACGTGGTGGTCTACCACGGTTCTCAAGGGAAACCTGGTTTTGAGGTGGGTTTCCCGCTTAGATGCCTTCAGCGGTTATCCCGTCCGTACATAGCTACCCAGCGATGCTCCTGGCGGAACAACTGGTACACCAGAGGTACGTTCATCCCGGTCCTCTCGTACTAGGGACAAATCCTCTCAAGTTTCCTACACCCACGGCAGATAGGGACCGAACTGTCTCACGACGTTCTAAACCCAGCTCACGTACCACTTTAAATGGCGAACAGCCATACCCTTGGGACCTGCTCCAGCCCCAGGATGTGATGAGCCGACATCGAGGTGCCAAACACCCCCGTCGATGTGGACTCTTGGGGGGTATCAGCCTGTTATCCCCGGCGTACCTTTTATCCGTTGAGCGATGGCCCTTCCACTCAGAACCACCGGATCACTAGAACCGACTTTCGTCTCTGCTCGACTTGTCAGTCTCACAGTCAGGCGGGCTTATGCTCTTGCACTCAACAGCCGATTTCCGACCGGCTTGAGCCCACCATCGCGCGCCTCCGTTACTCTTTCGGAGGCGACCGCCCCAGTCAAACTGCCCATCATTCAGTGTCCTGGTCCCGGATGACGGGACGCAGTTAGATATCAGAAAACGTAAGGGTCGTATTTCAACGATGGCTCCACCACGGCTGGCGCCGCGGCTTCAAAGCCTCCGACCTATCCTACACATACATTGTCTAATACCACTGAAAAATTGCAGTAAAGGTGCACGGGGTCTTTCCGTCTAACCGCGGGAACTCCGCATCTTCACGGAGATTTCAATTTCGCTGAGTCTACGTTGGAGACAGCGGGGAAGTCGTTACGCCATTCGTGCAGGTCGGAACTTACCCGACAAGGAATTTCGCTACCTTAGGACCGTTATAGTTACGGCCGCCGTTTACCGGGGCTTCAATTCGATGCTTGCACATCTCCTTTTAACCTTCCGGCACCGGGCAGGCGTCAGACCCTATACGTCGTGTTGACCACTTCGCAGAGCCCTGTGTTTTTAGTAAACAGTCGCCACCCCCTAGTCTGTGCCCCTCTACGATGCTTGCGCAAAGCAGAGGCCCTCTTATCCCGAAGTTACGAGGGTAATTTGCCTAGTTCCTTCAACGTAGTTCTCTCAAACGCCTAGGTATACTCTACCAATCCACCTGTGTCGGTTTAGGGTACGGTCTATGTTGGAGTTATTTCCTGGCCCTACTTCACGGCCCGCTCAATCCGATAAGAGCGAACAATTTACATAGGACGTCACTTCCAACTGGCCCAGGAATATTAACCTGGTTCCCATCGACTACGCCTGTCGGCCTCGCCTTAGGGACCGGCTCACCCTGCGCGGATTAGCCTTGCGCAGGAACCCTTGGATTTTCGGCGAGAGTGTTTCTCACACTCTTTATCGCTACTCATGTCAGCATGATCACTTCCGATACCTCCAGCACACCTTACAGTGCACCTTCGCAGGCTTACGGAACGCTCCGCTACCGCGCGTATAAATACGCACCCACAGCTTCGGTACGTGACTTGATCCCCGTTACATCTTCGGCGCAGGACGGCTTATTTAGACCAGTGAGCTGTTACGCTTTCTTTAAAGGATGGCTGCTTCTAAGCCAACCTCCTGGTTGTTTTGGCCTTCCCACATCCTTTCCAACTTAGTCACGATTTGGGGACCTTAGCTGGTGGTCTGGGTTGTTTCCCTCTTCACGACGGACGTTAGCACCCGCCGTGTGTCTCCCGGATAGTACTCTTTGGTATTCGGAGTTTGGTTAGGTTTGGTAAGACTCGCGCCCCCCTAGCCCATCCAGTGCTCTACCCCCAAAGGTATTCATCCGAGGCGCTACCTAAATAGCTTTCGCGGAGAACCAGCTATTTCCGAGTTTGATTGGCCTTTCACCCCTAGCCACAGGTCATCCCCTACTTTTTCAACAGGAGTGGGTTCGGTCCTCCAGTGGATATTACTCCACCTTCAACCTGCCCATGGCTAGATCACCCGGTTTCGGGTCTAATGCTGCATACTTGGCGCCCGTTTAAGACTCGCTTTCGCTGTGCCTACACCTAACGGCTTAAGCTTGCATGCAACACTAACTCGCTGACCCATTATGCAAAAGGTACGCCGTCGCCCCTCAA
>JAYRTJ010000050.1:0-2500 GCA_041919675.1 Rhodospirillaceae bacterium | reverse complement strand
AACTCGATGGAAAGACGCTGGCCCAGTTCAAGACGACACTGGCGCAAACCGACCGCAAATACGCGGCGACAAGCTCCATCCAGCAATATGCCGCCGCCCGCAAGGACGCCGACAAAGTCGCGTCGGCCGAGTAAATCCTAGCCTGCGGTCTTGATCTTCCGGCCGTCGATGACGATTCCGTCCTCGCCGGCCGAGATCCGCACCGTGGCGCCGTCGGCGATCTTGCCTTCCAGCACCGACATCGCGAGCGTGTTCTCCAGATAGCGCTGGATCACGCGCTTCAGGGGCCGCGCGCCGTAGATCGGATCGTAGCCGTGATCGGCGAGCCAGGCGCGCGCCTTTTCATCGAGATCAAGCGTGATATTGCGGTCCGAGAGGCGCTTCGCGAGGCGCTCGATCTGAATATCCACGATTCGCGCCATCTGCGCCTTGAACAGACGGTGGAACAGCAGGATTTCGTCGAGCCGGTTCAGGAATTCCGGCCGGAAAGCCGCGCGCACGCGCTCCATCACCTGCTCGCGCACCGCGCTCGAATCTTCGCCTTCGCTCTGATTCGCGAGGATGTCGGCGCCCAGATTCGAGGTGAGCACGATGAGCGTGTTCCGGAAATCCACCGTACGCCCCTGCCCGTCCGTCAGACGGCCGTCATCAAGCACCTGCAGCAGCACGTTGAACACGTCCGGATGGGCTTTTTCGACTTCGTCGAACAGCACAACCTGATACGGACGGCGGCGGACCGCTTCCGTCAAGGCGCCGCCTTCGTCATACCCGACATACCCCGGCGGCGCGCCGATCAGACGCGACACCGAATGTTTCTCCATGAACTCGGACATGTCGATTCGCACCATCGCCTGCTCGTCGTCGAACAGGAACGCCGCCAAAGCTTTCGTCAGTTCGGTTTTGCCGACACCGGTCGGCCCTAAGAACAGGAACGAACCCATCGGGCGATTCGGATCTTGCAGACCCGCGCGCGCGCGCCGCACCGCGTTGGCGACCGCTTCGATCGCTTCTTTCTGCCCAACGACGCGTTTTCCAAGCTGATCTTCCATGTGAAGCAGCTTCTCGCGCTCGCCTTCCAGCATCTTATCCACAGGAATTCCGGTCCAACGCGATACGACCTGCGCGATGTGTTCCGGCAGAACTTCCTCGGTGACCATGCCGCCGGCGCTTTGCGCCTCCGCGGTCTTCAATTGCGATTCGAGTTGAGGGATCAATTGGTGCTGGAGACGTCCCGCACGTTCGTATTCATTACGGCGTAAGGCCTGTTCAAGCTCCTGGCGCGCTTGCTCGAGCTCTTCCTTCACTTTGGTCGAACTCGCGAGCTTGGCTTTTTCCGCCTGCCAGCGCTGCGTGAGGTCCGTCGCCTTCGATTCGAGGTCGTCGAGTTCGTCCTCGAGCTTCACCAGGCGGTCGCGCGAGGCGTCGTCTTTCTCTTTTTTCAGCGCTTCGCGTTCAATTTTGAGCTGCACGATTCGCCGGTCGAGTTCATCGAGCTCTTCGGGCTTCGAATCGACCTGCATGCGCAGCCTACTGGCCGCTTCGTCCATCAGATCGATGGCCTTATCCGGCAGGAAACGGTCGGTGATGTAGCGATTCGAGAGAGTCGCGGCGGCGACAAGCGAGCTGTCGGCGATTCGCACACCGTGGTGCAGCTCGTACTTCTCCTTGATGCCGCGCAGAATCGAAATCGAATCCTCTACCGTCGGTTCGCTGACGAACACCGGCTGAAACCGCCGCGCGAGCGCGGCGTCTTTTTCCACATGCTTGCGGTATTCGTTGAGGGTCGTCGCGCCCACGCAGTGAAGTTCGCCGCGCGCGAGGGCGGGTTTCAGCAGATTCGAGGCGTCCATCGCGCCTTCGGCTTTGCCCGCGCCGACCAACGTGTGCATTTCATCGATGAAAAGGATGATCTGGCCCGCCGCCGAACTCACTTCGTTCAGGACCGCCTTCAGGCGTTCCTCGAATTCGCCGCGGAATTTCGCGCCGGCGATGAGCGAGCCCATATCGAGGGCGAGTAGTTTTTTGTCTTTGAGGCTCTCCGGCACGTCGCCGTTGACGATTCGCAGCGCCAAGCCTTCGACGATGGCGGTTTTGCCGACGCCCGGCTCGCCGATGAGGACCGGATTGTTCTTCGTGCGGCGCGACAACACCTGCACCGTCCGCCGAATCTCTTCATCGCGGCCGATCACGGGGTCGAGCTTGCCGTCGCGCGCCGCGTCCGTGAGGTCGCGCGCGTATTTTTTCAGGGCGTCGTACTGATCCTCGGCGCTTGCACTATCGGCCTTGCGGCCTTTGCGCAGGTCCCCGATCGCTTTGACGAGCCCCGTCGGCGCCGCATTCGCATCTTTGAGGATCCGCCCCGCCGGCGCCTTGCTCAGCGCGAGGGCGAGCAGCAGGTATTCCGCGGTGACGTACGAATCACCCGCCTTCTCGGCGGCCTGTTCGGCCTGATCGAGGATTCGCGTCAGATCCTGCGCCATATACATCTGCGCGCCGCGGC
>JAYRTJ010000049.1:0-24301 GCA_041919675.1 Rhodospirillaceae bacterium | reverse complement strand
CCTGACGCAGTTCCTGCTGCATGGCCGCCAGGGCTTTTTCGGCGACGCCGACCTCGTCCTTGCGGTCGGAGGGCTCGATGATGCGCGCGGGATCCTCGGGCGCCTGTTGGAACGAGGTGATGGCTTCCGTGAGCCGGCGCAACGGATGCACGGCAAGCCATTGCAGGCTGACGTAAACCGCCGCCGCGGCAATGACCGAGACGATGAAGCCGATGAACAGAATGCGGCGCCCGTAGCCGTACATCTGGGCCCGCAAAGGAGATTCGTCGAGATACACCTCGACCAGCACCTGGGGATCGCGCAGCGAATATCCGGTGACGGCGACGGGAACCTCGCCCGAGCGCGCCATCATGCTGAAGGCGTTGAAGATCGATTCCCAATAGTTCTCGCCGCGCAGGTCATAGACATGCGGAAGCACGGTCGGGATGCTGGGGCCGAGCGTGCGCGGCGCCTGGCCCGGACGGAAAATGGTCATCCCGAACATGCCGCTTTGGAACAGCAAGGTATCGCGCAGCAGGGGGTCGATCTCGCGGGTCGCGACTTCGAGGGCGACCAGGACAAGATGCGCCTGCTCCAGCTTTTGATTGAGGTAGGCGATGCGCGCCCGGCTCATCGTGGGCGCGAACACCGCCGCCTGGGCGACCATGACGAAGGCGATGGTGAGGATGAGCAAACGCGCCGAAAGGCTGGAGGTCCGCTTGGGCGGAGCGGGCGGGCGCGCTTCGCGGGCACGCCGGCCCCCGGCGAGCTCGGCCTCGCCGCCGTCCAATCTGATCTGCCTGCGGTCCGCCGGCACCATCGGCTCTCCCCTGCGCGCCGCGTCTTTTCAACGAAGACGCCGCGAAAGCCCTGTCCTAGCACATCTTTGGCGCTTCCCGATGACCCGGGCGGCCCCCGGGGAGACCTCCCCGGCAAGGCCCCCCGATTCTCGGCCTTTGGGCCCGGAATCGGGGTTTTTGCCCGGCCGGGCGCTTTCCAAGGGGGTGAAATAGTTGAAAAATAAGGGGTCCTTGCCATTGACTTGGCCGCCCGGGGGCCGCTATACACCGCCCGCAATTGAGCCCGGTCCGCCGGGCCCTTTCTTTTTTGACGAACCGGAGTTGGTGACGTGAAACGCACCTATCAGCCCAGCAAACTCGTGCGCAAGCGCCGCCATGGTTTCCGTACCCGCATGGAAACGGTCGGTGGCCGCAAAGTGCTCGCGAACCGCCGCGCCAAGGGCCGCAAGCGCCTCTCGGCGTAATCGAGCGGCTTAAGTCCGACCGCTCCTTCCCGGAGCCGGAGGCGCCCCACACAGGTGGAGCTATGTCTCGGGACACAGCCATTGGACCAGCACGCCAAGCTTCAGACGATGAAGTACGCCGTGGCCGGCAATGGGTGTCCGTTGAGCGCCGCCCCGATTTCCTGAGGATCGGAAGTTCCGGCCTCAAGCGCGTCACACCCGCCTTCATCCTTCAGGCCGCGCCCCGTAATATCGACGACGGCGTTGCGGCGATCCATGTGGGCTTCACCTGCAGCCGTAAGGTCGGCAACGCCGTCGCGCGCAACCGTGCGAAACGGCGCTTGCGCGCCCTCACCGACCGCCTGATCGCTGAAGCAGATTCCGCGTTCGACTATGTGCTGATCGGCCGGACAGAGACTCTGACCCACGACTTCGCCGCGATGGAGAAAGACCTGCGCGCCGCCTTCAAGAAAATCGCGCAGCCGCGCGGCCGGGAGCCGCGCTCATGAAGCCGTCGCCTCTTAGTCATTTGCTGCGCGGCTCGATTCGCGTCTATCAACTCACCGTGTCGCCGCTTCTGGGCCCGCGCTGCCGCTTCCACCCGAGCTGTTCCGCGTACGCCTGCGAAGCGATCGGCGCGCACGGGGCCGGAAAAGGCGCGCTGCTGGCGGCCAAGCGGCTCCTTCGTTGCCACCCCTGGGGCGGATCGGGCTTCGATCCCGTCCCCACACCTCCCTCTTCGTAAGCAGGATCTGACGCGCCTATGGATCAACGTAACCTGATTGTCGCCGCCGCCATCTCGATGGTGATTCTGCTCGGCTGGGAATTGTATTTCGCGCCGAAGCTGACGCCGCCGCCGGTTGAAGTCACCCAGACCGCCGCGCCGGCCGCGCCGCCGAATGTGGACACCAACGGCCCGAGCGCGCCGGTGGCCGCGCCGTCGCCCGAAGGCCAGCCGGTGGCCGCACCGGCCCCGGCCGCGCCGGGCGCCGAAGCCCCGCGCCTCAAGATCGCGACCAATCACGTACAAGGCTCGCTCTCGCTGGCCGGCGGGCGCGTCGACGACATCCATCTGACGCGCTACCGCGAGACCACCGACCCGAACAGCCCGGCGATCACGCTGCTGACGCCGTCCAATTCGCCGAAGCCCTATTACGCCGAGTTCGGCTGGATCGCCTCGGACGCCTCGCTGAAGCTTCCGGGCGCGGGCAGCCTGTGGACCGCCGAGGATCCGAACGCCGTGCTGACCGATACGACGCCGGTGACCATCACCTTCGATAATGGCGAAGGCCTCGTCTTCCGCCGCACCTACCGCGCCGACAAGGACTATCTGTTCCGCGTCGAGCAGACGGTGAGCAACAACAGCGGCCGTCCGGTGACGATCTATCCTTACGCGCTGATCGCGCGTGTCGATACGCCCACTCTCGCCGGTTTCTTCATCCTGCATGAAGGCCCGATCGGCGTGTTCAACGGCACCACGCTGCTGCAGCCCAAGTACAAGGACCTGGTTGAAGACGGTCCGCAGACGGTGGCCGAGTCCACCGGCGGCTGGATCGGCATCACCGACAAATACTGGCTGGCGGCCGTCGGCTTCGACCAGAAGATGAAGGTCGCGGCCAGCATGACGCATACCGCGCCGAACGGGCGCGACCGCTACCAGACCGACCTGCGCGGCGAACCCCTCTCGCTCGCGCCCGGCGAAGAGAAGAGCGTGAACGCCTATGTGTTCGCCGGCGCCAAGGAACTCGAGCTTTTAGACAACATCGCGACCGACCCGGGCCTGACGCAGTTCGACCTCGCCATCGACTTCGGCTGGTTCTACTTTCTGACCAAGCCGTTCTTCTACGCCCTGCGCTGGCTGCACGGCCTCATCGGCAACTTCGGTCTTGCGATCATCGCCTTCTCGACCTTCCTGCGCCTTCTGATGTTCCCCATCGCCAACAAGCAGTTCAAGGCGATGAACAACATGAAGCGCCTGCAGCCGGAGATGAAGAAGCTGCAGGAGCGCCATGCAAACGACCGCGTGAAGATGAACGAAGAGCTGATGGCGCTGTACAAGCGCGAGAAGGCAAATCCTTTGTCCGGCTGCCTTCCCATCCTGCTTCAAATTCCTATCTTCTTCGCGCTGTATAAGGTGCTGTTCGTGACCATCGAAATGCGTCACGCGCCGTTCTACGGCTGGATCCACGACCTGTCGGCGCCCGATCCGACCGGCCTCCTGTGGCTGTTCGGTTTCGTGCAGTGGGACATCCCGTCGTTCCTGCACTTCCTGAACATCGGCATCTGGCCGATCATCATGGGCGTGACGATGTTCCTGCAGCAGAAACTCGCGCCGCAGCCGGCCGATCCCGCGCAGGCCAAGGTGATGATGTTCCTGCCGGTGATCTTCACCTTCATGATGGGCACCTTCCCGGCCGGCCTCGTCATCTACTGGGCGTGGAGCAACCTGCTCGGCATCCTGCAGCAGTCGGTTCTGCTGCGCAGCGAGCCGGAACCCGTAAAAAAATAACGCCCCCTCACCCCGGCCCTCTCCCTTGAAGGGAGAGGGAGTGGAGCATCTTTGTGGCTGAGACTTTGAACCCGAGCTTCGATCCGGCGGTCATCGAGAACGGCCGCCGGCTGTTCGCCCAGCAATGCAACTTCATGCTGGGCGTGCTGGAGCTTGCGCAGATGCCGAACGCCGATGTGCCGGAGATCACCTTTGCCGGACGTTCCAACGTCGGCAAGTCGAGCCTGATCAACGCGCTGACCAACCGCAAGGACCTGGCGCGCACGTCGGTCACGCCGGGCCGGACGCAGGAAATCAACTTCTTCGACCTGGGCCGGCGGCTGACTCTGACCGATCTTCCCGGCTACGGCTTCGCCCAGGCGCCGAAAGACAAAGTCGAGATATGGACGGACTTCATCCGAAAATATCTGAAGGGACGGCCGAACCTGCGCCGCGCCCTGGTGCTCATCGATTCCCGCCACGGCCTGAAAGACACCGACCGCGAGATCATGAAGCTGATGGACGACTCGGCGGTGAACTATCAGATCGTCATGACCAAGGCGGACAAGGTGAAGCCCGGGCCGCTGGCCCAGACCAAGGCCGCCATCCAGAAGGAGCTGGCCGAGCATGTGGCCGCCCATCCGGAGATTTTGGTCACAAGTTCGTCCGACGGCTTCGGCATCCCCGAGGTGCGCGCCGCCATGACCGAGCTGGCCTTGCCAGGATAGTTGCGCTGAAGGCCGGTTGGCCTTATGCGAGTGTTTGAGAAAACATCAACGCGCAGCTCACCCGAGGGCCATGACCGTAGAACGCAATCCCAACGCCGACCATGAGATCTGGCTGGAGAAAGCCGGCATCCTCGCGGAAGCGCTGCCGTTCATGCGCGAGCATTCCGGTGAGACGGTCGTTGTGAAGTACGGCGGTCACGCCATGGGCGACGAGACCACCGCCGCGCGATTCGCCAGCGACGTCGTCCTGCTCAAGCAAGTCGGCATCAATCCCATCGTCGTGCACGGCGGCGGGCCCCAGATCGGGGCCATGCTGGACCGCCTGCGCATCCAAAGCTCTTTCATCGACGGCCTGCGCGTCACCGACGCCGCGACCGTGGAAATCGTCGAGATGGTGCTGTGCGGCTCGATCAACAAGGCGATCGTCACCGCCATCAACAAGGCCGGCGGTTTCGCGGTCGGCATGTCGGGCAAGGACGGGAACCTGATCAAGGCGCGCAAACTGCGCCGCTCGAAGAAAGACCCGGGCTCCAATATCGAAAAAATCCTCGACCTCGGCTTCGTGGGCGAACCGTCGGAGATCAATCCGCACATCCTCGATACGTTCGAAGAATCGGACATCATCCCGGTCATCGCGCCCATCGGCGTTGGACCGCACGGCGAGACCTTCAACATCAACGCCGATACGGCGGCCGGAGCGATTGCAGCCGCGGCCGGCGCGACGCGCCTCCTGATGCTGACCGATATCGCCGGCGTGCTCGACGATACCGGCCGCCTCATCAAGGAAATGACCGTGGAGCGGGCAAAGACCCTCATCCAGTCGGGCACCATTTCCGGCGGCATGATCCCCAAGGTCGAGACGTGTCTCGACGCCGTGGATCAGGGCGTGGAAGCGGCGGTGATCGTGGACGGCCGCGTGCCGCACGCGGTGCTGCTGGAGCTGTTCACCCCGCACGGGGCCGGGACATTGATCCGGGCGAGATAGGACGCCCTTGAAAGCACCGAAGCGCGAGGATTTCGCCGGGATCGACGTTTGGGTGTTCGACCTCGACAACACGCTTTATCCGGCGAGCACCAATCTGTTCGCGCAGATCGACGTACGGATGAAGACGTATATCGCGCAGCTTCTGAATATGCCGCTCGAAGACGCCTTCAAGCTTCAGAAGCGGTACTACCATGAATACGGAACGTCGCTGCGCGGCCTTGTCCTTCATCACGGCATCGATCCGGACGCCTTCATCGACCATGTGCACGACATCGACCACAGCGTGCTGAACGCCGATCCGCGTCTTGACGCCGTCTTGGCGGCTCTGCCCGGCCGCAAACTGATCTACACGAACGGATCGGCCTATCATGCCGAAAGCACGGTGAAGCGGCTCGGCGTGGCGCACCACTTCGACGACATCTTCGATATCCGCGCGGGCGACTACATCCCGAAACCCGACCCGGCCGGCTACGCGGCGCTGATCGCCAAACATGCCGTGACGCCCAAGAGAGCGGCGATGTTCGAGGACAGCCACAAGAACCTCGGACCGGCCGCCGCGCTGGGCATGAAGACGGTGTGGGTGCGTCACGAGGGCCTGCCGGCGCGCGAAGGCGAAGACACCAGCCATTGTCACTATGTGACCGATGATTTGCTCGCCTGGCTCACCGCGCTCACGGATAAAGCGTGAGCGGGAAAGCCGCGCTTGCGGGACTTCTGCTCGCCGCAACGCCGGCGCGCGCCGATGACGGCGCGGGCATCGACCAGCTGCTGAACTTCGCCGCCAACGGATGCATGCGTTCCGCCGTTGACGGCGCTTCGCTGCAAACCTTCGCCAAAGAGCAGCGGGCGCAAGCCGCCGATGAGAAGACCGCGCGGGCCTTTCTCAGCGCCGACACGGGCGCGGTCTATCTCAAGGAAGACCCGCAATATCCCATCGCCCTCGTGGAAAGAACGGGCCGCGTGTGCACGGTCAACGCGCGTTTCCCCGGCGATCTTGCTCCTGTCATCGAGGCCGCGGACGATTATTTCGTCGGACCGGGAAGCCGCTTCTATCCGGGGCGCGTGTTCGAAGAGACGTCGCCGCACGGCGGCTGGGTGACCCACCGCGTGTATCTCGGCGCGCGCGCCGGCCGGCGGATCACGCTCCTGTTCTCGAGCGATCCGAAGGCGCCGGGGCTGGAACAGATCGCGGTGACGGTGACGGCGGAGACGCCATAAAACAAGCGGGCCGGCAATTTTCGCGCGCCGCGGCGGGCCGCCGGACTCCGCGTTCACACTCCAAACTCCGGCGCGGGAGGGAATAAATTTCTCCTATTCTCGGGATTTTTGCCCTTAGAGAGAAATTTTCTCCCCACACCCCCCGAACCCGCCCCTAAGCCGGGATCTCAACTTTTTCTCCGAGGGGCTTCCATGTTTGTTTTTCCGGCACTTGCTTACCGTCACTTCTTTTCCCGCCGCGTCCGTCTGACCGGCACCGCCAGCGTCATCGCGCTGCTCGCGGCCGCGAACGTTCATGCCGCCGACGCCTTCGTCCAAATCGCGCCGGCGGCCGACCCGCAGCTCGCCCAAGCCGCGCCCGTAGACGAAATCGTCGTCACCGGCACCCGCGTCGTCCGCGACGGCTACGAAGCGCCGACGCCGGTCTCGGTCGTCTCCACCGCCGACATCCTGGCGCAAGCGCCGGTGAACATCGCCGACGTCGTCAACCAGCTGCCGGCTTTCGCGGGCAGCCGCTCGCCGCACTCGGGCAACTCGGGCACCGGCAACGGCACCGTCGGCACCAACAGCTTGAACCTGCGCGGCCTCAATGCGAACCGCACCCTCGTCCTGCTCGATGGACACCGCCTGGTCGGCGCCAGCGCCAACGGCGCGGGCGAAGGCAACGCGGTGGACGTCAACGCCGTGCCGAATGCGCTCGTCAGCCGCGTCGATGTGGTGACCGGCGGCGCCTCGGCCGCTTATGGTTCCGATGCGCTGTCGGGCGTCGTGAACTTCGTGCTCGACCGTGAATTCACCGGCCTCAAAGGTTCGGTCCAGGGCGGCATCTCGACCTACGGCGACGCGCCCACGTACGGCGTCGATCTCGCGGGCGGCACGCCCTTCGCCAACGGACGCGGCCATATCCTCGCGGCCGGCGAATACAGCTACAGCAAGGGCGTACGCGGCAATCCGCGCCCGAACCTCGACGAAGGCTGGAACACCATCCAGAACCCGAACTATGTCGCGGGCAACGGCCAGCCGGAATTCCTGATCCTGCCCAACGTCGGCATCGCCAACGCCGCGCCGGGCGGCCTCATCACCGCCGGCCCCTTGAAGGGCATTCAGTTCGATGCCGATGGGAACCCGTACCCGTTCCGCTACGGCCCGCTGGGGTATCGCGGCAGCCTGATGTCCGGCGGCGATTGGGAACTGACCCGCACGGACCGCACCTCCGACCTGCAAGCGAAGGTGGTGCGCAAGACGGTGTTCCTGCGCTCGAGCTATGACGTGACGGACAATGTGACCGCCTATGCGCAGCTCCATTGGAGCCACACGTTCGGCTACTCCCATAACGCCTACGGCTACAAGCTCGGCTCCGACACCATCCGCATCGACAACCCCTACATCCCCGCGCCGATCCTGACGCAGATGCAGTCGCTCGGACTGACAACGCTGACGATGGGCCGCAACAACAACGACCTGCCGATCGCGCGCCCCAACAACAACCGCACCTTCCGCGGGTATACGGCGGGCCTCGACGGCAGCTTCGACGCCTTCGGCGCCACCTGGACCTGGGACGCCTACATCCAGCGCACCACCACCCACAACTCGGTGCGCGTGCTCACCAACATGATCAACGCGAACTATCTGCGGGCCGTGGATTCCGTGCGCCGCGCCGATGGCGTGATCGTCTGCCGCGTGAACGCCGACGCCGTGACCGCCAACGACGATCCGTTGTGCAAACCGTTCCCCTACTTCGGCTACAGCAAGGTTCCGCAGGACACCATCGACTACGTGTACGGCAACAGTTATCTCCTCGCGAAGCTGGGCCAGAACGTGGCGGCGGCCAGCGTGAACGGCGCGCCGTTCGCGACCTGGGCCGGCCCGGTCTCGGTGGCCTTCGGCGCCGAACATCGCAAGGAGACGCTCTTCGCGTTCGCCAGCGCGCTCGATAAGGCGACCTCGTTCTTCTCGGGCAACTACAAGGATTCCGCGGGCGCGTTCAGCGTGACCGAAGGTTTCGTGGAAACCGTCGTGCCGCTGGCCAAGGACGAGAGCTGGGCGAAAGTGCTGGACTTGAACGCCGGCGCGCGTTTCACCAGCTACTCGACGTCGGGCTACGTGACCACCTGGAAGGTGGGCGCCACCTGGGCGCCGATCAACGACATTCGTTTTCGCGCCACGCAATCGCGCGACATCCGCGCGCCCAACCTCGGGGACCTTTATTTGGGAGGACGCTCCAACACCAGCTTCATCACCGATCCGTTCAACAACAACGCGCCGGTGTCGGTGTTCACGGTGACCAGCGGCAACCCCAACCTGCAACCGGAAAAGGCGAATACGACCGGTCTCGGCGTCGTGTTGTCGCCGGCTTTCCTCTCCGGATTCAACGCCTCGGTCGACTACTACCGGATCAACATCAAGAACGCGATCGCGACCCTGAACAGCCAGCAGATCATCGACCAGTGCCGCGACGGCCAGACCGCGGTCTGCGCCTTCCTGGTGCGCGACCCGGCGACGAACCTGCTGACCCAGGTGAACATTCGCCCGGCCAACGTGATCGCCCAGGAAACCAAGGGCATCGACATCGAAACGAGCTACCGCTTCCCGCTGTCGTCGGTGGTCGAGAGCTGGGACGGCGACGTCACCCTGCGCGGCCTCGGCACGCATGTGATCTCGCGCAAGACCAACAACCCGGCGGCGATCCCGGCCGTCACGGACCAGGCGGGCACGCCCGGCTCGCCGGACTTCCGCTTTACGGCGTCGGCGACCTACGATCTCGATCCGGTCGCGGTCACCTTCACGGCCAACGGCGTGAGCGCGTCGGTGTACAGCAACGAGCGCGTGGTCTGCACCACCGGCTGCCCGGTCTCGACCGCGGGGAACCCGACCTACAACCTCAACGCCATCCCGGCGGCTTATTCCTACGACCTCTCGATCACCTACAAAGTCCTCGACGACGGCAACGGCACGGTGGACGCGTTCTTCTTTGTGAAGAACCTGACCAACGCGATGCCGCCGATCGTCGCCGGCGAAGTGAGCGGCGGATTGTTCCAGTCCCAGTCCACGCAGGACTACGCCGACTGGCGCAACGGCCGCACCTTCCGCGCCGGGATCCGCTTCAAACTCTGACGCCTGCCGTCACCTGGGAGGGCCGGCGGCAGCCGGCCTTCCCTCTTTTTCGCACCGGAGCCTTCCATGCTCGATCCCACCGATCGCAAGATCCTCGCACTGCTTCAAAACAATGCCGGTCTTTCCATCGTCGAGATCGGCCAGAAGGTGGGGCTTTCACAAACGCCGTGCTGGAAGCGCATCCAGAAGATGGAGCGCGCCGGCATCATCAAGGCGCGCGTGGCCCTTTTGGACGCCAAGCGGCTGAACCTCGGCCTGACTGTTTTTGTCATCATCCGCACCAGCCAGCATGACGACATCTGGCTGCAGAAGTTCGCGCGCACGGTCAAGGAGATGCCGGAAATCACCGCCATTTGGCGCATGGCCGGCGACATCGACTATCTATTGCGCGTCGTGGTGAAGGACATGGACTCCTACGATTCCTTCTATAAGCGTCTGATCAAGCGCGTCGCCTTGAGCGACGTCAGTTCCACTTTCGTCATGGAAGAAATCAAGTATTCGACGACCGTGCCGCTGGAGGCGTTGCCGGCCGCGGCGACCGAGCGCGGCTTGAATTAGCGGCCCAGCTCATCCGCATTTCGTCCGCGTCGCGTTCCGCATGAATACAATCGCGTAAACCCATTGCAGGATCACGCCTTTTGCCCGTCCGCACCGTCCGCATCAACCGCAGGCGATTTTTTCAAGTTCAGCTCTTTTGCGTGAGTTCCCAAGCCTCTCCACCGCGCTTCCAGGCGGCGGCGAGACGGACATGGCCGGCGTTCTCCAGATCGCGCAGAAGCGCGCGGGCGGCGCGCGATGTCCGCGCGAAGGACGGCCCATCGCTATAGACATCGGCGAGCGCGAACGGCCCCTTGGAATGCGAACGCCGGAGCCAGGCCAAAATCTCCCGGCTTTGATCTTCCGCGACGTTTTGTTGGGCTGCCGGGGCGAGGCGCAAGGCTTCCGCGCCGTACCAGCGGGCGAGGGCGATGCCGCCGGCGGCGGCCTCTTCGTCGATACCCGCGACGTTCTCGTAGCCCGCGAGCAGCGCCGCGAGGCGCGCGGCGTGCTGAGGAAGTTTGGCGGCGAGCGCGCGCGCGGCCGCGAAATCGCCGCCCGCGGCCATGCGGCCCTCCATCTCGCCGGCGAAGGCCGACCAGCGGTCCCGCGCGGCCGGCGAAAAATCCGCGACACGGGTCATCACCCGCGAAACATCGGCGGGTGTGCCGGCCGCCGGATCGAGCCCTGCGCCGATTTTCCGCGCGTAATCGCCAAGACAAGGATCGAGGATCGGCGGGCACCAGGGACGGGCGCCGATCAGGGAGGCCGGGCCGGCGACGAGGAAGCGCGCAAGCACCCCTTCGCGTTCAAGAACGGGGTCGGCAAGGACGGCGCGGCCTTCATCCGGCGGCGCGGTGAGATGGACGCTGAGACGGCGCTCCACGATGCGCTGCGCGCCGCGCCCGCGTCCCGCGATGAATGACCCGTTATCCCAGATTTCGCGCAGAAAGGCGGCGCCCGTCAGCTTCGCGGTCCGGAGCAGCGGCGCGGGGGTGTCCGAGAACAAAAGAAGATTGGGACGCGCCTTCAACTGGTCGATGAGGCCGGCGACCGGCGCCGCGGAGACCGCGAGAAACGGCGGCGCCGGCGGCAGCGGCTTGCGGGCCAGCATCTTGCCGTCCGCGCGCGCGGCATCGTCCTCGCCGCGTGCGTCGGAGTCGGAGGACCATTCCCCCAGAATCGCGCGCGTCATGCGCGCCCGGTAATGCCGCCAAGCTTGAAGACGCGCCCGGTAGTCCAGTTCGTCCAGGGGCTGCGCGAGCGCCAACTCCTCTTCCCGCGCGCGGACGGGCGCGAGGGCGAGGCCGGCGACCGCGCTTTTACGTTCGCCGCTTTCGGCCAGGGTGAGGAAGAAACAGGACGCGGGGCGAATCTCGCCGGTGGGAACGCGCACGGAGAGGCGGTTCTGCACGGCGAGCGAAACGACGGAAAGGACCGCCTGCGCCGCGATTTCAATCGGCGCCTGGGTGGCCGAAGCGACGGCGCGCACCACGGCGGACAGACGAACGCCAAGGGCGTCCGCTGGATAGGGAGCAGCGAGCATGAGGCACCTGAAATGTTGGGGAGGGCGCCCGCACAGGCGGGGCACAAAAAAACCGCGCTCACGGGGGGCGCGGTGCAGACAACGGGTAGGGTACATTTAGAGTGTCGCGCCGCCGGGTATTTTTTGTCAAGAAATACCTGCGCGGCGCATCTCATGCCGCAGGCACGCCCCGGACCTCACCGCGCTATTCTTGTTTAAAGTCAAAGAGTCCGCCGCGCCGGCGGCGCGCGGATGGAATGAGGCCGCGGGCGCTCAAACCAGGCGCTCGGCTTGCAACCGGCTGACACTCGGCAGGGACTCGGGCGCCGTCATCCGGCCAACAGGCCATAGGCATAGCCCATGAACATGAACGCCACAGCGATCAGGACGCAAACGCCGACGCCGATGCAGAGGTAAAAAATCGCGGCGAAGATAAAGGCAATGCCGCGCGCCACATAAGCGGTCATCCGCCGCCCGAGGCCGGCAGACGTGTAATAGCGCAGGTAATAGCCGTAGGCGCTTTCACGCCCGGCGGTGCTGACGGTGAAACCGATGAAGAGACCGGCCGCGAGCACGGCGAAGTCGAGCATGACGCCGCCTTACCTCCCCGCCTCCTCCTGGAACATCTCGAGCTGCCATTCGAGCTCGGCTTCGGTGGCGTCGAAGCCGCCGCCGGCGCGGGGACGGATCAGGGATTCGGGCGGGACGCGGCCGACTTTAAGCTGGAGCTGCGCCGATTCCTCGGCGGTGAAGTCGCCGGCCCAGGCGACCGCAAGCATGCCCTTCGCGCTCGCCGTGCGGACGACTTCCGCGACGGCCCGGAGCGGAAGACCGGCAAGGTGCGCGAGCGCGGCGACGATCATCGGCGACGGGCCGTCCGCCGCAAACTGCATGACCGAACGCGTCGTCAGCTTGCCGGCGCGGGCCAGCACCTCGATCTGGCGCTGCGCCATCGCAAGCGCCTCCTTGGTGAGGGTTTCGCCGGGATCGTCGGCGGCCATGCCGGCTTTCTCGTCGTCCCTCCTCAGCTTGTCTTTCACCAGCTTGTCGAGGGTCGTGATGGTGGTCGGATCGAGATCGGCGCGGCGCGCGAGTTCCTGCACCAGCGAGGCCGCGACAAATTCGGCGATGCGGAGCGCCGCCTTGGAATTGAGATTGGGACGATGCACCAAAGGCTCGTGCCACCACACCTGGCGCGGCGCGGCGTCGATGATGGCGTCCAGGGTCTCTTCGCGGATTTGCGCGCTTTTATTCTTCAGGAGCGACGTTATGGCGTCGACGTTGCCGGCGCCGACGATGGCGTTACACACTTCTTCGCCGACGTTGATGCGCCGGGAAATCGCGACAAGCTGCGCCGTGAGCGGGCTGGACTGGATGACGGCGTGCAGATCCTCGTCCGTGAGAACGGGCGAAAACTCCAGCACCGGCGTCGCGACGGTGGCTTCGGTGTCCGTGGCAAGCGTGAACACCACGTCATGCGGCGCGTTGGGCACCGCCTTCACCGCCTCGGACAGGGCGCGGCGCACACGCGGCAGCTGATCGCGCGCCAAGAGGATGAGCACCTGGTGGATCGTGCGCCACGCCTTTTCCTGGTCGATGTTGCTGAGGCCCGGAAGGAGTTTGCCCACGCGGTCGGCAAGCTCGGAGCGCACATCGGCATCGTCGTCGGCCGCGAGCAACAGCGACGCTTTCTCGGGCGTCATGGCGTTGGCCGCGATGGACCGGCGCACCACCGTGTCCGAATCGCGCGCCATGAAGAACAGAATCTCCGGCTCGAGATCGGTGCGTTCGGCGAGTGCGCGGCGCACCTCTACCTCGGGATGATCAAGCAGATCGCGCGCCTGTTCATAGGTCACCTTCTGCCCTGGAATGCCCAGAAGATGGATCAACCGATCCTTGGCCGGAGCGCCGACTTTGGGGGGCGCCATTACAGCCCACCGCCGGCCGGAGGGGCATCGGGCGCGATGGTGAACGCGCCCTTGCCGCCGCGCTTGGCGTCGTACATGGCGGCGTCGCCGCGCGCGAGCAGGCCGTCGAGTGTTTCCCTGCTTTCGCGGTTCCACACCGCGATGCCCACCGACATCCCAAGCGGCCGATGCGCGCCGGCCGAATAAGGACCGAGATCCTTCATCCGCTCGAGGAACTGGCCGGCGCGGGTTTTCGCGATTGCGAGGTCGGCGCCATTGAGCCAGATCGCGAACTCGTCGCCGCCGAGACGCGCAATGAGATCCGTGGGGCGCGTATGCTGCACGAGAATATCGCGCACCTGCAGCAGCGCATCGTCCCCCGCCTGGTGGCCCTTGGTGTCGTTGACGGCCTTGAAGTTATCGAGATCGACATACATCAGTACGCCGTGGCCGCCGTCGCGGGTCATGCGGGCAAGGAAGCGTTGCAGGGCGTCGACGAAGGCGCCGCGGTTCAAGAGACCGGTCAGGGCGTCCGTGCGGGAAATCTTGAGCACGTGTTCATGGTGGGTGAACTGTTCGATCGTGATGCCCACCTGGTTGGCGATGTCGCCGATGAGCAGGCGGTCGTCGTCGTTCCATGTGCCGCGCTCGACCGTACGCCATAGGATGACGGCGCCGTTGGAGGCATTCTGATAACGCGCCGGAGCGGCGAGCACCTGCATGCCGCCCAGCAGGAGTTCCACGGCCGCCGCGCCTTCGCCGATCGTTTTCAGCACCGGCGCGCCCTCGCCGGCTTCGAGATCGCCGTAGCGCGCCGCCAGCTGGAAGCCCGGCGTCACGGGGTTCGCCGGCGCGTCATCCGAAAGCGCGCGGAAAATATGGCAGTGTTCGGCGCCAAGGCCGCGCGAAAGCGCCTCGGCGGCAACACCGAGCATGGCTTCCGGATTCACTTCGTCGCGGAAGGCGCGCACGATCCGCGTCAGCACACGTTCACGATTGCGCACACGGGTCAGCGTGGCTTCCCGGTCGCGCGTTTCGGTGACGTCGCGGCAGACGCCGCGCGCGCCGACCCATTTGCCGTCCCGGGCGATCAGCGGCATCGCCGAGACGATGACGCAGGCGGTCCGTCCATCGGGACGGCGCAACCATAGCTCCTCGTTCTCGATCCGCCGCTTGGTGAGGAACGGCGTCTCGGCATTCGGCGCATCGCCGACGAGAAGCTGGCGCGGCTCCATGGCGACGAGGCCGTCCGCCGTGTAGCCCAGCGCGCCGCGCGGCGGGACGAACGCAAAACGTTCATCCGGCCCCGTCTCCCACGCGAAGTCGGTCGATATTTCGATGAAATCCTTGTAGCGGCGGCGGCTGTCGACAAGGGCGAGGCGCAGCGAGTTGTCGAGGGTGAGGTCGCGCACAAACAGAAGCGTGCCCCCGTTGTCGCGCAAGGGAATGAGACTGACCTGAAGATTCTGCTGCTTGCCCTCGGGTCCCACGTCCACCATGTCGACGAGCGCGCGGTTGGCCGAGGTGGATTTGTCCGCCGCCGCCTTCAGCCGCGCCATATCCTCGGGCGCGAGGCGCGCCGCGAACTCGAGCGCCACCGGATTCGCAGGTTCGATAAAGCCGGCGGGAAGAACGCGAAATACGGGCTCTTCGTAGCGCTCAAGCGCCGCAGGGGAGACTTCGAACGATAAGACTTCGCTTTGACCACCAAAGGCCGGCGCCGACGATGAAGCGCTGCCTTCGCGCGCCAGATCTTTACCCACGTATCCCCCACTTACGATCGGGCCACTTTCTGTTCGGCCCGTTAATTGTCCTAAAAGGTTACCTGACCAAACTAATTTTCGCCAAGCCCTAGCTGGCGCGATTGACTCACCCCGGCCAGTGGCTATGTTCGGGCACGCGGGCCGCGTTCCGCGCTCGAATTAGGAATTCATGATGGATATCAAGGCATTACAAGATGCGATCGCACGCGCCTGGGACGATCGCAACGCCCTTTCCCCGGCAACCCAAGGGGCCGCGCGCGACGCCGTCGAGACCGCGCTCAATCTGCTCGACGCCGGCACGGCGCGCGTGGCGGAAAAAGGGCCGAACGGCTGGTCGGTGAATCAGTGGCTGAAGAAGGCCGTGCTGCTGGGCTTTCGCCTGAACGACATGGCGCAGATGCCGGGCCCGGCCAATGCCGCTTACTGGGACAAAGTGCCGCTGAAGACGCAAGGATGGACGGACGCCCAGTTCAAGCAGGCCGGTTTCCGCGCCGTGCCGGGCAGCGTCGTACGCCGCTCGGCGTATGTGGCCTCGGGCGTCGTCCTGATGCCGTCTTTCGTGAACGTCGGCGCTTACGTCGACTCGGGCACCATGGTCGACACCTGGGCGACCGTCGGAAGCTGCGCGCAGATCGGAAAGAATGTGCACCTCTCGGGCGGCGTCGGCATCGGCGGCGTGCTCGAGCCGCTGCAGGCCGGCCCCGTGATCATCGAAGACAACTGCTTCATCGGCGCGCGCTCGGAAGTCGTCGAAGGCGTGGTGGTCGAGGAAGGCGCGGTTCTGTCGATGGGCGTATTCATCAGTGCCACCACCAAGATCGTCGACCGCAACACCGGCGAGATCTTCATCGGGCGCGTGCCGGCCTATAGCGTGGTCGTGCCGGGCGCGATGCCGGGCAAGGCGCTGCCGGACGGCAGCCCGGGCCCTTCTCTCTCCTGCGCGGTGATCGTCAAGCGCGTGGACGCCCAGACCCGCTCCAAGACCTCCATCAACGAACTGTTGCGTGACTAAGTGAACGCCGCCGCGAACATCGACGCCCTTCAGCTCGCACAAGAGCTGATCAAGCGCCCGAGCGTCACGCCGAAGGATGAAGGCGCGCTCGATGTATTGGTGCGTGCGCTGGAAGGCATGGGGTTCGCCTGTGAGCGCATGGCCTTTGCCGACCAGAGCAAGCCGCAGGTGGAAAACCTGTACGCGCGTCTCGGCACCAGCGGGCCCAACTTCTGTTTCGCCGGGCACACGGACGTCGTGCCGGTGGGCGACGGCTGGACGACGGAGCCGTTCAAGGCCGAGGTCATCGAAGGCCGTCTGTTCGGCCGCGGCGCCGCGGACATGAAAAGCGCCATCGCCGCGTTCACGGCGGCCACCGCGCAATACCTCCAAAAGCATGGCGCGCCGAAGGGTTCCATCAGCCTGCTCATCACCGGCGATGAAGAAGGCGACGCGGTCAACGGCACGGTGAAGGTCCTCGAGCGCCTGAAGGCGCGCGGCGAAAAGCTGGACGCCTGCGTGGTGGGCGAACCCACCAATCCGACCAGGCTCGGCCAGATGATCAAGATCGGCCGGCGCGGCAGCTTGACCGCGAAGCTGACGGTCCACGGCACGCAAGGCCACAGCGCCTATCCGCATCTCGCCGACAACCCGATCCCGCGCATCCTCAAGATGCTTTCGGCGCTGATCGCCCATCCGCTCGACAACGGCTCGGCGCACTTCCAGCCCTCGACCGTCGCCGTCACCACCGTCGATGTCGGCAACGCCGCGACCAACGTGATCCCGGCCCTCGCGCGCGCGGGCTTCAACATCCGCTTCAACGACCTGCATACGGGCGAGTCCTTGCGCGCGTGGATCAAGGAAACGTTCGATCGGGCCGCCGAGGGCGGTCACTACGACCTTGCGATCTCGGTGTCCGGCGAAAGCTTCATCACCATGCCGGGACCGCTGACGGAACTGGTGGCCGGCGCCGTCGCGCGCGTGACCGGCGCCGCGCCGGAACTGTCGACCACGGGCGGCACCTCGGACGCGCGCTTTATCAAGAACGCCTGCCCCGTCTGCGAATTCGGCCTTGTCGGACAAAGCATGCACAAGGCGGACGAGCATTGTCTCGTCGCGGACCTCGAAGCCCTCACGCGGATCTACCTCGCGATCCTCGAGGGATATTTCAACGGGGGATACTTTAACGGGGAATATTTTAAATAGATGTCCCCGCGGGAACTCGCGCGCGCGCTGTACGGCCTGGCTCTGCTGTTCAAGTTCGACGGGCGCGCCTGGGAGTTCTTCGACCGCACTCCGCAGGGCTTCTGGTCGTCCTACATCGTCGCGGTCGTCGTCGCGCCGTTTCATTTCGCCCATGTGGCCCTGACCTACGGCAAGACGCCTTCGACCCTCGGGCCGGCGGCCTACGGTATCGTCGAAGTCCTGGCCTATGTCCTGACGTGGACCCTGTTCCCCTTCGCGATGATGTATGTGTCGCGCTTCCTCGGGCGCGGCAACCGCTACTTCTGGCACATGGTGCCCTACAACTGGTTTCAGCTGCCGGTCGCGGTCCCTCTGTTCAGCCTGGCGCTGCTGAGCGACGTGGGCTTGATTCCGATGCAGGCCTACAGTTTCTTCAATCTGTTCGCGATGCTCGCCGTTGCGGTCTACACCACCTTCATCGGCGCGGTCGGCCTGCGCGTGCCCGTCGCGACCGCCATGAGCCTCATGGTGCTCGACTATACGCTGACGTTCCTCGCCGGCGCCCTCATCGCACGCATATAGATTCAAGCGAGGCGCGCCCGCGCGCGCGGGTCAATTAGGGCGCGCCGTACGTGACGCGCGCGAAGTAGAGGCCGTCCGGCGGGGCGGTGGGGCCGGCGGCGGAACGGCTGCGGGCTTCGAGCGCGTCCGCCACGTCGCGCGGCGACCATTTTCCTTCACCCACCAGCTTCAACGTCCCGACCATGTTGCGCACCTGATGGTGCAGGAACGAGCGCGCCCGCGCCGTGACGGCGATCATGTCGGCGTGGCGCGCGACATCGAGCTGATCCAAGGTCTTCTGCGGCGATTTCGCCTGGCACTCGGCGGCGCGGAAACTGGTGAAGTCGTGATTGCCGACGAGCTTTTGCGCGGCCTCATGCATCGCGCGCGCGTCCAAGGGCTGCGCCACCCACCAGACCCGGCCGAGATCGAGCGCGGGCGCGGCCCGGCGATTGAGGATGCGGTACTCGTACGCGCGCTCAAGCGCCGAAAAACGGGCGTGAAACTCTTCGCCGACCTTCTCCGCGCTCAGCACCGCGATGGGGTGCGGCCTCAAGTGCGCGTTCAGCGCGTTCACCACGACGTGGGGGCGATCGTCGCGCGGGATGTCGACGTGGGCGACCTGGCCGAGCGCGTGCACGCCGGCGTCGGTACGGCCGGCGCCGTGGACGACGGCGTTCACCTGGCAATAGCCGCGCACGGCGTCCTCGAGCGCGCCCTGCACGGACGGGCCGTTGTCCTGGCGCTGCCAGCCGACATAGGGCGCGCCGTCGTATTCGATGATGAGCTTGAAGCGGGGCATGAGGATGTTTTAGGCGAGAATTGGAGTCTGACGATCGGCGCCGGAGGCGTTGTGCACGGACAGCCACTCCTCGCCGAGGATCGCCCAGCGTTCGTGGTCGCGCCAGACGCCGCCGATCTTGAGGAAAGACGGCGAGAAACCTTCTTTCCGGAACCCAAGGCGCGCGATGAGGCCGAGCGAGGCGGCGTTGCCGGGCTGCACATTGGCTTCAAGGCGGTGCAACTCCAGGGCCGTGAAAGCATGATCGAGCACCAGCGCGAGACCCTCGGTCATATAACCGCGGCCCGCGAACATCGCATTGCCGTAGTAGCCGAGCGAACCGCAGCGGAAGCCGCCCATGACGATGTCGTTGATATTGATGACGCCGGCCAGGGTCGTGTCGTCGTTGCGGTAGACCAGGAATCCGAACGCCGCGCCGCGCTCCAGGCGATCGAGATAGGCGCGGTAGCGGCGCTCGTCGGTGGCCGGATACACCCAGGGTTCGTGGAAGTTGCGGCTGCCCACGGTCATGGCGACAAATTCCTCCGCCTGATCTTTCGTCGGCGGGAGCAGGTGAACCATTTCACCGCGCGCTATGACTTTTGGCCGGCGTCCGAACATCGTCGCGATCCTCTGGCTGCGCGGGATTTTAGGCGAGCGCGGTTGCCTTGGGCAACGCATAGCCCCTGAGGAAGGCGTCGGCGGGCGCCGGTCCCTTGCCCGCCCGCTGCACGGTGGTGAGGCGCACAGCCCCCTCGCCGCAGGCAATCGAAAGCCGGTCATCGAGAGTGACGCCGGGCGGACCGGACCCCGGGGCGAGCGCGGCGCCCAGCACTTTGATCCGTTCGGCGCCGTGGGCGAACCACGCGCCCGGAAACGGCGAAAGGCCGTGAATATGCCGCAGCACCTCATGTGCGGTCCGCGTGAAGTCGATATGCGCCTCGGCCTTGTCGATCTTTTCGGCATAGGTGACGCCCTGCTCCGGTTGCGGCACCGGCCGGAGCCGCCCCTGGGCGAGGGCGTCCAAGGTTTCGACGATCAAACGCGCCCCCAGGACGGCCAGCGTGTCGTGCAGCGCCTGCGCGGTCGTCGCGTCGGTGACGGGCGTCTCGCGGGTCATCAGCATCGCGCCCGTATCGAGCCCGGCGTCCATCTGCATGATGGTGACGCCGCTGACCTTGTCGCCGGCCATGATGGCGCGCTGGATCGGCGCCGCGCCGCGCCAGCGCGGCAGCAGCGAGGCGTGGATGTTGAGACAGCCGAATTTCGGCGCATCGAGGACGGCTTGCGGAAGAATGAGACCGTAAGCGGCCACCACGGCGACATCGGCCTCGTGGGCGGCAAACGCGGATTGGATATCGGGCTTTTTGAGGCCCTTCGGCGTGAACACGGGGATGCCGTGTTTCTCGGCGAACATCGCAACGGGGCTGGGGCGCACTTGCTGGCCGCGGCCCGCGGGGCGGGGCGGCTGAGAATAGACCGCCACGATCTCATGGCGCTCGGCGAGACGCGCAAGCGCGGTGACGGAAAAGTCGGGAGTGCCCATGAAGACGATACGCATGTTGCTATCCAACGATCATCGCGTTCGCGAAATTGGGGCCGGGCACCAATTCGCCCGCACCGGCTAGGCTTCGACGGGGGTGCGTTTGCCGCTTTTCTGTTCGAACTTTTTGATCTTGGTGAGGCGCTTGATGATCATATTGCGCTTCAGGGCCGAGAGATGGTCGACGAACAGCATGCCTTCGAGGTGGTCCATCTCGTGCTGGATGACGACGGCGAGCAGGCCGTCGGCGTCGAGGGTGCGAATTTCATTGTGCTCGTCGAGATAGCGCACCTTGATGGACGCCGGACGGATCACTTCCTGATATTCCTCGGGCAGCGAGAGACAGCCTTCCTCGTGCGGCTTGGTCTCTTCCGAGGCCCAGACGATCTCCGGGTTCGCCATCTTGAGCGGCGCGGGCTTTTCATCTTCACCCGCAGGGTCAATGACGATGATGCGCTTGGAGACGCCCACCTGCGGCGCGGCAAGGCCAACGCCCGGCGCGTCGTACATGGTGTCGAGCATGTCATCCATGAGTTTGCGCGTGGCGGCGTCGACACGCTCGACCGCCGCGGCTTTCTTCTTAAGCCGCGGATCGGGAGCAACGATGATTTCCAGGAGCGCCATGATGGGGGTGAGATAAGGCCCGGGGACGGGGCCGTCAACAAAAGAGAGCCTCAAAAAGGCCTACATCGTGATCCGGGCGCTGTATTCCAGGACCGTCTTGCCCTTGGCCGGGATTTCCAGAGTCCACAAGGCCGCGCCCGCGTCCTGCTTGGTATGCGGATGGGATTCCTTGGCGATTTCCCAAGCGCCGGGGATCGGCTCGATCACGCGCACGGTCACGGGCCGGGACTTGGCGTTGGCGATCGTCACGCGCCATGTGGTGAGGGAAATATTATCGGTGGCGCGAACATAGTTGAGCTGCTCGCGCTGGACCGGAATGTCGAAGTCGTTGCCGAGGTTCAAGGTGACCTCGCCGCCGACGGCGGTGTGATCGATGCGGTCCTCGCCCAGGAACTGCGGCGCGCCTTCCGAATCCGATCCATACACACGCACGACACCCGCCGGGAGCGGCATGCCGAGCTTGGCGGCCGCATCGTTCTTGAACATCAACTCGACATTGGCGCGGCTTTCCGGCTGTACGCCGCGCATGGCCTGCGTGAAGTAATACTGTTCGGCGCGCACGGTGATCTGGCGGCGCACCGGGATGGACTGGCTATTCAGCAGGCCGAGCTGCTTGGTCTCGAACGGACCGAGGCTCGTGAGCTTGGGGATGGTGTAGACGTGGGTCGCAAGACCCGCGGCCGGCGCGATGCCGCCGCCGAAGGACTGCCCCATGTCGGCGGCTTCCGCCTTCATGGCGGCGCGCGCCATCATCGGCATCGGCGGGGCAGAGGGGCGCGTCCGGTTCACTTCGCCGGCGATCAATTTCATCTTCGCGTTCGGAAAATCGGAACTGGTGGCGTTGGTGACGCTCGCCCACGCCAGAAGAGTCATGCGGTTGCTGTCGGAATCGTACTGCGCGACATAATCGGGATGCCACGACAGGCCGCCGGTGAGATAGCTGAGCTCGGCCTCGACGTCCTGCGCCCCCTTACCGGTCGCGGACATGAGGAGGGTCGGGCGGGCGCGCACACCGGCCGGAACGCCGTCGAACACGACGCGGCCGGGATGATTGGTGTGGACCTTGCCGTTGATCTCGAGGACCAGCCCCTCGTTGACGCTGAGCACGCGCGCGCGTTCGGTCACTTCGCGGCCGTTGCCGGGATTGACCGAGATCACCGAAACCTCGCCGCCGACGGCGCGCTCGAGAAGCTTCGACGGCGTCAGCACATCGAAATTGAAGACCTGCTCGGTCACGCGCACCGCGTCGCCCTTCAAGACCTGAAGGAAGGCCGTTTCCGGCTGCAGCTCGCGCGGCACGCCGCCCATGACGAGTTGCGCCGAGGGGCCCGGCATCTTGAACGTGCGGCGCTCGCGCACCATCGCGAAATTGTTGTTGTAGATGGTGAGGTCGGCATTGCCCGTCGCGGCCGGAACGTCGACCGTTTGCGCCTGTGCGGACAGGGCGCACGACAAGGTGAGCGACAAAGTGAGCGCGAAGGCGGAAATTTTGGCGAGGTGCATGCGGGAGCTCTAAAATCGTTAAGCCGTGGTGGGGCGGCGGGATTTGATCTAGATTCTTATAGGCTGCGGATGATGGCACGGTCGAGGCGGGCTGCACATTGCAAGCCTGCAACAATCGGGCGCGAAAAAGCGCGCTCTTACTGAGGTTTAGCGACATATGGATGCGTTAACGGCGCTCATCATCGGGGGTTCCATCGTCGTTGCCGCGGGCGTTCTTGCGCTGCTGCTGCGCGGACGGCGCGATCCCGGCACCGCCCAAATGACACACCTCACCGACACGGCGGCGCGTCTGGCCGAAACGCAAAGCATGCTGACGGGGCGCCTGGCGCAAATGGCGGAGAGCCAGTCGGCGGCCCAGACCCACATGGCCGAACAGTTGCGCGCCCAGGAAACGAACGTGCGCAAGCTTCTGGAGGAGCGCCTGGCGGATGTGACGCGGAAGGTGGGCGAAAACCTGGAAAAGAGCACGACCAGGAACAGCGAAGCGTTGGGCGCCCTCTCCGAACGCCTGGCGGTGATCGACGCCGCGCAGAAGAACATCACCGAACTTTCCGCCGAAGTGGTCGGGCTCCAGGATATTCTGTCGAACAAGCAGGCGCGCGGCGCCATCGGCCAGACCCAGATGGAAGATCTGGTGCGCAACATGCTGCCGCGGGGGAGCTACGACTTCCAGGCGACGTTGAGCAACGGCAAGCGCGCCGACTGCGTCATCCGCCTGCCGAACCCGCCGGGCCTGATCGCGGTCGATTCAAAATACCCGCACGAAGCTTTCGTGCAGCTGACCCTGGCGGCCGACGACCGCGCCCGCACCGCCGCCGAAGCCGCCTTTCGCACCGACGTTTTGAAACACATCAAGGATATCGCCGAAAAATACATCGTGCCGGGCGAGACCGCGGATTCGGCCATCATGTTCGTGCCGGCGGAATCGGTGTTCGCCGAACTGCACGACCGCTTCCCGCAGGTGGTGGAGGAAGGCTTCCGCCGCCGCGTCTATATCGTCTCGCCGACGACATTGATGGCGACCCTCAACACCATCCGCACGATCCTGAAAGACGCGCGCATGCGCGAGCAGGCGCATATCATCCAGAAGGAGATCGGCGAGCTGACGAAGGACGTGGAACGCCTGGACAAGCGTGTCGGCGCGCTGGGCACGCACTTCGATCAGACGCAAAAAGACGTGAAAGAGATCCTGATCTCAACGGGCAAGATCGTCGACCGCGGCCACAAGATCGAGAATATCCCGCTGGAAGGCGACACCGGCCAGGTGAGCGGAGACAATGTCACGCAGCTGCGCGCGATCGCGGAATAAGCGGCTTTGGCGGACAAGAAAAAGGCCGGGGCGGGAAAAGAAAAAGGCCGGAAAATTTTCCGGCCTTTTTAGATTCATGGAAGTTGCCGCGTTTTCCGCGACGAACCGGTTCCCACTTCGCCGGGAAACGCTCTAGTAGGCGGAGTTCGACGCGGGACGCGGCGGCGCCTTCTCGACATTCTCAGGCACCTGCACGCTCACGGTCTTGGTTTCGCCGGAGCGGCCCGGGAATTCCTGGAAGATCGCATCGAGGATATAGGGCATCACCGGCTCGATCTGGCCGTTGAGGCCCGAGCTGACGGCGCGGCCTTCGAACA
>JAYRTJ010000048.1:0-24595 GCA_041919675.1 Rhodospirillaceae bacterium | reverse complement strand
GGCGCCGGTTCCGTGATCCACGCCATGAGCGAGGAGCAGGACATCCGCAAGATGGGCGGCATCTACCGCCTCATCCCGTTCACCTTCGCGGTGATGGTCATCGGTAACCTCGCGCTGACCGGCGTGCCGCCGTTCGCCGGCTTCTTCTCGAAAGACATGGTGATCGAAGCCACGCATGGCGCGGGTACGGGCGTCGGCAATTATGCCTTCGGCCTGCTGATCATCGCGGCGTTCCTCACGTCCTTCTACTCGTGGCGCCTCACGTTCCTGGCCTTCTTCGGCAAGCCGCGCGCCGATCACCACACCATGGAACACGTCCACGAAAGCCCGCTCATCATGACGATCCCGCTCGCCTGCCTCGCGGTCGGCGCGGTCTTCGCCGGCTACATCGGTTATGAGCACTTCGTCGGTGAAGCGCGCCCTGAGTTCTGGAAGGAAGCCATCGCGCCGCTCGCGGCGCACGATTCCATCGCCAAGGTGCACGCGCATCACCCGTCGTTCTTCATGAAGTGGCTGCCGCTGTTCGTGACCGTCGCGGGCTTCGGTCTCGCCTACCTCATGTACGTGCGTAAGCCGGAAATGCCCGCGCGCCTCGTGGCCGCGTTCCCGGGCGTCTACAAGTTCCTGCTCAACAAGTGGTACTTCGACGAGCTGTACGACTTCCTGTTCGTGAAGAACGCGTTCCGTCTCGGCCGCCTCTTCTGGAAGGGCGGGGACGCCGGCATTATCGACCGCTTCGGACCGGACGGCCTTTCGGCCCTCTCGGCGCGCGTCGCCAAGCGCCTGGGCGTCGTGCAGACCGGATATCTCTACCACTACGCCTTCGCCATGATCGTCGGCATCGCCGTGATCGTGTCGTGGTTCGTGATCGGACGGTAAGAACCATGACCGCCTTGTCCAACTTCATCACCGGCCTGCCGATCCTCTCGCTGGTCACCTTCCTGCCGCTGGTCGGCGCGCTGTTCCTGCTCCTCGTGCGCGGGGAAGCCGAGGTCGTCGCCCGCCAGTCGCGTTATGTCGCGCTGTGGACCACGCTGATCGTCTTCTTCCTCTCGCTGTTCATCTGGATCGGTTTCGAGCCGGGTACGGCGGCGTTCCAGTTCGAGGAACGCGTCGATTGGCTGCCGCAGTACCGTATCGGCTACCACATGGGCGTGGACGGCATCTCGATGCTGTTCGTCATCCTATCGACCTTCCTGATGCCCATCTGCATCCTCGCCTCGTGGGATGCCATCGAGAAGATGGTGCGCGAATACATGATCGCGTTCCTGATCCTCGAGACCATGATGGTCGGCATGTTCTGCGCCCTGGACATGGTGCTGTTCTACGTCTTCTTCGAAGGCGTGCTGATCCCGATGTTCCTGATCATCGGCGTGTGGGGCGGCGGCCGCCGCGTCTACTCCGCCTTCAAGTTCTTCCTCTATACGCTCACCGGCTCCGTGCTCCTGCTGGTCGCGCTGCTCGCCATGTACTTCCAGGTCGGCACCACCGACATCCCGACCTTGATGGAAGCCAAGTTCGCGCGCGACATGCAGTATTGGCTGTGGCTCGGCATGTTCGCCTCCTTCGCCGTGAAGGTGCCGATGTGGCCGGTGCACACCTGGCTCCCGGACGCGCACGTCGATGCGCCGACCGCGGGCTCGGTCATCCTGGCCGGCGTGCTCCTGAAGATGGGCGGATACGGCTTCCTGCGTTTCTCGCTGCCGATGCTGCCTGAAGCCAGCGCCTATTTTACGCCGTTCGTCTTCACGCTCTCGATCATCGCCATCGTTTACACGTCTCTCGTGGCCCTCGTGCAGGACGACATGAAGAAGCTCATCGCTTATTCATCCGTCGCGCACATGGGATACGTGACCCTCGGCGTGTTCGGCGGCAACCAGCAGGCCATCGAAGGCGCGATCTTCCAGATGCTTTCGCACGGTGTCGTATCCGGCGCGCTCTTCCTCTGCGTCGGCGTGGTCTACGACCGCCTGCACACCCGCGAAATCGGCCGTTACGGCGGTCTCGCCAACAACATGCCGAAGTACGCCTTCGCCTTCATGGTGTTCATGCTGGCCTCGGTGGGTCTGCCGGGTACGGCGGGCTTCGTCGGCGAATTCCTGGTGCTGACGGGCGTGTTCCAGATGAACACCTGGGCGGCCCTGTTCGCGGCCACCGGCGTCATCCTCGGCGCCACCTACATGCTCTACCTCTATCGCCGCGTGATCTGGGGCGAGCTGACCAAGGCCGACGTGAAGGAAATGCTGGACCTCGACCGCCGCGAAATCGCGATCCTCGCGCCGATCGTCGTCATCACCATGTGGATGGGCGTCTATCCGCTGCCGTTCCTCGATGTCATGAATGAGTCGGTTGCCGCGCTCGTGAACAATTATCAGGCTGCGCTGAAGGCGGCCGGCGAAACCCAAGTGGGAGGCCAAGTTGGGGCTCACCTGGGCGAGCAACTCGTCGCCTTCTTGCGCTAAGGGGCCATTCCGATGACGTTCGAATTCGCATCTCTGACGCCGGCATTCCCCGAGATCTTCCTTGCTCTCTCCGGCATGCTGTTCCTGATGATCGGAGTCTTCCGTAAGGAAGACTCCACGCAGCTCCTGTCGTGGCTCGGCGTCGCGGCCATGGGCGTCACCGCCTATCTGATCCTCCGGGGTCCGGACACCGCGCTCACCTTCCAGGACCTGTTCATCGTCAACGGCTTTACGTCTTTCGCCAAGATCCTGGTGCTCATCGGCGCGGCGCTCACGCTGCTCATGATCAACAGCTGGGCGCAGGCCGCCAAAACGGCTCGTTTCGAACTTCCGATCCTGGTGGTGTTCGCCACCCTCGGCATGATGATGATGGTCTCGGCCAACGATCTCATCTCCGTCTATCTCGGCCTCGAGCTGCAGAGCTTGTCCTTGTACGTGCTCGCCGCCTATCACCGCGACAACACCCGTTCGACCGAAGCCGGCGTGAAGTATTTCGTGCTCGGCGCGCTGGCCTCGGGTCTGCTCCTGTACGGCTCGTCGCTGGTTTACGGCTTCAGCGGCACCACGGCGTTCGCGGGTCTCGCGGCGGCCATGCATGGCGGCGAATCCCACCTCGGCGTGGTCATCGGCATTGTCTTCGTCATCGCCGGCCTTGCCTTCAAGGTCTCGGCGGTTCCGTTCCATATGTGGACGCCCGACGTCTACGAAGGCGCCCCGACCCCGATCACCGCCTTCTTCTCGGTCGGCCCCAAGATCGCGGCCCTCTGTCTGTTCCTGCGCGTGCTCGTCGGCCCGTTCGCGCCGATGATCGAGCAGTGGCAGCAGGTGATCGTGCTGATCTCGATCCTCTCCATGCTCTGGGGTTCGTTCGCCGCCATCGCGCAAAAGAACGTCAAGCGCCTGATGGCCTACAGCTCCATCGGCCACGTCGGCTACGCGTTGATCGGTCTCGTGGTGGGTAACGAGGAGGGCGCGCGCGGCCTCCTGTTCTACCTGCTCATCTATCTCTTCATGAACATCGGGACGTTCGCGGTCATCCTCTCGATGCGCGTGAACGGCAAGTATGTGGAGGAGATCGGCGATCTTTCGGGCCTGCAGAAGAACCACCCGGGCATGGCCATGGCTCTGGCCGCGCTCATGTTCTCCATGGCGGGCATCCCGCCGCTGGCCGGCTTCCTCGGCAAGTATTTCATCTTCGTCGCCGCCGTGAACGCGGGCTTCGTGCCGCTGGCCATCATCGGCCTCTTGGCGAGCGTCGTGGGCGCCTTCTATTACATCCGGATCATCAAGGTGATTTACTTCGATGAGCCGGGCGCCGTCTTCGACAAGCCGGACATGATCAACAGCGCGATCATGGGCCTGTGCGCGGTCTTGATGCTGGTCTACTTCGTCGTGCCCTCGAAGCTCGTCGAAGGCGCCGAATCCGCCGCCCGCGCGTTGTTCCTGGGCTAGTTTCCGTCCTTTATTCCCTCCCCTGAAAGGGGAGGGTCAGGGAGGGGTCGTTCCTTGACCTGGTTCACCGCCTCTAACCCGCCGCCCGAACCCCATCTGCCGTCCGGCTGGCGGACGATGGAGTTCGACGAACTCGACAGCACCAACGCCGCCCTGAAGCGCATCGCCGAACAGGGCGGCGAGGTCGCCGAAGGTCTGCTCGTGTGGGCCAAAAGCCAGACCGGGGGCAGGGGGCGCACGGGCCGCAGCTGGCAAAGCCCGCCCGGCAACGTCTATGCCTCGTTCCTCGTCAAAGCGCCCGAGGCCGCCCGCCACGCCCCCGAGATCGGCTTTGTCGCTGCCCTGGCCGTGCGCGACGCCATCCTCGAGTTGCCGCGTCACAACACCGCCCCGCCGGTCGTGGCCTTCAAATGGCCCAACGATATCCTGATCGAGGGCAAGAAGGTTTGCGGCATGCTCCCGGAGCTCGCCGTCGATCCCGACGGCCGCCGGTGGATCGTGCTCGGCGTCGGCATCAACTTGATCCCGGTGGACGTGCCCGACGCGCTCTATCCCGTGGGCGCGCTCGCCGACTCTCATATCGATACCAAGCCCGCGCATGTGCTCACCATGTTGGGCCGCAGCCTGTCCGCCTGGCTCGACACCTGGCGCATCGACGGCTTTGGGGCGATCCGCGAAGCCTGGCGCGCGTATGGGCCCCGGTCCGGAACGCCTTTATCGGTCCGCCTCCCGGAAGGGCCGGTGAGCGGAACTTTCGCCGGCCTCGACGACGACGGCGCCCTGCTGCTCGACATCGCCTCCGGCCGACGCAAGCTGGTCGTGGGTGACGTGATGTTTGGAGAAACCTGATGCTGCTCGTCATCGATTGCGGCAACACAAATGTTGTTTTCGCGGTGTACGAGGGCCACACGCCGCTCGGCCAGTGGCGCGCCGCCACCAAGACCGACCGCACCGCCGATGAATACGGCATTTGGCTCACGCAGCTCATCGAGCGCGACGGCATCAAGCCGACGTCCATTCGCCACGCCATCGTCGCCTCCGTCGTGCCCGACAAGAACTTCGATCTCAAACGCCTCTGTCAGAAGTATTTCAACGTCGAGCCGAAGTTCATCGGCGACAAGGATGTGGATCTCGGCACCGCGGTACGTGTCGATAATCCGAAAGAAGTCGGCGCCGACCGCGTGATCAATGCCATCGCGGCGCATACGACTTACGGCGGCCCCCTCATCGTCATCGACTTTGGCACGGCAACGACCTTCGATGTTGTGGATGGAAGCGGGGCCTATTGCGGCGGCTGCATCGCGCCCGGCATCAACCTCTCGATGGAAGCATTGCATATGGCCACGGCCCAGTTGCCGCGGCTGCAAGTCGTCAATCCGGGGCCGGCGCCCGTCGTCGGAACTACGACCGTATCGGCCATGATGTCGGGTGTGTTTTGGGGCTACATCGGTCTCATCGAAGGGCTCGTCAGCCGTATCAAGGCCGAGCGCGGCGAAAACATGAAGGTCATCGCAACCGGCGGCCTCGCGCCCTTGTTCGCCGAAGCCACGCCCGTCATCGAACACACCGACGCCGATCTCACCATGCGCGGCCTGGTTGCCGTGCATCAGCGTAACTCATAGAGAACCCTTCCCCACAAGGGCGAGGGGCTTGAGCATGAACAAAGCCGACCTCCGCACCACCGCTAATTTCCCCAATGGCCTCGACAAGGGCTTTTGGTTCATTCCGCTCGGGGGCGCCGGCGAGATCGGCATGAACCTGAACCTGTTCGGCTGCGACGGCCGATGGTTGATGGTCGATCTCGGCGTTACCTTTGGCGACGAGTCCATTCCCGGCCTCGATGTGGTGATGCCCGATCCCAGCTTCATCGCCGAACGGCGCGAAAAGCTCGACGGCCTCATCATCACCCATGCGCACGAGGACCACGTCGGCGCCGTGGCCTACCTGTGGCCGCAGCTCCGCTGCCCGGTCTACACCACGCCTTTCTGCGCGGCTTTCCTCGAATATAAATTGAAAGAAGCCGGCCTCGAGAATGAAGTCCCGGTCCATGTGATCCCGCTCGGCGGGCAGGCCAATCTCGGCCCGTTCACCGTCGACTTCATCACCCTGACGCACTCGGTGCCGGAACCCAACGCCCTCGCGGTGCGCACCAAATACGGCACAATTTTCCACACCGGCGATTGGAAGTTCGATCCCGATCCGATTATCGGCGAAGTCACCGACTTCGACGCCCTGCGCAAGCTGGGCGAGGAGAACGTGCTGGCGCTGATCGGGGATTCCACCAATGTCTTCACCGAAGGCGAGGCGGGCTCCGAGCGCGAGGTGAAGGACAGCCTCACCAGCCTGTTCGGCCGCTACACGGGCCGCATCGTGGTCGGCTGCTTCGCCTCCAATGTCGCGCGCCTGGATTCCATCGCCCGCGCCGCCGCCGCCAATGATCGTCATGTTTCGCTGATCGGCGCCTCGCTCTGGCGCATCCTCGAAACCGCGCGCCGCACCGGCTATCTCGCGCCCGATCTTCGTTTCCTCAAAGCCGAGGACGCCGCCCACCTGCCGCGCGACAAGGTCGTCTATATCTGTACGGGAAGCCAGGGCGAGGGGCGCGCCGCGCTCATGCGCATCGCCTACGGCTATCATCCGGAACTCAGCCTGCAGGAAGGCGACGTCGCCATCTTCTCCTCGCGCGCAATTCCCGGCAACGAGAAGGCTATCGCGAAAGTGCAGAATCAACTCGCCAAGATCGGCGTCGGTGTCGTGACGACCCGCGATCATTTCATCCATGTCTCCGGCCATCCCGCGCGCGACGAGCTGCGCCGCATGTACCAGATGGTCCGTCCGCGCATCGCCATTCCCGTGCACGGCGAAGCCATGCATATCCGCGAGCACGCCGCGCTCGCCGCCGAATGCCAGGTGCCGCAGACCCTCCAGGTCGGAAACGGCTCCGCCGTGAAGTTCACGGACGGCAAGGCCGAGATTAAGGGCACGGTCTGGTCGGGCCGCATGGCCTGGGACGACAACGAACTCATTCCGTTTTCGAGCCCGATGCTGCGCGACAAGAAGCGCATGTTCTACGACGGCGGCGTGGTCGCTTCCGTGGTGCTCGATGACACGGGCGTGGTCATGGCCGACCCGCTCGTCTCCGTGCTCGGCATGTCGGACCCGCTCGAAGACGCCGACCGCGATTGGGCCTGGGTCATCCAGAACGCCGTCGACAAGCTCCCGAAAAAAGCCCGCCGCGACGACGACGTCATCGAGGAGAACGTCCGCCAGGCCGTGCGCAAGGTCTTCGCGCCGTCCCGCAAGCCGGTGGTGAAGGTCCACATCAGCCGCGTCCGAGGGTGAACCAACCGCGGGTCATGCCGGCCCAACAAGACCCTGATAACAAAATATAATTCCCCCAGCGTTGCGCTTTCTTCTAAAATCGCCCACGTAAGAAAGACAAACAAACGTTTGAGGATTGCATGATCGGACGCCTGAACCATGTCGCCATCGCGGTGCCGGATCTCGCCGCCGCCACGGCCAACTATCGCGACACCCTGGGCGCCAAGGTCTCCGCGCCGCAGGATTTGCCCGATCACGGCGTCACGGTCGTCTTCGTCGAGCTGCCCAATACCAAGATCGAGCTCCTGCATCCGCTCGGCGACAACTCGCCGATCAGGAAGTTCCTCGACGCCAACCCCGCCGGCGGCATCCATCACGTCTCCTATGAAGTCGACGACATTTACGCCGCGCGCGATCGGCTGAGGAAATCCGGCAAGCGCGTGCTTGGCGACGGCGAGCCGAAAACCGGCGCGCACGGCACGCCGGTCCTGTTCCTGCACCCAAAAGACTTCGCCGGCGCATTGGTCGAGATCGAGGAAGTGAAGCGCTAGTTCAAGAACCGCTCGCGGCCGGCAAACTCATTGCCCGGGAAGCCGGCGCGCGCGATAGTCGGGGCACCGTCTCCTGGACGAGGCAAAAGCTCTCATGAGCAAGATCGCACTCACCGCTTTCTTCGTGCTCGCCGCCGTTCCGGCCGTAGCGGCCGAAACCGTCACGATCTCCACCGCCGACTGCCGCAAACTCGTGGCCCATCAGCCGCGCCCCGGCGTGGCCTATCAGGGCGGTGTGGATGTGCGCGGCAAAGTGGTCGTTCCGGCCGATGTGACCGGCGCCCCCGTCCTCGATCTTCCGGCCTTCCTCGAGATCCCGCTCACGGTCGATACGCTGAAACGCCTCGGCAGTCCCTCGGGCGATATCCTGAATTCCCGGCGCGGGCTCGAAGGCAAGGCCGCCCTCGGGACCCTCACGATCAAGGGGGACGCTGTCTTCTGGAATGGAAAGCAAATCCAGAGCCAGGACGAACTCCTCATGGCCGAAGCCTGCAAATCCAGCCTCCGGGCCCGGGGAATTGTGTTGCCCGAAGCGAAACCCAGCGCCCCCTAGCGGCGTTAACCCTCACCGCCTCGCTCCGCGCGGCTCCCTCTGCCGCTACTTAATCCCGCTTTCATTGCCTATTTTCCATCCATCCCCTATGGTCCGGGCACATTTCTGGATCTAAGGACCACCGATGCGTCTCTCGCGCTTTTTCGCCCCGACCCTCAAGGAAAACCCCACCGAAGCCCAGATCGTGTCGCATCGCCTGATGCTGCGCGCCGGGATGATCCGCCAGCACGCCGCGGGCATCTACAATTGGCTGCCGCTGGGCAATCGCGTCCTGCAAAACGTCGCGCGCATCGTGCGCGAGGAGCAGAACGCGGCGGGCGCGCTCGAGATCATCATGCCGACCATCCAATCGGCGGACCTGTGGCGGGAAAGCGGCCGTTACGACGACTACGGCGCCGAGATGCTGCGCATCAAGGACCGTCACGAGCGCGACATGCTCTACGGCCCCACCCATGAAGAGGTGGTGACCGACATCTTCCGTTCGAACGCCAAAAGCTATCGCGACGTCCCGAAGAACCTCTATCAGATCAATTGGAAGTTCCGCGACGAAGTGCGTCCGCGCTTCGGCCTCATGCGCGGCCGCGAGTTCCTGATGAAGGACGCTTATTCGTTCGATCTCGACTATGCGAGCGCGCGCCACAGCTACAACCAGATGATCGTCGCGTACCTGCGCACCTTCGCGCGCATGGGCCTGCGCGCCATCCCGATGGCCGCGGAAACCGGCCCCATCGGCGGGACTTTGTCGCATGAATTCATCGTGCTCGCCGACACCGGCGAGAGCGCGGTCTATTGCCACAAGGCCTATCTCGACAAGCCGATCCCCGAGAACGTCGACTACAACGCCGATCTCGGTCCGATCGTCGAGGATTGGACCAGCCTCTACGCCGCCGCCGACGAGAAGCACGATCCGAAAAAGGCCGAGGAACTCGGCGGCGATCTCGTGTCCGCGCGCGGCATCGAAGTCGGCCACACCTTCTATCTCGGCAAGAAGTACTCGGCCGCTCTCGGCGCCAAGGTCGTCGGTCCCGACGGCAACCAGGTGGAAGTCGAAATGGGCTGCTACGGGATCGGCGTGTCGCGCTGCGTCGCGGCCATCATCGAAGCCAGCCACGACGAAAACGGCATCGTATGGCCGGACAGCGTCGCGCCGTTCCACGTCGGCATCATTAATCTGAAAGTGGGCGACCAGGCCTGCGACGAAGCGTGCGAGAAGATCCACGACGCCATCGAGCGCCAGGGCTGCGACGCGCTCTATGACGACCGCGACGAGCGCGCCGGCGTGAAGTTCGCGGATATGGATCTGATGGGCATCCCCTGGCAGATCGTCGTCGGCCCCAAGGGCATCGCCAAGGGCATGGTCGAACTCAAGCGCCGCGCCACAGGCGCGAAAGAGGAACTCAGCCTCGAAAGCGCCGTCTCGAAACTGTCGGTGACGATCTGAGAATGATGCGCGCGCGGTCCACCCCGAACACCCCCGTCCTCCTCGGCTTTCGCCGGGGGTGACATGAGAAAGAACTAACCCATGATCTTCGGCGCCTTCGAGCGGATGGTGGCATCGCGTTACTTGCGCTCGCGGCGCAAGGAGGGTTTTGTCTCCGTCATCGCCGGCTTTTCCTTTGTCGGTATCGCGCTCGGCGTCGCCACCCTGATCATCGTCATGGCCGTGATGAACGGCTTCCGGCAGGATCTGTTCTCGCGCATCCTCGGCGTCAACGGTCATATCGATGTGACGGCGCTCTCGCGCTCGATCACTGATTACGACGCCAAGCTCGGCGAGGTGAAGACGATCCCCGGCGTCACGTCGGTTTCTCCGCTCATCATCGGCCAGGTCATGGCCACCGCGCGCGGGTATAATTCGGGCGCCCTGGTGCGCGGCGTGCCCGGACTCGATCTCTTCAATAAGCCCTGGATCTCCGACCATATTGTGGGCGGCTCGCTGTCGCCGGTCATCGACAATAAAGCGATCGCCATCGGGACGCGCATGGCCGCGCATTTCGGGATCGAGGTGGGCGACGATCTCACCCTCATCTCGCCCAATGGAAATGTGACGGCGTTCGGCACCGTGCCGCGCACGGCCACCTACACCGTCGGCGCCATCTTCAACGTCGGCATGAGCGAGTTCGACAGCTCGGTCATTTTCATGCCGCTGCCCATGGCGCAGATCTATTTCAAGCAGCCCGAAGCGGTCACCAATTTCGAGATCCATGTCGACAATCCCGACAACGCCCGGATGATCGCCGAACGCGTGAAGGATGTGATGGGGCAGGGGCATCGCGTGCTCTCGTGGGAGCAGACCAACGAGGTCTTCTTCACCGCCCTTCAGGTCGAGCGCAACGTGATGTTCATGATCCTGACCATCATCATCATCGTCGCGGCCTTCAACATCATCTCCGGCCTCATCATGCTGGTGAAGGACAAGGGCGCCGACATCGCCATCCTGCGCACCATGGGCGCGTCCCGCGGCATGATCATGCGCATCTTCTTCATGACCGGCGCCTCGGTCGGCGTCATCGGTACGTTCCTCGGCTTCGGTCTGGGGCTCGTGTTCTGCGAGAACATCGACAGCATCCGCCGCGGCATCGAGAAGCTGCTCGGCACCGAACTGTTCTCGCCCGAGATCTACTATCTCACCCAGATGCCCGCGCAGATGGAATGGGACGAGACCCTCGCCGTGCTCGCCATGTCGATCGGCCTTTCGTTCCTCGCCACCCTTTACCCGTCCTGGCGCGCGGCCAAGACCGATCCTGTCGAGGCCCTTCGTTATGAGTGAGTTCGCCCTTGAGCTGAAGGATCTCGAGCGCGTCTATCGCCAGGGCGAAACCGAGCTGCATGTCCTGCGCGGCGCCGCGCTGGCGGTGAAGAAGGGCGAGGTCGTCGCTCTGGTCGGACCGTCCGGGGCCGGCAAGTCCACGCTTCTCCATATCGCGGGCCTCCTGGAGCTGCCCGACCGCGGCCAGGTCTTCATCGACGGCGAGGCCTGCAACGCCCTGTCCGACGACCGCCGCACCGAGATGCGCCGCGCCCGCCTCGGCTTCGTGTATCAGTTCCACCATCTGCTGCCCGAGTTTTCGGCCCTTGAGAACATCATCGTGCCGCAGATGATCGCCGGGGTGAGCCGCAAGGCGGCCGCCGTCCGCGCCCAGGAGCTCCTGGACTCCCTCGGCCTCGGCCCCCGGGCCGACCACCGCCCCGGCCAGCTCTCCGGCGGCGAACAGCAGCGCGTGGCGATCGCCCGGGCCTTGGCCAACCGGCCGGCCCTGCTTCTCGCCGACGAGCCGACCGGGAATCTGGACCCGGAGACCTCGGACGGAGTCTTCGCCCAGCTGGTCGGCCTGTCCAAACAGCACGGACTCGCCGCCCTGATCGCCACCCATAACCCGGCCCTGGCGGCGCGAATGGACCGCACGGTTCGCCTGGAGCATGGTCTTCTGACCCAAATCGGCTGAATCTATCAGCCTGCGGGTGCAAAGCCCCGCGCTTACCTCATCCCCAAGCTATACGCAGTTTCCCTCATTACGAGAGTGAGGGAATTTTTAACTTTTATTAACCAGGCCATGTGCATCTGCACATAGGCAAATAGTTAACGCAGTTTTGTCTCGAAACTTGCTGAAATATCCGGGTTTTACGGATTTCGGCAAAGGCCTGGGCTGCGTCGCCTGGAAAAGTTCGAAATTGCGGCGAACAACGGTCCACGGGGATTTTACGGATATGAATGCATCTATTACGGGTATCGACCGCTTCACCGCCGTCCCGCGCTATCGCCGCGTCCTCACGGTTCTCGGGACCCGCCCCGAAGCCATCAAGTTCGCGCCTGTCGTGCGCGCGCTCACGCAGGCCGGTGTCGATCATGCGGTCTGCTCCACCGGCCAGCACCGCGAGATGCTCGCCCAGGTCTTCACGGTGTTCGGCCTGAAGCCCGCGTACGATCTCCACCTCATGACCGCCGGCCAGGCGCTGGGCGAAATCGCCGGCGCGGCCGTCGCCGCCGTCACGCGCGTCATCGCCGAATACAAACCCGATCTCGTCCTCGTGCAGGGCGACACCACCACCGCTTTCGCCGGCGCCGCCGCCGCTTTCTATAGCGGCGTCGCCGTCGGGCATGTGGAAGCGGGCCTGCGCACCGGCGATCTGCGCTCGCCGTTCCCGGAAGAAGCCAACCGCAAGCTCATCGGCGTTGTCGCCGACTGGCACTTCGCGCCGACTCTGCGCGCGCAGCAAAACCTTCTCACGGAAGGCGTCGATCCGCGCCGCATTGTCGTCACCGGCAACACCGGCATCGATGCCTTGCGCATCGTCCGCGAGCGTCTCTTGAAGGACGCGGCCCTGCGCGGCGAATGCGAAGGCAAATTCGGCTTTATCGATCCGACGAAGAAGCTGGTCCTCGTGACCGGTCACCGCCGCGAGAGTTTCGGCGAAGGCCTGGCGCGCATGTTCGCGGGCCTCAAGCGTCTCGCGCAGCGCCCGGACGTGCAGATCGTGTATCCCGTGCACCTCAATCCGAACGTGAAGGGCCCCGCCCACGCCGCGCTCGGCGATGTGAACAACGTGCACCTGATCGCACCGGTCGAATACCACGAGATGATCTATCTCATGGAGCGCGCCGGCTTGATCATCACGGACTCGGGCGGCATCCAGGAAGAAGCGCCGTCGTTTGGAGTTCCGTTGCTTGTCACCCGCGACGTCACCGAGCGCCAGGAAGCCGTCGAAGCCGGTTGCGCCAAGCTCATCGGCACCGACCCGCGCAAGATGCTCCCGGAAGCGATCCGCGCTCTCGAAAACGCCTCCCGGCGCGTCATCGGCGCCGCGCACTACAATCCGTTCGGCGACGGTTACGCCGCCACGCGCATTTGCGCCGCGCTGCTCGGCGTGGCAGACGCCGTTTCGCCCCTGTCCACCTCCAAGCCGGTTCTCCAAGCGGTTTAAAATGACGACGAACGCGCTTCTCCTCCGCCGTGCGGCTTTCAAACTCGGCCTGATGGTGACCTCGGCGGTTGCCTTCTCGGCCGTCGCCTTCGGCGCCGAGGCGCCCGCCGCGAAGACCCAGGCCAAGGCGCCGTTTCATCCCTACCTGGAGCGGTCGTTCGCGCTTTCCGACCTGAACTTCGCCAATCCGCTCATTTTCAGCGGCGCCGAGTTTGGCCAGCAGATATTCTTCCCCATTCCGCGTGACGTGCGCGTGCATGACGTTGCCATCGATATCGACGGCAATTATGTGCGCAGCGATCTCGGCCATTCGGCCTTCGTCGCCAGCGTCAACGACATTCCCGGCTTCGCGCTCGAGCCGAAGGAGCCGAGCGGCGCTTTCACCCGCACCATCAACGTCGCCGAAGGGCAGCTGGCCGACCCCTTCGTGAAACTCGACCTGCGCTATTCGTCCATCGTGTCCGAGGACCGCTGCACCGAGCAGCGCTCCATCGCCAACGTCTTTACGGTCTCGCCGCGCAGCAAGCTGCGGTATCGCGTCGACGCCGCCGACGTGAAGGATGTCCGCAGCGCGTGGGGCATGTTGCCGTCGCGTCCAACCATCCTCATTCCCGCCGGCGCCATCGACGAAAGTCACTACGCCGCGGCGCTGAAACTCGCGCTCGCCATGTCGGCGGCCGGCCGCCAGCCGAAGATCGTGACCGTGCCCGCCGTCGGCGACAGCGTCGACGCCTCAGGCTTCACGGTGCCTGCCGATCTCGCGCGCATCGCCGCCTTCCGCGCGTTTGCCGAACAAGAGAAAGTGAAACTGGCCAATCAGGCCGAGCGCGGCGCCTATGTGCTCCTGGGCGTCCTGCACGGCCACGCCGTCGGCGAAGTCGCCATCGGGTCCAAGTGGCTTGCCGCCCAGACCGCGGGCGACATCGCCGCCCTGACCGCCGACGCCGAACAGGCCGGCCCCGACGCCGCGCGCGCGCTGGCAAGCCTTCTGGCGGAGTTGCCGACCGCCGCCAAGGCCGCCGGCGCCGACAATTTGACCCTGGAAACGATTCTCGGCCAGCCGGTCATCACCTTGACCAACGACGCCTCGCGCGCCGCGTCGCTGCTGGCCACCCAATGGTCGCGCCTCGCGAACGCCCAAGGCCTCGACGTCGCCTTCGCGGGCTCGGAACCCGACGATATGAACGCCATCCAGCTCGGCGAATTCGGCGGCAACCTCGGCGCCCAGTCCATTGTCCAGTACGGGGAATGGGTGAGCGCGTTCGACGCCGCCCAGCTTCCCGCGGGCCGCTGGCCGTCCAACATCGAACTCGAGATGCGCGTTTCGCCCGATGCGTCCGACGTCGCGCCGCTGGTCACGATCATGCTGAACGACGTCCTGCTGCGCGCCGAGAAGGTGAACGCCGACAGCAAAACCGTGCGCATCAATGCCGACGTGCCGCCGTATCTCCTGGCCTCGCGCAACACCTTGCGTGTGTCCTTGCAGCGCGGCCCGTCCTCGGGCGACTGCCGTACGCTGAGCCGCGGCTATCTCGCCCAGATCCTGCCGACGAGCCGTCTCGTGCTCGGCAACGAAACCATCGACGGGCAGTTTTTCGGCCTCAAGTCCAGGCTTGCCAACGGCGCGCTCATCGCCGTGCCGAAGGCCTACCTCGACACGCCGACGCAAAGCCTGCCCTACGTGTTTCAGTTCCTGCGCGAACTCAAGGTCAGCTCGTCGTCCATCCGCCTGCGCACGGTCGATGCCGCCGCCGCCTACCGACCGGACGCGACCTTCGTTTCGTTCGGCCTGCCTTTGACCGGTAAACGCAAAAATCTTCAAGCGACCAACAACACGTTGCTGCTGACCGACGAAACCGGCCTTCCCATCGCCAATGTCCAGGGCGCCCGCGACGCCGCCGTGGTGCAGATCGTCAGCCTCGGCGAGGTCGCCGGCCTTTCCGTCACCTCCACCACCGGCAAGCCGATTCCCAATATCCAGGTGAGCGACTTAGGCGAGGGCGACGTGGCGATCTACGACGCGTCGGGCCGCATCGGCGATCTCGGCGCGGGCGAATTCCGCATGGCGGAAATCAAGCGCGCGCTGCTTTCACCCGGAGCGATCTTCCACCGCTACTCCGTCTGGATCATGACCGGCGTCGGCGTCGTTCTCGCCATGCTCATCATGTCGGCCACCCGCGCCTTCGTCGTCGCGCGCAAGCGCCGCCGCCTCGCGGAGAAGGCCGAGTAAACACTGAAATGCCTGTGTCCGTTTCGCCCTCACCCGCCTCGCCGTGCTCGGCACCCTCTCCCGCAAGCGGGAGAGGGAGGGCCCCGGCGCGTTGCGCTGGGAGGGTGAGGGGCTTTTACCGGCGCCGCTAACCATGGTCGGCCTCGAACCCTACCTGCTGGCGGATGTCATCCGGATCATCGAGTGGACCGGGGTCCTGGTCGCCATCTTCATCCTGCTCTCCAGCCTCGACGACTTTTTCATCGACGCCTACTACTGGGCCCGGGCGGCCTATCGCTTCGTCTATGTCCAGCGCAAGCACAAGCCGCTGGATATCGCCAAACTGCTCGAGGGCGAGGAGCTGCCCATCGCCATCATGGTGCCGGCCTGGCGCGAGGACGGCGTCATCGCCCAGATGATCGAGAACACGGTGGCGAGCGTCGAATATTCCAACTTCAAGATCTTCTGCGGCTCCTATCCGAACGACCCGGCCACCGGGGAGGTCATCGACGCCATGGCGCGCCGCTACAAGCACGTGGTGCATGTGCGCGTGCCGCATCCCGGCCCGACCTGCAAAGCGGACTGCCTGAACTGGATCATCCAGGCGATTTTCCTGCACGAAGAACAGCACGACATGAAGTTCGGCGGCATCGCGATGCACGACAGCGAAGACGTCATTCATCCGATGGAGTTGAAGCTCTTCAATTTCCTTCTGCCGAAGAAGGACTTCATCCAGCTTCCGGTACTTTCCCTGGAAAGACCCTGGTGGCAGCTCGTCGCCGGCACCTATCTCGACGACTTCGCCGAATGGCATTCCAAGGACCTCGTGGTCCGCGAAAGCTTCCTGGGCGAAGTGCCCTCCGCGGGCGTCGGCACCTGCTTCAGCCGGCGGGCGATCATGGCCCTGTGCGCCGAGACCGGCAATCAGCCCTACAACACCGACAGCCTCACCGAGGACTACGACTTCAGTTTCCGTCTCGCCAAACTCGGGATGAGTCAGGTCTTCGTGCGCGTGCCGGTCGGCTACAAGTCGCGGCGCAAGACGTTCACGGGCAAGGAGAAGGTGGTCGACGTCGAAAGCGTCATCGCCATCCGCGAATATTTTCCCGACAGCTTCGTCGCCGCGTACCGGCAGCGCGCCCGCTGGATCTACGGCATCGCCTTCCAGGGCTGGCTCGAGATGGGCTGGGGCGGCAGTTGGCGCAGGATGTACATGCTCCTGCGCGACCGGAAGGGCGCCATCACCTGCATGGTGACCATCTTCGCCTATCTCTTGCTCTTGAGTTACCTCGCCGCCACCGCGGCGGCCGCCTATTTCGACATCGAGATTTTCACCGATCTCATCGCCTCGCACGACTGGATGCAAGAAATTATCGTCATGAACGTCGCGCTGCTGATGAATCGCGTGGCCCAGCGGTTTTATTTCGTCACCAGCATGTACGGTCCGCTGCAGGGGCTGATGGCGATCCCCCGCCTCGTGGTGAACAACGCCATCAACTTCATGGCCGCCGCGCGCGCGTGGCGCATGCTCGGCCTGCATGTGTTCAAGGACAAGTCCATCGCCTGGGACAAGACCGATCACGTTTATCCCTCGACCGATCACCTGCGCGAAAACAAGAAGCGCCTCGGCGATCTCGTCGTTGCCTGGAAGGCCGTCAGCGCCGACCAGCTCGCCCATGCCCTCGCGAAACAGGCCGGCAGCACGGAGCACCTGGGCAAGCTGCTCATGCGCGAAGGCTGGCTCACCGAGGACATGCTGGCCGAGGTGCTTGCCTATCAGAACGACCTGCCGCGCGGGACCTACGACCGGAAGGCCGTGCGCGCGAACAAGGACCTCCTGTCCCGCGAGATGGCCGTGCGTCACCGGGTGCTGCCGGCGGGCCGCACGGACGAGGGGGCCTTACGGATCTTCTCCGGCGCCGCGCTCAGCGAGGAAAGCCTCGCCGAACTTCAAGGGGACGCTCCGCACCGGCCGCTGGTCTCCATCCTCTGTGAATCCGAGATCGTCGACGGCCTCCGGGCTCTGACGGACGGTGAGGCGGCCCTACCGAAAGCGCGTACGCCGCTGCTCGGAGACCTTCTGGTCGAAATGGGCTTTGCTCGCCGCCAGGATTTGAATTACGCCCTTCGCCAGTATTCGCCCGAGCGTCACGGCCGCTTCGGTGATTTTCTGCTCGCCGAAGGCACGGTATCCCGGGAAAATCTCGACACCGCGCTGGCCCATCAGGCAACTTTAAGTCAGACCGTCCCCTAATCGCCATGTCACACCCCGCTTCTCATCATCGGTTTTTCCCTCCCCTGAAAGGGGAGGGCGCAGGGAAGGGGCGTTTCTTCCTCTCCGCGCTCCTCGTCGCGACCGCGCTCGGCACATCGCCGGCGTTTGCCGCCGCCCTGGAAGGCGACGCCTATAAAGCCGCCGAAGCCGCCTACGCCGCCATCGCCAAGGGCGATCTCGCCGCCGCCGAGACGCAGGCGCGCGCCGCTTTGGCGTTACAGGCGGACAGCACCGACGCCGTGCGCCTGGTCATGGACGTGCTCGGCCGTCAGGGCAAGGGCGCCGAGGCTTTGAGCATCGCCGATGCCGCCGTCGCCAAGGGCACGGTCGACGCCGACCTGCGCGCCGCGCGCGGTTATCTCCTGGCCGCCGCCGGCCGGAGCGAGGCCGCCGCCGCGGACTTCACCGCTGCGCTCAAGGACCCGGGTCTGACCGCCGACCGCCGCGCGGTCAGTCTTTCGCTCGCCGACGCCGCCGCCAAGGACAACGACCTTGTTCTCACGGTTCTTGCGCCCTTCGCCGACGACACGTCCTACGACGTTCAGGCGCGCATCGGCTTCGCGGCCTTCGCGCTGGGCCGTTTTGAACAGGCCCGCAACGCCTTTGCCGCCGCGGCCGTCGGCGCGCCGTCGCCGGAACAGAAGACCGCCGCCTTCAAGGGCCAGGCCCAGGCCGAAGCCGCCCTCGGTCACGGCGAGGCGGCCGGCGCCATCGTGCGCACCCTGCTGGGCGCGTCGCCGGCCTGCGACATGGATATCGCTTATCTCCTGGTACGCCTCGGCGACGACGCCACCGCGCTCGCCACTTTCGAAGGCCGCTGCAAGGATCAAATGACCGCCGCGGCGCATCTCGACGCCGCTTACGCCGCGCGCCGCCTGAACCGCAACGCGGCCGCGAGCGCCCATTTCAAGGCCGCGCTCGACGCCGACCGCGCCGCGCCCACGCCCGGCTTCGACACCGTCACCGCGTTCGGCATTCAGCGCGGCATCGACTCCCTCGACCGTCAGTTCGGCCTCAGCGCCGGCGCCTTCTATCGCGGCGCGCGCACGGCCGCCGGCGGGGGAAGCGTCGGGCAGGGGATCGTGGAGGCCTATTGGCAGCCGCCCGTCATCGGCAACCGCGACGGCAAGCTTTTGCAGATTTACGGCCGCGCCGGTCTCAACGCCCTCACTCCCGCCAGCGCCGTGCAGACGGACTCAACCCAAGGCGCCGTCGGCCTGCGCTACAAACCGTTCTCCGATCTCAATCTCCTCATCGCGGGCGAGCGCCTGTTTCCCATCGGCGACAGCGCCATGAAGGACTGGCTGGTGCGCGCGGGCTACTCCATGGGTCTCAACACCGATCTCCAGCCGGCGCAGCCGAGTTACTGGACGGGCCAGATCTACGGCGAAGCCGACTACTTCGTGAACCAGGACCGCTTCATCGGCACAATTGAAGGCCGCTACGGCCGCGACAGCCGTATTGGGAATTCGCCCAATCTCCTGGGCTCGCTCTTCGCCAGCGCCGCCTACAGCTACGACGCCGCCGAACGCACCAAGTCGGCCACCGCGATCGGTTTCGGCGCAGGCCTGCGCTACTGGTTCCGCCAGACCCAATACCGCGCGCCCTCCAGCTTCATCCAGTTCGACATCATGTACCGCTGGAAACTCGGCCCCACCGACCGCGCCGCCGGCCTCGTCCTCCAGTCGTCGCTTTCATTCTAAAAAAGCGCGCCGCCACCCCCGTTTTAAGCGCCTTTCGTTATCATGGGTAAATTACCCATTCATATTTTTGTCGTCGATTCCGCGCTCATCACGCGCGCTATTCAATAATTGTTGCGACGGAAAACGAAGGCCGAGCGTTTCATCGTTATGACCCAGCACATCACCGCGTCCGTCGTTCGTCCGCTCATCAGCGATGACCGCGAGCACATCACGCTGCACATCGACGCGCCCGGCGCCGCGCCGCTCAGCATATCCTTCAACCGCGATCTTTTGCGCCGGGTCTTGGACAGTCTCATCTGGTTGGACGCCGCGCCGCCCACGGCGCGTTCGCGCTCGGGACGGACCAATCGGCCCGCGGCGCCCTGACCGCGAGGCCGTGACCGCGCGCCTCGCCGAGAAGGTCAAAATCCAATAGCCGATTGATATCGCGGCCCTTTTTCAGGGCCCCTCGATATTTCCAGCCTTTGCGACGGAAACGCCCCCGGGGTACGTTTCCCTGATGACGGCTGCCGATGGTTTATGCTCTGAGCAATAACGAACCGCTTGCGGATGATGAGCGGATCTCCGGCGACGCCGCGCTGATGAGCGCGGCCGCGCGCGGCAACGACGGCGCCTGGGCGACGATCGTTTCCGCCAATCTGCCCATCGTCCACCGGACGGTTTACCGCCTCGTGCGCGACGATCAATTGGCCGAGGACATTGCCCAGGAAAGTTTTGTCAGGCTGTGGAAGCTCGCCGAGAGCTGGCAGCCGCGCGGACGCATCTCCACCTGGCTGTGCCATGTGGCCCGGAACCTCGCCATCGACCTCATCCGGCGCCGGGCCCGCGAGCAGACCGAGGACGTGAGCGACGAGCTCGTTGCGGACGGCCCGACACCCTTGGAGATCATGGCCGCGCGCGAGACCGAGACCGATGTGGAACGCGCCATCGCCGCTTTGCCCGAGCGGCAGCGCACGGCCATCAGGCTGATCCACTTCGGCGATTGCACGGGCGCCGCCGCGGCCGAGATCATGGGGGTCTCGGTCGAGGCGCTTGAATCGTTGTTATCCCGGGCGAGGCGGTCGCTGAAAGCGGCCCTGTCTCGGAAATGAGCCCGGAAACGGGAAGCGTGAAAGGAGAGGGGTGAGAAAGATGGACGACAAGACAAAACGCATCGAAGACCTGATCCGCATCTACGGCGCCGACATGGACCGTTGGCCGGCGGCGGAAGCCTTGGGCCGTCCGCAGCTCGGCGCCCGGCTGAAAGCCGTGCAGGCCGAGGAGAAGGCGCTCGACGATCTCATCGCGCGCGCCTCCGTTCCCGCGCCCAGCGCCGGCCTGCGCGCGCGCATCCTCGCCATCCCCGGCGCTACGCTGCGGCCTGCGCGCGGTTTCTCCTGGCTGCTCACCGGCTTCTGGCGCCCCGCGAGTATCGCGGCCTGCGCGCTCATCGTCGGTCTTTTCCTCGGTCAACTGACCCTCATGCAAACCGCGCAAGTGACCCAATTCGCCGCCCTCGACAGCGAAACCGAAACGCTGTTCGCCGATCTGGTGCTCGGGCCCGCCGACGGGCTCACGGAGTTTCCGCAATGACCTCGTCTCGTCTTCTCACCGCCGTCGCCGTCGTGTCGGTGATCCTCAATCTCCTGCTGGTGGGTTTCTTCGTCGGCCAGCGGTTGCCGCACTTCGCCGGCCCCTGGCATGACGGGCCCGGCCGCGATGGTCCGGGCATGGAGCGCGACTTTGCACGCGACCGCGACATGCCGCCGCCGAATGGCGAGCGGCGCGAGCGCATGCGTGTGATCATGGGCCCCAACGATCTCAACTTCGGCGCGGCGATGCGCACCCTCGATCCCGAGGCCCGCAAGACCATGCAGGCCAAGTTCAGGAAGGACATGCCCGAGATCCGCGCGCGCGTGGAGGAGATGGCCGCCAAGCGCCGCGCGCTGCTCGACGTGCTCGCAGCCGCGCCCGCGGATGCCGCACGTCTGTCGCAGGCGCTTGGCGATGTTCGCGCCGCCGCCGCCGCCGCGCAGGAGCATTCCCATAAACTGTTCATGGAGATCGCGGGCGACCTTCCGGCCGATCAGCGCGCCGCCTTCATGAAGGCCGCCGCCGAAAGCCGCCCGCCGCGCCGTTAGGATCTATTTCTAAAAATGTCGTAACCCGCGACGGAACATCTTCTCCTGCCCGTATCACCGGTACGACCACAGAACAGGAGAAGAAAATTGGGTCACAAGAAAACGGCGATCGGACTTGCGTGCGCCGCGCTGCTCGGCAGCGGCATGCTTGTCGGTATTTCTCAGGCGCAAGACGCTCCACCGTCTCCGCCTCCCGGGGCCGCGCCCTCCCTCCCGCACGAACGCGGTCCCGGGCCTAATATGATGCGCTTCCGCGGCGACGGCCCCGGTTTCCAGGGGCCACGTTCCGGCGGGCGCGGCTTCATGCGCGGCGAACGCGGCGAACCGGGCAAGCACATCGAAGGACGCATCGCGTTCCTGAAAGCAGAACTCAAGATCACCGAGGCGCAGACCCGCGCCTGGGATCAGTACGCGACCTTCATGCGCGATACGGCCAAGACACGCCAGGCGGCCGCCGAGAAGCGTGAAGCCGACATGAAGGCGATGCGCGCCGAACCCGGCAAGCGCCCCGAACGCAAGGCGCTGCTCGCGCGTCTCGAGGAAAATGAAACGCGCGCCAGGGCGATGCTTCAGTCCATCGAGAAACGCAAAGCCGCGACCCAGGCGCTCTACAAGGCCCTCAGCGACGAGCAGAAAAAGCTCGCCGAGGACCTTCTCTAACCGAACCAGCCTCAACCCTCCCCCGCACCTCGGCGGGGGAGGGTCTTTTTTTGCCCGCGCGACGTGTCGCCCCCGCGAAGGCCGGATGACAAGGCGGTTCTTGGTATTTTCGCAGTGCGATATTCATTTGAGGTCCGTCACTCCCCCTTGAGCTTTCCGCGCCGCGTTGCTTAGAATTCCGACCGGGAGTTCGCAAAACATCTGGGAGGGTGATTTGGCTGACGCGTTGGAACGTTACCTCGCTCATATCCGCGAGGAGATCGATACCAATAAAAAGTCCGTTGAGATGATCAAGCGGGGCGATCTCAAGACCGGCGAGCGCTCGCTCGCGGCGCCCCAATGGCGCGACACGACCGCCGAAAGCCTGGCGCGCGCCAAACATATCATTTCCACTTACGAAGATATCCTCGCCCAGCACGCGCAGGGTCATTAGGGCGCACCGAGCGCCGAGAATTGACCTCGTTCCGCGGCCGCCCTAAGTTGGGACCCATCTCATAATTCCACGGGCAAGAGGATTATCGCCATGGGTGCGCCGGCCATCGACATCGGGATCGCGCCGAAAGAGCGCAAAGCCATCGCCGACGGTTTGGCGAAGGTGCTCGCGGATACCTATACCGTCTATCTCAAGACGCATGGTTTCCATTGGAACGTCACCGGTCCGATGTTCCAGACCCTGCACCTCATGTTCATGCAGCAGTACACCGAAGCCTGGACGGCGGTGGATCTCATCGCCGAGCGTATCCGCGCGCTGGGTTTCCCGGCGCCCGGCAGCTACGCCGCCTTCTCCAGGCTCGCCAGCGTGAAGGAAGAGAAGGACGTCCCGAGCGCGGTCAACATGATCAAGATCCTGGTGAAGGACCATGAGCGCGTCGCCAAGACCGCCCGCGCGCTGCTGCCGCTGGCCGACAAGGCCAACGATCAGCCCACCATCGATCTCATCACCCAGCGCCTCCAGTGGCACGAAAAAACCGCCTGGATGCTGCGCAGCCTGCTCGAGGACTGAACGGGAAGGGGCCGGTTGAAAGCGGTGCCCGGTGGTTGATCCGCAGACATCCGAGGTCGAGCCGGGGCGCACGCGTCCCTTTGACGCAAGAACGACCCTCGGCGCCATCAAATCGGAAGTCTGCGACACCACCCTCGTCATCATGTCGCTGCTGATCGTGCCGGCGCTCGGCGTCAGCATCGCCCGTGTGCTCGAGGTGGGCTGGACGGTCCAATACATCGGTCAGGTGATCGCAGCGTTCATCGCCTGGGGCATCACGCTCTTCCGGCGTCGGTTGTCTTACGAAGTGCGCGCCAACACGATCCTGGCGCTTTTGTTCTGGCTGGCCTGGACGGGGCAGATCTACACGCCGGCCCCCACCTCCTACGTGTTCTTTGTCTCGGCCGCGGCCATGGCGGTTGTGTTCTACGGCGCCGCGGCCGGCATCGTGGCCGTTGTGCTCTCGGTGCTGGTCACGATCGGCACGTACTTCGCCATTCACGCCGGAATATTCCCCGTCTCGACCTACGCCACCGCCATGGCGTTCACCACATGGCTCTCGCGCCTGGCGTCCCTGGTGGTCGCCAGCGCCGGCCCGGTGATCGCCATCGCGCAGTTCCGGCGGTCCTTGATGCGCGAGTTGAAGCGCGCCGAGGACACCAGCGACGCCAAGTCCGCGTTCCTGGCGACCATGAGCCACGAGCTCAGGACGCCGATGACCGCGATCATCGGCATCGCCGAATTGCTCCAGGAGGAAAAGCTCGGCGCCGATCAAGCGCGTAAGGTCGACCGGATCGCGCGCGCGGGCAAAAACCTCCTTTCTCTGCTCAACGATCTCCTGGACTTCGCCAAGATCGAGGCCGCGCAGATGCCCATCGACAAGGTGGCCTTCAGCGTGAATGAGTTGCTCGGCGAGGTGCAGGAGCTTCTCGATCCGCTGGCCGCCGACAAGGGCCTGCGGGTGCGCGTCGAAAACAGCGCCGCGCATGACGCGCTCATGGGCGATCCGGCCCGCCTGCGGCAGATCTTGAACAATCTCGTCGGTAACGCCGTCAAATTCACGGACAGCGGCGAGATCGTCATCGCCGTCTCGCAAACCGAACCGGCGGCGGCCTCCACGATAGGCAAAGTGGTGCTGCGCATGGCGGTCATCGACACCGGCATCGGCATTTCGGCCGCCGACCAGAGCAAACTGTTCCAGCCGTTCGTCCAGGCGCAGAATTTCCGCTCGCGCACCCACGGGGGCACCGGCCTCGGCCTTGTCATCAGCCGCCGTCTTGCCGCGCAAATGAACGGCGAACTCACCGTCAGCTCTCGGGTCGGTAAAGGCTCGACCTTCACGGTGGCGGTGCCGCTCGAGCTTTCCGCCCATCCCGTGACGGCG
>JAYRTJ010000047.1:0-25010 GCA_041919675.1 Rhodospirillaceae bacterium | reverse complement strand
GGCGAGGAGCGTGTGGTCGTGAAGAACGGCCAGATGGTCGTCGCCAATGTCGTGACCTGCACGCTGTCGTGCGACCATCGCTCGGTCGACGGCGCGGTGGGCGCCGAGTTCATGCAGGCCTTCCAGCGCATCATGGAAGATCCGCTCCGGATGTTGCTCTAGGACGACGACCATGGCCGAACAACACACCTTTGACCTGATCGTCCTCGGCAGCGGCCCGGGCGGTTACACCGCGGCGATCCGTGCCGCTCAGTTGGGCATGAAGACCGCCATTGTGGAGCGCGAACTGCTCGGCGGCATCTGTCTCAATTGGGGATGCATCCCGACCAAGGCGCTTCTGCGCACGTCGGAGATCTATCACCTGATGCAGCACGCCAAGGACTACGGCCTGAAAGCCGACAACGTCGCGTTCGACCTGGACGCGGTCGTGAAGCGTTCGCGCGGCGTCGCCAGCCAACTCAACGGCGGCATTAGACACCTGATGAAGAAGAACAAGATCACGGTGTTCGAAGGTCACGGCAAGCTCGCCGGCAAGGGCAAGCTGTCGGTGACCAAGGACAACAAGCCGGTCGCCGATCTGTCCGCCAAGCACATTATCCTGGCCACCGGCGCCCGCGCCCGCGACCTGCCGGGCATGGAAGCCGACGGCAACCTGGTCTGGTCGTACAGACATGCACTCGTGCCCAAGGTGTTCCCGAAGACCTTGCTCGTCATCGGCTCGGGCGCCATCGGCATCGAGTTCGCGAGCTTCTTCCAGACTCTCGGCAGCAAGGTCACCGTCGTCGAGGTGATGGACCGCATCCTGCCGGTCGAAGACGCCGAAGTGTCGGCCTTCGCCCACAAGCAGTTCGAAAAACAAGGCATGGTCATCAAGACCAAGGCCGGCGTGAAGGCGCTGAAGAAAAACGCCAACGACGTGACGGCGACCATCGAGCAGAACGGCAAGACCGAAGAACAGACGTTCGAACGCGTGATCTCGGCCGTCGGCATCGTCGGCAACGTCGAGAACATCGGCCTCGAGAACACCAAGATCAAAGTCGAGAAGACACACGTCATCGCCGGCAAGTACTGCGAGACCGACGAACCGGGCGTCTACGCCATCGGCGATCTCACCGGCCCACCGTGGCTTGCCCACAAGGCCGGCCACGAGGCGGTGATCTGCGTCGAGAAGATCGCGGGCCTTCATCCGCACCCGCTGAACGTGCTCGGCATTCCGGGCTGCACCTATTGCCATCCGCAGATCGCCAGTGTCGGCCTGACCGAAGCGGCGGCCAAGGCGAAGGGGCATGAGGTGAAGGTGGGCCGCTATCCGTTCATCGCGAACGGCAAGGCCATCGCCCTCGGGGACACCAACGGCTTCGTCAAAACCGTGTTCGACGCCAAGACCGGCGAGATGCTGGGCGCTCACATGATCGGCCCTGAAGTCACTGAAATGATTCAGGGCTATACGATCGCCAAGACGCTCGAAACCACGGAAGAAGACCTGATGCACACGGTATTTCCGCATCCCACCCTTTCCGAAATGATGCACGAGTCCGTGCTCGACGCGTACGGGAAGGCGATCAATTTCTAAGGGAGTCGGCTCTTATTCCTCTCCCCTTCAGGGGAGAGGTGAAGATTTAACAAAATTGCGCTAAATAGAGCCCATGACCAACGTGAAACCCATCGCGGAAAACAAGCCGCGCCAGCCGAAACCCTCGTGGCTCCGCGTGAAAGCGCCGGTCTCGCCGGCCTACCACGAGACCAAGGGACTGATGCGCGGCCTCAAGTTGCACACCGTGTGCGAAGAGGCCGCGTGCCCGAACATCGGTGAGTGCTGGGCGCAAAAGCACGCGACCATGATGATCCTCGGGGACATCTGCACGCGCGCCTGCGCTTTCTGCAATGTGAAGACCGGCAAGCCCGGCGCGGTTGACGCGGAAGAGCCGGCGCATGTCGCGGAAGCCGTGCGCAGCCTCGGCCTCAAGCACGTCGTGCTCACCTCGGTGGACCGCGACGATCTCGACGACGGCGGCGCCAATCATTGGGTCGCGGTGGTGAAGGCCGTGCGCGCGGCGAACCCGGACACCACGATTGAGATCCTGACGCCGGACTTCCGTAAGAAGCTGGGCTGCGTCGATCTGGTCGCGGACTCGCGTCCGGACGTTTTCAACCACAATCTGGAAACCGTGCCGCGCCTGTACCGCAAGATTCGCCCGAGCGCGCGTTACTACACCAGCCTGCGCCTGCTCGAGCGCGTGAAGGAAATCGTGCCGGCGATGTTCACCAAGTCCGGCATCATGGTCGGTCTCGGCGAGACGAAGGAAGAGGTGCTGCAGGTCATGGACGACATGCGCGCCGCCAATGTCGACTTCCTCACCATCGGCCAGTACCTGCAGCCGACCACGCGCCACGCCGCGGTCGAGCGTTTCGTCGAACCGGCGGAGTTCGCCGAGTATGAGCGTATCGCGCGCGCCAAGGGTTTCCTGATGGTGTCGGCGACACCGCTGACGCGTTCGTCCTATCACGCGGACGCGGATTTCGCGCGCCTGCGTAAGGCGCGCGAAAAGAGCCTCACGCGTTCCTAAATCCGCGATGCCGGTCCACCGCGAAAAACGGGTTCTGCCTTATACGCCCGAGCAGATGTTCACCCTGGTGGCGGATGTCGAGAAGTATCCGGAGTTTCTGCCGTGGTGCGTCGCCTGCCGTATCCGCAAGCAGGAAAGCCCGGCCTCGTTCACCGCCGACCTGCAAGTCGGTTTCAAAATGGTGCGCGAGCAGTTCACCAGCCGTGTGACTCTCGAGCGTCCGAATGCGATCATGGTCACGTATCTGAACGGGCCGTTCGAGCATCTGACCAACGAATGGAAGTTCGCTCCATCGCCCAAGGGAACTGAAGTGGACTTCTTCCTGTCGTTCGAGTTCCGTTCGCGGCTTTTACAGACCCTGATCGGCGTTTTGTTCGAAGAAGCCGTGCACCGGATGGTCTCGGCGTTCGAAGCCCGCGCCGCGAGACTTTACACGCCGATTTCCTGAACCGCTGGAACACGCGCAAGCCGCCCGCGTTCGCTTCTGACAAGCAACGGAGATGGGCGATGGCGCTTTGCGAGAAGTGCGGCAACGATTACGCGAACACGTTCGAAGTGATCATGGCCGGCGAAACACACGTTTTCGACAGCTTTGAATGCGCGATCGCGTCAATCGCGCCGTGCTGCAAACATTGCGGCTGCTGGATCATCGGCCACGGTGTGGAGGCGAACGGCAATTATTACTGCTGCCATCACTGCGCGACGATGCGCCACACCGCGGCAACGAGCTGACAACACCGCTTGTCATCCCGGCGAAGGCCGGGATGACGGTATTATTTTTTGGCGACCAGATCGTTATAGGCCGAGCGCACCAGGCGGTCCGCCGGCATTTCCGTGCCCATCGGCGTTTTCCACATGAGCTTCAGCGCCAGGACTTGATCGAGCGTCTTGCCGGCCTTTTGTTCGCTCGCGACGCGCTTTTGCACGGCGTCCACGGCGTCGCGGTACATCTTCATATCCGCCTTCGTGCTGATCTTGCCGTGGCCGGGGACGACCCTGGTGTTGTCGTCGGCGAGGCCGAGCGCGACGCCCATGGCGGCGACCATGCCGGCGACCGTGCCGCCCGAGGTGCGATCGACGAACGGAACGCCGGAGGCGTTATAGACGTCGCCCATGTGCAGGACGTTGGCCTTTTCCCATTTCACGATGGCGTCGCCGTCGGTGTGAGCCGGAGGAACATGGACGACCTTCAGCGTGTCGCCGTTGACGTGGAACGTCACGCCTTCGGCAAAGGTGACCGAGGGCAGGGCGGCGTGGGGCGAGGCGGGGAACTTCGCATTCAGTTCCTCGATGAACCCCTCGACGGCCATGCGGCGGCGGACGTTGTCGTGCGCGACGATGACGGTGCCTTGCTTGCCGAGGTTCTCGTTGCCGCCGCTGTGGTCGAAGTGCCAGTGCGTGTTGACCACGAAACGCACGGGCTTCGGATCGAGCGCTTTGGTCGCTTCGAGGATTTTCGGGGTGAGAGGCGCGAACTGGTCGTCGACGAAGAAGGTGCCGTCTTCGCCATAAGAGACGCCGATGTTGCCGCCCGCTCCGAACAGCACGGCGACGCCCGGCGCGAGTTTGGTGGTCTCGATCGTGATCTTCGCGGGGTCGACCGGCGGCGGCGTTGTCGGCGGCGCGGCGGCGGCCATCAGAACGGCGGCGGTGAACGGCAGAACGGCGGCGGTCGCAAAACGCTTCATGTCGGATCCCCCCATGTGAAGCGCCAGCGTGTTCGCATTCCCCACGAAATTCAATAGCGTTTCTAAGGGATGAGGATGGTAAGGTCCGCCCATGAATACAGCGATGAACACACGGCTTTCCCGGACCGAGCGGCGCGATCTTCAGCGGCACGATAAGCCCTATTTGTCGCAGCCGCTGCACATGGGGGGAGATCCGCGCTCCATGGCCGCGCACCTGCGCCACGTGGTGCAGGCGCTGCGCTCGCCGACGTCGAAGTCGCCGTCCTCGGATGCGGTCGCGCATATCGGCGTGCTGCATGACCGGACCGTGCCGAAGCAGATGGAAAAGATGCTCGCCTGCCGGAAAGGCTGCTCGCACTGTTGCTCGCAGATGGTCGTGGTCACCGCGCCGGAGGCGTTCTACGTCGCCGCGCAATTGCGCAAGCGCCCCGAGACCGCGGCCGCCGTCGCGGCGATCGCCCGCGAAGCAGGGAACCTCACATTGGAAGAGCGGCTTGGGCGGAACATCTTCTGCCCGCTGTTGAGCGACGCGATCTGCTCTATATATGCGGCCCGCCCCTTAGGCTGCCGCGGCTTCGTATCGACCAGCCTCGAGGCCTGCATCGCGGCCTTCACGCGCGGTGAAACACCGAACATCCCGATGCCGAACGATTCCATTTCGGTGCTGTATGCCTGCCGCATGTTGCTGCTTGCGGCGCTGCGGCTCGCGGGTCTGAGGGACGGGGTCTATGAGATGAACAGCGCTGTTGCGGTGGCCCTGAGCGCACCGGACGCCGAGGCGCAATGGCTGGCGGGGAAGGACTTGTTTGCAGGCCTTCAGGAAACGCCACCGCCGCCGCCCCAGTTTGAGGCCTCGATCCGGCAGATGATGGCCTACGTGGCGCCGACGGTTTAGATCTTACCGCGCTGCACCTAGGCGGATTTTTGCCGACAATCGCACATTCTCAACGGCTTCGATTATATTAGAATGGCTATAGAGCATGGCATGTGAATTGTCCTGCACGAGCGATCACGCGGGTATCGGTGCCCGCGTTTGGAGGTTTCTTAGAACTGTTCAATCTTTAGCGCCGGCCGCGGGCCGGCTTTCTCAAGGGGGGAAAATCAGTATGTCTCGTTTCAGTGTGTCTCGTCGTCGCCTCAAGGCGCTCGCCTATTCGACTGTCAGCGCCGCGGCATTGGTCGGTGTTTCGATCTCCGGCGCGCAAGCGCAAGACGCTCCGGCCGCTTCACTTGATGAGATTGTGGTCACCGGTTCGCGTGTCGTCCGCGACGGTTATGAAGCGCCCACGCCGGTCTCGGTGCTCGGCGCCGAGGAATTGAACTCTCTCAACGCCGTGAACATCGCCGACGCGGTCAACGTGCTGCCCGGCTTCTCCGGCTCGGTGAACCCGCGTACCTCGAACGGCAACCTGTCCTCGGGCGCCACCGGCGTCAGCCAGCTCAACTTGCGCGGCATGGGCACGAACCGTACGCTGATCTTGCTCGACGGTCACCGCTACATCAACTCGGCGCTCACCTCGGGCGGTTCGGCGCCGGACATCAACTCGTTCCCGAATGCGCTGATCGAGCGCGTGGACGTCGTGACGGGCGGCGCGTCGGCGGCTTACGGTTCGGACGCGCTCTCGGGCGTCGTCAACTTCATCCTCGACCGTGACTTTACCGGCATCAAAGGTGAAGTCCAGGCCGGTATGACCAAGTATCGCGACGACAAAAACTACAGCGGTCAGTTGACCTATGGGACTCCCTTCGCGAACGGCCGCGGTCACTTCCTGCTGTCGGGCGAACATACGCACAACGATGGCATCAAAGGGACGAAGGGCCGGCCGTGGGCTGAGTTGCCTGCCGCGATCATCATCAATCCGCTCTATGGAACGGGCGCGGGCCAGAGCACCAGCAATCCGCAGAACGTCGTGCGGCGCGATGTGGGTTTGTCGGCCGGTACGCCGGGCGGCATCATCACCTCCGGCATTCTCAAGGGCACGTACTTCGGTCCCGGCGGCGTCGTGACCGGCGGCTACAACTTCGGCGTCAACGTCGGCAATAACCTTCAGGAAGGCGGCGATTGGCGTTACTCGCGCATTGAAAACGGCATCGACATCGCCGGCATGATCAATCGTTACGTCGGCTATACCCGCGTCAACTACGACCTGACCGACAACGTCACGGCCTACGTCGACGCCCAGTGGTCGAACTCGCACACCGTGAACGTCGCGAACCCGAACCGCCGTCTCGGCAACAACACGATGAGCGTCGACAACGCCTACCTGCCGGCGTCCTTGCGCGCCGCGCTGGTCGCGGCGGGTCAGACCACATTCGTGATGGGCTCGACGCACGCCGACATGGGCCGCTTCATCGGCGACTATCGCCGTACCGTGCGCCGCGTCTCCGGCGGTTTCGACGGTAGCTTCACGGCCATGGAAACCGACTGGACGTGGGATGCCTACATCCAGCACAGCCAGACCGGCCTGTCGCCGCGTACCTATAACAACGCGTGGACGCCGGGTTACCTGAAGGCGATCGATTCCGTCATGGTCAACGGCGCGCCGGTCTGCCGCGTGAACGCGAACGCCAGCGCCGCCGACGACGATCCGGCGTGCGTGCCGTACAATCTGTTCGGCATCGGCGTGAACGACGCGAAGGCGCTCAACTATGTGATGGGCGTTTCCTACCGTTATGAATCGCTGCGCCAGAGCGTGGCGGCCTTCAGCGTCAACGGCGAGCCGTTCGAAATGTGGGCGGGTCCGGTCTCGCTGGCGTTCGGTGTCGAACACCGCACCGAAAGCGTGAAGGGCATCGCCACCAGCCGCGACGAAGCGACCGAGTACTTCGCCGGTAACTACAAGGCCAGCACCGGCAAGCTGAACGTCACGGAAGGCTTCGTCGAAACCGTCGTTCCGCTGGCGCGCAATGAGTCGTGGGCTCAGGAACTCGACTTGAACGCCGCCGTACGTGCGACCAGCTACTCGACCTCCGGCTACGTGACGACGTGGAAGGGCGGTCTGACCTGGCGTCCGATCGACGATTTGCGTTTCCGCGTCACGCGTTCGCGCGACATCCGTGCGCCGAGCTTGGGCGAACTGTTCACGGCCGGCCAGACCGGTTCGGGCGGTGTCGTGACCGATCCGTTCCGTCTTGTGAACGGTCAACCTGAATCGCGCCCGAACAACTTTACCCTCACGCGCGGCAACCCGAACCTGCTGCCGGAAAAGGCGGACACGACGGGGATCGGCGTGGTGATGGCGCCGACGTTCCTGCCGGGCTTCCAGGCGTCGGTCGACTATTACAGCATCGACGTGAAGGGCACGGTGCAGTCGCCAAGCGCCCAGACCGTGATCGACCTCTGCTTCCAGGGCAACACGGTGCTTTGCCAAGCCGTCCTTCGTAACCCTGTCGTTGCCGGCGATCCGATCTCCTCGACTCTGGGTCAGATCTTCATGGTGGTCACGCAGCCCGAAAATCTGATCGGTCAAAAGGCGGCGGGGATCGACTTCGAAGCCAGCTACCGCTTCCAGTTGGCCGACCTCGTTGAATCGTGGGGCGGTGAAATCGCGATCCGCGCCATGGGAAGCCGTGTGCTGACCCTGGATACGGAAAACACCGATGGCCGCGTTTATGACGGTGTCGGCGTTGTCGGGGGATGGGCCGGTATTCCGCCCTTCAGCGGCAACCTCAATGCGCCGAAGTTCCGCGGCAACGTGTCGGTTGCCTACAACGGCGATCCGATCACGATGCGCCTCACCGTTCGCCATACGTCGGCGGGCGTCTACGGTAACGGCTTCATCGAATGCCGCAGCGGCTGTCCGGTTTCGACCTCGCTTGCGCCGACCATCGAAGACAATCATATCGCCGGTATGACGACCTTCGATCTGGCGGGCACCTATAAGCCGCTCGAGGATCAGAACATCGAACTGTTCGCGACCATCGAAAACCTGACGAACGCGCAACCGCCGATCATCGGCGGCAGCCGCTCGTCGACGCACTGGTCGGGCCAGGCGAACGCCGACTATGACCGCGTCGGCCGTCAGTATCGTTTGGGTATGCGCTTCCAGTTCTAAGCGTTCTAAAAAGTAGGCGGGTGAAGCCGGCGCAAGCCGGCTTCATTTTTTTGGCGTGGCAAATGTAACACCTGGATTTGGAAAGCCGCGCCTGCGCGGCTTTAGGTGTTCAATTCTGTTGTCACTTCGCCAAAAAATCCTTAAGGAAGCCGCCAGGACAGGGCCTTCGGGCCTCCTTCCGCACGCGTAAGCGATTTGCGGGCCCACGATCGGGCCCGCGAACCGCTGTTTTGTATTCGCGCGCGTCATGTTTGGCCGCGCCTCAATGAGGGGAGTTTCTATGATTAGCGTTACCAGTTCTCGTCGCCGCGCCAAGGCGTGGACGTTGTCGACGGTCAGCGCCGTCGCGCTCGCGTCCGTCGCGGTCTCTGCCGCGCAGGCGCAAGACGCCGCGCCGGCGTCGCTCGACGAAATCGTCGTCACCGGTTCGCGCATCGTGCGCGACGGTTATGAAGCCCCGACGCCGGTCTCGGTGCTCGGCGCCGAAGAACTCGATGCCATGAACGCGGTGAACATCGCCGACGCGGTGAACATCCTGCCGGGCTTCTCGGGTTCGGTGAACCCGCGCTCGTCGAACGGTAACCTGTCCTCGGGCGCCACCGGCGTCAGCCAGCTCAACCTGCGCGGCATGGGCACCAACCGCACGCTGATCCTGCTCGACGGTCAGCGCTACATCAACTCCGCGATCACCGCCGGCGGCTCCGCTCCGGACATCAACTCGTTCCCGAACGCGCTGATCGAGCGCGTCGACGTCGTGACCGGCGGCGCCAGCGCCGCGTACGGTTCGGACGCGCTCTCGGGCGTCGTCAACTTCGTGCTCGACAAGGACTTCGACGGCGTGAAGGGCGAAGTCCAGGCCGGCATGACCAAGTACCGCGACGACAAGAACTACAGCGGCCAGCTCACCTACGGCGGCGGCTTCGCCAACGGCCGTGGTCACATCCTCGCGTCGGTCGAACACAGCCACAACGACGGCGTGAAGGGCACCAAGGGCCGTCCGTGGGCGGAGCTTCCGGCCGCGGTCATCCTGAATCCCGCTTACGGCACGGGCGCCGGCCAGAGCACGAGCGTTCCGCAGAACATCGTCGCGCGCAACGTCGGCCTGTCGGCCGGTACGCCGGGCGGCGTCATCACCTCCGGTCCGCTGAAGGGCATCTACTTCGGTCCGGGCGGCACGGTGCTTGGCGGCTTCAACTTCGGCGTCAACGTCGGCAACAACCTGCAGCAGGGCGGCGACTGGGAATACTCGCGCATTGAAAACGGCATCGACATCGCCGGCATGATCAATCGCTATGTCGCCTACACGCGCGTCAGCTACGACCTGACCGACAACGTCAGCGCTTTCGTCGACGCGCAGTGGTCGAACTCGCACACCGTCAACGTCGCCAACCCGAACCGCCGTCTCGGCAATAACGTCGTGCGTGTCGACAACGCCTACCTCCCGGCGTCGGTCCGCGCGCAGGCGATTGCGCTTGGTGTCACCCAATTCAACATGGGCACCACCAACGCCGACATGGAGCGCTTCGTCGGCGACTATCGCCGCACCGTGCGCCGCGTGTCCGGCGGCTTCGACGGCAGCTTCGACGCGATGGATACGGAATGGACCTGGAAGGCCTATGCCCAGCACAGCCAAACCGGCCTGTCGCCGCGCACCTACAACAATGGCTGGACCCCGGGCTACCTGAAGGCCATCGATTCGGTGCTCGTCAACGGCGCCCCGGTCTGCCGCGTCAACGCCGACGCGGTCACCACCAACGACGACCCGGCGTGCGTGCCGTACAACCTGTTCGGCATCGGCGTGAACGACGCGAAGGCTCTCGCGTATGTCAACGGTGTCTCCTACCGCTATGAGTCGCTGAAGCAGAACGTGATTGCCGCCGACATGAACGGCGAGCCGTTCGAACTGTGGGCCGGCCCGGTCTCGCTGGCGTTCGGCATCGAACACCGCACCGAAAGCGTCTCGGGCATCGCAACCGACCGCGATGAGCGCACCGAATACTTCGCGGGCAACTACAAGGCCAGCACCGGCAAGTTCAACGTCACGGAAGGTTTCATCGAAACCGTCGTTCCGCTGGCGCGCAACGAGTCGTGGGCTCAGGAACTCGACCTGAACGCCGCCGTGCGTGCGACCGACTATTCGACGTCGGGCTACGTGACGACGTGGAAAGCGGGTCTGACCTGGCGTCCGATCGACGACCTGCGCTTCCGCGTCACGCGTTCGCGCGACATCCGTGCTCCGAGCCTGGGCGAACTGTTCACGGCCGGCCAGACCGGCTCGGGCACGCCTGTGTTCGATCCGTTCCTGAACTCCAACAACCCGGCGACCTTCACGCTGACGCGCGGCAACCCGGCGCTGCAGCCTGAAAAGGCCGACACGACCGGGATCGGCGTGGTGATGGCGCCGACGTTCCTGCCGGGCTTCCAGGCCTCGGTCGACTTCTACAACATCTCGGTCAAGGGCACGGTGCAGTCGCCGAGCTCGCAGACCGTCATCGACCTCTGCTTCCAGGGCAACACCGCGCTCTGCTCGCGCATCCAGCGCGATCCGAACACGGGCCTGATCTTCCTGGTCGTGACGCAGCCTGAAAACCTGATCGGTCAAAAGGCGAACGGCATCGACTTCGAAGCCAGCTATCGCTTCCAGCTCGCCGACCTCGTCGACTCGTGGGGCGGTGAAATCGCGATCCGCGCCATGGGCAGCCGCGTGATGACCCTCGACACGCAGAACACCGACGGCCGCGTTTATGACGGCGTCGGCGTCGTCGGCGGCTGGGGCGGCATCCCGCCGTTCACCGGCAACCTGAACGCGCCGAAGTTCCGCGGTAACATGTCGATCGCCTACAACGGCGACCCGGTCACGCTGCGTCTGACCGCGCGTTACACCGCGGCCGGCGTCTACGGCAACGGCTTCATCGAGTGCACGACGGGCTGCCCGGTGTCGACCACGAACGCGCCGACGTTCGGCGGCAACCACATCGACAGCATGACGACGTTCGATCTCTCGGGCACCTACAAGCCGCTCGAGGAACAGAACATCGAACTGTTCGCGACGATCGAAAACCTGACGAACGCGCAGCCGCCGATCATCGGCGGCAGCCGCTCGTCGACGCACTGGTCGGGTCAGGGTAACTCCGACTACGACCGCGTCGGTCGCCAGTACCGCATCGGTATGCGCTTCCAGTTTTAGGACGTTCTAATAAGACGCTGGTGTCTTGCATTTGCGAGACACCGGCGGAAAATCGAAAGGCGAGGCCGATGCAAATCGGCTTCGCCTTTTTCTTTTCAGGTTTCGGCGGTTTTTAGCCGACGCGGCGCCCTTTATTGGCAACAATCCGCTCAGGGAAAATGAGCGGTTTTCGCGGTCACCTAAAAAGCTTTTTACTTTGAGTGCATTAGCGCTTTGATCCGCGTCAAGGCGAGCTGGCACAGCCCTTGCTATCAAGAGAATATGAGAGGACGTTATTGACGTGTCGCCTCACATCCCGCGAGGGTTGGCGCCACGCACTCTCCACATCTTGAAGACGGCCCACGCGCAACACCTCGGTTGGCGCGGGCGCGGTCATTTATAAATTATGTTTTATTTACAATAATTTACGAAGTGTGTCGCGTAGGGCACACTCGCGCGCAGAAATCATGCGTCGCCGGCCGCGGATGTTGTAACACCCTCGAAAAGCACGTAATCAGCAGCCCGCGAGTGCCCTGATAACAAGGGCCTCCAGGGAAAACGTGGGTCCGATGGGCTCACGAGGGAGACTTAGTTCAGCAAATGCCGTGTGCCGTCCCTGAGCGCAACTCATGCGCCCAAATCCGCTGCACGCGACACTGCGCAAACCTCATGAAGGGGAATCTATGACCGCATCTCGTCACGTTAAGGCGCATACGCTCGCCACGACCTCGGCGATCGCCATCCTGTTGTCGACGGCCGCGCCGCACATCGCGAGCGCACAGCAGGCCGCTCAAGAACCTGCCGCCGTCGATGAAATCGTCGTCACCGGTTCGCGCATCGTGCGCGACGGCTACGAAGCTCCGACGCCGGTCTCGGTGCTCGGCGCCGAAGAACTGGACTCGATGAACGCGAACAACATCGCCGACGCCGTCAACGCCCTTCCGGCGTTCTCGGGCTCGGTGAAGCCGCGTAACATGACCGCGAACCTGAGCTCGGGCGCCGCCGGCGTGAACCAGCTCAACCTGCGCGGCATGGGCACCAACCGTACCCTGATCCTGCTCGACGGCCAGCGTGTCATCAACTCGTCGCTGACCGCGCAGAACAGCGCCCCGGACATCAACTCGTTCCCGAACGGTCTCGTTCAGCGCGTTGACGTCGTGACCGGCGGCGCCTCGGCCGCTTACGGCTCCGATGCGCTCTCGGGCGTCGTCAACTTCATCATCGACAAGGAATTCACCGGCATTAAGGGTGAAGTCCAGGGCGGTATGACTCAGTGGCGCGACGACAAGAACTACAACGTCTCGCTCACCGCGGGCACGCCGTTCAGCGGCGGCCGCGGTCATTTCCTGATCGCCGGCGAAATCGGCTACATCGGCGGCATCGGCGGCGTTCCGCGTGATTGGAACGACAGCAGCGCGGCCATGGTCGTGAACCCCGCCTGGACCGCCAACCCGGCCAGCGGCGCACCGCAGTACATCGTTGCGCGTAACGTCGGTCTGTCGCGCGGCACCCCGGGCGGCGTGATCACCGCCGGTCCGCTCAAGGGCATCATGTTTGGTCCGGGCGGCACGCCCGCGCCGTTCCAGTTCGGCACGGACGTCGGCAACAACTTCATGCAGGGCGGCGACTGGCGCGTTTCGCGCATTGACGACGGCCTCGACCTCGATCCGCGCGTGAAGCGTTATGTCGCCTATAGCCGCCTCAGCTACGACATCAGCGACAATGTCACCGCGTTCGTGGACGCTCAGTGGGCCAATGCGCACGCCGACAACACCTCGAACCCGAACCGCCGTCTCGGCAACAACACCGTCCTGGTCGATAACGCCTTCATCCCGACCTCGGTGCGCAACCAGATGGTGGCCCTCGGTCTGACCAGCTTCACGCTGGGCTCGACCAACGTCGACACGCAGCGCTTCCGCGCCGACAACCGCCGTACGCTCCGCCGTTTCTCGGGCGGTCTCGACGGCAACGTCACCGCGTTCGAAACCGACTGGACCTGGAATGCCTACATCCAGCACAGCATGACGGGCCTGTCGCCGCGTACGCCGCACGTCGGCATCACGCCGAACTACCTGAAGGCGATCGACGCCGTTGTCTCCGGCGGAAATATCGTCTGCCGCGTGAACGCCGACACGAACCCGGCCAATGACGATCCGGCCTGCCGTCCGTTCAACGTCATGGGTATCGGCGTGAACAACCAGGCCGCCATCGACTATGTGACGGGCACCGCTTACCGCTATGAGTCGCTGAAGCAGGATGTGATGGCGTTCAGCGTCAACGGCGAACCGCTCGACCTGTGGGCCGGTCCGGTCTCGCTGGCGTTCGGCGTCGAACACCGCAAGGAAAGCGTGAAGGGCCTGGCGAGCGCGCGCGACGAAGCGACGCAGTTCTTCGCCGCGAACTATCACGCCAGCTTCGGCTCGTTCAACGTCACGGAAGGTTTCGTTGAAACCCTCATCCCGCTGGCCAAGGACGAAACGTGGGCCCGTTCGCTCGATCTGAACGCCGCCGTTCGCGCCACCAGCTACTCGACCTCGGGCTACGTCACGACGTGGAAGTTGGGTCTGACCTACCAGCCGGTCGACGACATCCGCTTCCGCATGACGCGTTCGCGCGACATCCGTGCGCCGAACCTCGGCGAACTGTTCACCGCCGGTCAGACGAACTCGGGCGAACCGCTGTTCGATCCGTTCCTGAACGTGAACATCCCGGCGTCGTTCCGCCTGACGCGCGGTAACCCGAACCTGCTGCCTGAAAAGGCGGACACGACGGGTCTCGGCGTGGTGTTCCAGCCGACGTTCCTCCAGGGCTTCCAGGCCTCGGCGGACTTCTACAACATCAACGTGAAGGGCTCCGTGCAGGCCCCGAGCGGTCAGACCGTCGTGAACCTCTGCTTCGCGGGGAACACGGTGCTCTGTAATGCGATCCAGCGCGGCGCCGACGGCCTGATCTTCCAGGTCATCACGCAGCCTGAAAACCTGATCAGCCAGAAGGCGCAGGGCATCGACTTCGAAGCCAGCTACCGCACCCCGGCGTCGGTGATCAGCGAGAGCCTGGACGGTAACTTCTCCGTCCGTGCGATGGCCACCCGCGTGATCAAGCTGCGCACGGTCAACACGCAGGGCATCGTGATCGACGGCACCGGTGTGGTCGGCGAGTGGGGCGGCATCTCGCCGTTCAGCGGCAACCTCACGGCGCCGAAGTGGAAGGGCCTGATGACGTTCGGTTACGACGTCGATACCTGGAACGTGCGTATGAACGTGCGTTATACGGGCGCGGGCAAGTACGACAACGGCAACTTCGTGGTCTGCTCCAGCGGCTGCCCGACCTCGACGGCCAACAAGCCGACGCTGGGGGAAAACCACATCCGCTCGGCGACGACCCTCGATCTCACGGGCGGCTTCAAGCCGTTTGACGACTACAATGTCGAGATCTTCGGCACCGTCGAAAACCTGCTCAATGCCGATCCGCCGGTCATCGGCGGCAGCCTCACGGCTGCGTACTACAACGGCATGAGCAACAAGGACTACGACGTGATCGGCCGTCAGTACCGCGCCGGTATCCGCTTCCAGTTCTAAGCGGCACGTTCGAGATTGAAGGGGCGGGACCGAGAAACCGGTCCCGCCTTTTTCATTTTATGACGCCGGCGGCGAAAAGTTCCTGCCGGCGGGCGTTCGTGGTCGCTTGAGGAATCCGGCCGGCCGCGCGCGCGGCTTTGATGGTCTCGAGATTGAGGACGGTGGTGTTTTTCACCGTCCCACCTTCGGTGGCAAGGTACGCGACGATGGAGAAAATCTCTTCGTCCGGGACGTGCGGGACGCCCGGCATCACGCCGGTCAGCGGCACGTCGTCGACCGTGATGCTTCCGGACATGCCCCATAAAATGGCTTGCGCCATGAAAGCGGCGCCGTCCGCGCTCGATCCGATCTGTCCGACGCGGCCCATGAGGCGCGGGAAGGTGCCTGGGATGCCTTGCGCATCGGCCTGATGGCAGAGCGAACAATGTTTGAGATAGCTGGCCTGCCCGTCGGCGAACGCGGCCGAAGCGGCGCACAGCGCCGCCAGAAATGCCGGATACTTCATGCCCCGGTACGAAATGCTATGCGCGGCTTCCCGGATATATCCAAAAATAACTCCATACGTACTTCGCTTCGCGTGCGGGGGAGACGCCGCGGTGAAAGTGAGTCCAGTAGGGCGGGAAGAGCGCGATCTTGCCTGCCGCGGGCTTCACTTTAAGGCCGTCGATGAATTCCGTCTCGCCGGCTTCGGTAACATCGCTGAGGTACAACAGGCCCGCGGCCACGCGGTTGGTAACCGGCCGCGTTGCATCGTAGTGCCAGTCGAATCCCTGACCCGGATCAACGCGCTCGATCATCGGCAACGTACAATCAAGGCCCTCCGCATCCACAAGTTCGGCAAGCCCTCTGTGTTTGGCCATGTACTGCTCCATCGTCGACCGCATCATGGGTACGACCGCCATGAACAGGGCTTCCCATTCGGGCGACTGCCGGCTGATCGCAAGTTGGGTGCCCGAGCGGTACTCGTGGTCGACGGCCTTGCCTTCGACGATGACTCGGCTGGCTTTGCGGGCCGGGTCGCGCTCGAAGGCGGAAATGATCTTGGCGCAAAGCTCAGCCGGAACGGCGCCCGGAAACTCTTCAACGAACATCGGTTCTCATCCCGTGGTGAATGGCGACAGAAAACCTGTGGGGCCGGTGTTGTAAACCCATATTCTGCGTGGCGCGTCTCCCAACCCTCTATAGGCGGGATATTGCCGGTCTAAATGGACAAATAGGCTGTTTTCCGCTTATTCGTTGAAAGTCGACACGAGGAAAAACGCCAAAAAAATTAGTTATTTCAATATTATATGAGACCTTATTGAAATTTATCGTGAATGGTATGGAAGTTGCGTAGAGGCAAGCGGGGGAAGGGAGGACGCGCACGGTTTGCGCGTAAGGGAACCGCGGTTCGCGCGGCGGCATTGGCGCTCGGGTGCTGGGCGCCACGCCAGGCTGGAGAAGCGCGCGGCACGCGCCTCATAGACCGCCGCTTAAGTGTCTGTAACTGTTGTCGGTTGGCGGGATTTTTTTGACAGAAAATCACGCCGATCTTATACGTTCCGCCGGCCGCTGGTGATATGATCGCGGGCATGGGGGAACGGAACGTCGGCGGCAAAAGCCGACGCGCGATTTGAGGCCTTGTGAGGTCCGGGAGGAGCGGGAGGTTGGCCCTCCTTTCCGGAAGCCGTTGGGAGACATGCGACCGCTATGAAAGGTTCGGTTTCGTCCATGCGTGAGACTTTTATATCTGTGCTTCGTGGAAGTGCGTTGGCGCTGGGGTGCGCTTTTGTGCTGGCAAGTTGTTCCGGCCCGGCGAACGAAAGTGCGCCCGCCGGTAAGGTAGCCGCGAACGTCGCGGCAACGGCCGAGCCTGTCACCGACGGGACGCCGAAACGCCTGCGCGCGCTGACGCAAGAGCAGTACCTCAATACGCTGGCTTACGTTTTCGGACCCGACGTCCAACTCAATCCGAACTTCCCGCCCGCGCAGCGTACGGACGGACTGCTGGCCTTGGGCACGGGGCGCGGCGGGATCTCGTCATCGCAGCTCGAGTTGTACCAAAAGGCCGCGGTGACGGTGGCGCAGCTTGTCGTCGACGAGGACCGCCGCAAGTTCCTTCTGACCTGCACGCCCAAGGATGCCGGCGCGGCCGACGCCGCCTGCGCGGCCCAGTTCTTCTCGCACGTCGGGCGCCTTATGCACCGGCGCCCCCTGAGCAAGGTCGAACTCGCCGAGTATGTGGACGAGGCCGGCAAGGCGGCGGCGTCGCTGAGCGATTTCTACCGTGGGCTGGCGGTCTCCATCGAGGCCATGTTGATCAGCCCGGATGTGTTGTTCGTGGTGGAGGGCGCGGAAGCCGATCCGCGCAACGCCGGCCGCCAGCGCCTCGACGGCTATTCGCTGGCCACGCGCCTGTCCCTGTTCCTGTGGAACGCCGCGCCGGACGACGAGTTGCTGCGCGCCGCGGAAAAGGGAGAACTCCAGACGCCCAAAGGCCGCCTGAAGCAAATCGACCGCATGCTCGCCAGCCCGCGCCTTGAAAAAGGCATGCGCGCGTTCTTCGACGACATGTTCGCTTTCGACAGCTTCGCCGCCCTGGCCAAGGATGCCCAGATGTATCCGGTGTTCACCGGCGTGACGGCGACCGACGCCCGTGAAGAAACATTGCGTGTCGCGGTCGATCACCTGATCACGAAGAACCTCGACTATCGCGACCTTTACACGACGCGCGACACGTTCATCTCGCCGCGTCTCGCGGCGGTGTACAAACTCCCGGCGACGCCGACATGGTCGCGTTATACGTTCCCGGAAGGCAGCCCGCGCGCGGGCATTCTCACCCACGTCAGCTTCCTGGCGGTGCACTCGCACCCCGTCCGCAGCTCTCCCACCATGCGCGGCAAGGCTTTGCGTGAACTCCTCCTGTGCCAGCCCGTTCCGCCGCCGCCGGCGAACGTGGATTTTTCGGCGCTGGAAAACCCCAAGGCAACCCTGAAGACCACGCGCGACCGCGTCAATTTCCATCTGGAAAACCCGGTGTGCGCGGGATGCCACAAGATCACGGACCCGATGGGCCTCGGACTTGAAAACTTCGACGGCATCGGCGCGTTCCGTGAAACCGAAAAAGGCCAGAAAATCGACGCCAGCGGCGCTCTCGACGGCAAGCCCTTCAAAGACGCTGTCGGCCTTGGGCAGACGCTGCGCAATCATCCGGCGCTGCCGTCGTGTCTTGTCAAGCGCGCCTTTGCCTATGGGGCGGGCTCGCCGACGACCAACGCGGACCGTCCGCTGCTTGCCTACTTCACGGCCAAGTTTGGCGAAGAAGGCTACAAGCTGCCGGCGCTGCTGCGCACCATCACGATGAGCGATGCGTTCACGCGCATCAGTGAACCCAAATCGGCCCCGGCCACGGGCGAGAACACGGCGAGCGCGCCGTCCGCCGCGGCCGTTGCCGCGAACACGAAGTAAGGAGGAAGTTATGCAAGGTTTTGACAGACGCCGAGTTCTCCGCGGGATGTTGAATGGCGGCGCCGTGACGGTCGGCCTGCCGCTCCTGAACGTCTTCCTCAACGGCAACGGCAACGCGATGGCCGATGGCGCGCCGCTTCCGGTGCGTTTCGGCACCTGGTACTGGGGCATGGGCATCAGCAAGTCGGTGTTCGTGCCGAAGCAGGCCGGCGCCAATTACGAGCTGCCTGAAGAAATCGAATCGCTGAAAGACATCAAGCAGCACATCAACCTGTTCACGAACCTGACCGCGTATCGCGACGGCGCCTTCTTCTGTCACTACACCGGCTGGGTCGTCGCGCGTACGGGCGTAGCGCCGATGGTGCAGAACCAGTCGCTGGCCGAGAGCATCGATACGACGGTCGCCAATCAGATCGGTCGCACCACGCGCTTCAAGAGCCTGACCACGACCTCCACCGGCGACGTGCGCGACATCATCAGCTACGAAAGCCCGACGACGTCGAATTCGCCGGAATTCTCGCCGGTGAATTTCTACACCCGCCTGTTTGGACCGGACTTCCAGGACCCGAATGCGCCGACATTCACGCCGTCGCCGACGATCATGGTGCGTAAAAGCGCGCTCACGGGCGTTATGGACAAGATCAAGACGCTCGAGACCCGCGTGGGCGCCGAAGACAAGGCGCGCCTCGACCAGTATTTCACCGGCCTGCGCCACCTTGAAAATCAGTTCAACCAGCAGCTCACCAAGCCGGAGCCGCGCGAAGCTTGCGTGAGGCCGAAGGCCGCGAAGGATATGGACACGGGCAGCGACTACAAGCTCGTCGCCGACCGCCACAACGTCATGACCGACCTCCTCGCCATGGCCATCGCGTGCGACCAGAGCCGCGTGTTCAACATGATCTACTCCTACGGCTTCTCGAACACGACGAAGCCGGGCTACGACAAGCCGCACCACACCTGCACGCACGAAGAGCCGAAGGACGAAAAGCTCGGCTATCAGCCGAACGCCTCGTGGTTCGTGCGCCGTGCGATGGAATCGTGGGCGTATTATGTAAAGGCCTTCGCGAGCATCAAGGAAGGCGACGGCACGCTGCTCGACAATTGCTTCATCATGGGCAACAGCGACGTCTCGGACGCGCGCGTGCACTCGCTCGAGGAAATGGCCGCGTTCACCGCGGGCCGCATGGGCGGGAAGATCAAGACCGGCCTGCACATCCCGTGCAATGGCGGCAAGATCACCGACATCGGTTTCACCGGCCTCAAGGCGATGGGGCTCGGCATGAAGACGTGGGGCGGAAAGAGCAACGAGACCGACCGCGTCATCAGCGATATCGTCGCGTAAGGACCGCAACCGGATGCGACAGCTTCGTTCAGTGATGGCGGGTGTGGCCGCGGCGGGCGTTTTTCTCGCCGGCGCGGCCTTCGCGCAAGCCGAACACACCTGGAGCAAGGAGCAGCGCGCGCTCACCGAGGATTATATCCGCGAGGAGATGCCGCCGGGCTTCCAGGTCGTGGTCGCTGAACTTGAAGGCGCGGTTTTCGCCGATGCCGGCGGCAAGACCCTCTACGCCTGGCCGGTGATGGCGCTGCGGAACGCCAATGCCGGAGAGATGAAGGGCAAGCCGACCTGCAGCGATACCGTCTACAAAGTGAATACGGGTTGGATGAGTCCGTATCCGGGCGGCCTTGAGCTTCCCGAGGTCGAAACGCGTCCGTCCTGCGTCGGCGCGTGGCCGCCGGTGCTCGCGGCCGTTGATGCAAAGCCGGTGGGCAAGTGGACTATTGTCGACGGTCCGGGGGGACGTAAGCAGTGGGCCTACGATGGCCAGGCGCTGTACACTTCCGTGCTCGACAAGCAGAAGGGCGACGTCTGGGGCGGCACCAGCACCAATCTGCAGCACGACGGTACCGGTGCGGTGCGTTGGCCCGTGGGACCGGACCGCAATCTGCCGTCGCAGTTCAAGGTGATGTCCTATGCGTACGGCCGCCTCCTGACTCTTCAGAATGAACACGCGGTCTATGTCTTCGACGGCGATGCCAGGGACAAGCTTGGTTGCACCGCTGAATGCCTCGAGAAATTTGCGCCGATCCTCGCGCCGGAACGGATTCAGCAGCGCGGCGAGTGGACGACGGTTGAGCGTTCGCCGGGCGTGAAGCAGTGGGCGTACCGCGGCAAGCCGGTTTACAGCTACAACCTCGAGGAAAAATTCCCGAGCTTCCAGGGCGCGGAAGAAGCGGGCTGGCACAATGTGTTCACGCAGCTCGCGCCGCAGTTCCCCAAGGGGTTCCGGATCACGGATACCTACACGGGACAGATGCTCGCCGATTCCAAGGGCCGCACGATCTACACTTATAACTGCAACGACGACGCGGCGGACCAGCTTGATTGTTCGCATCCCTCGCAACCGCAGTCGTACCGCCTTGCGCTTTGCGGCAAGGGCGATTGGAAGCGCTGCCTCGAGACCTTCCCGTATCTGACCGCCGGTCCGGACGAGAAAAGCGAAACGCACTTCTGGAGCATCAAGTACATCAACCCGGAAACGGGCCGCTGGGTCGAAGCCGGCACGGCCGGAGCCCTGCGCGTGTGGGCCTACCGCGATCGTCCGGTGTACCTGTGCGGACGCGATAAGAAGCCGGGTGACTACGAGTGCGATTCCTGGGGCGAGTGGAGCGGAGTCAGAAACGGCTTTATGGGCTTCTGGATCCGCGACGCCTTTGGCGACAACGCGATTTAAAGATTGGGTGTGCGGATGAAAAAGCGAATTCTCGCAGCACTGATCGCCGGATGCGCGCTTGGCGCCGGTACGGCGTTCGCCGATGAGGCCTATCAGGACCGTAAGATCGGCTACACCATCGTCGGCAAGAACTGGGCGATCTATCAGACGCCGGACGGCAAAGCCGAATGCCCGAACGGCCTGAACGACGGTCCGCGCGAGCAGTTCGACAAATTGTACCCGCGCGAGGGTCATCACAAGTTCGACGCCTCGCAACTCGAGCGCGAGGGCGAAGTGTGGCTGCCGGACAGCAAGGGCGATGATCGCGGCCTGCCGTTCTACGAACCGCAAGGCAAGATCGGCATCGGCCTCGATCTCGACGGCAAAAACGACGCCGGCGATTTCACGAGCGCGGACGGCAAGCTGGCCGGCATCGACAATCAGATTTACCGGGTGTTCGGCTGCGTCGGGAACTACCGCGGTCCGGACGGCTCGTACCGCTTCTTCATTCAGGAATACATGAAGAAGTTCAACTACAACCGCATGCTGATCGAGATCACCGATCTCGACGACATGGTGAACGATCCGGATGTGACGGTGAAGGTGCTGCGCGGACGCGATGCGCTGCTCCTGGACTCGCAAGGCGCTTTTGCGGCCGGCGGCACGCAGCGCGTCGACATGCGCTGGGGCAAGGACCTGATCAAGAGCACCAAGGGGCGCGTGGTTGACGGCGTTCTGACGACGGACCCGATCGACATCACGATGCCCGAGAGCCTGAAGCGCGGCTCGGCCAATCTTTTGATCCATGATTGGCGCGTGCAGCTGCGCCTCACGGAAGAAGGCGCCGAAGGCCTGATGGGCGGCTATCTCGACATCGAGAAGCTCTACAACAACCTCGCGCAGAATTGGACCACGCACTACCGCAGCTATGGCCGCGAACCGTTGCCGTCTGAATATCGTTCGATGATCCGCAACGCCGACGCTTATCCGGATGCGAGCGGCCGCAACACGGCGATCTCTTCGGGTTGGGAAGTGAAATTCAAACAAGTGTTCATCGTGCATCCGCCGCAGGCGGTGGCTTCAGGTGCGCCCGCGGCAGGCGGCGCATCGGTGCCGGCGCGTCGATGATTTTGAGCCTCGAGGACGAAGTATGAGAAACGTGCGGCATATCTTGAGCGGACTGACCTTGGCGGCTTGCGTTGCCGCGGGCGCCGCCTCGGCTGCAGAATATTATACGTGGACCAAGCAGCAGTACGCGCTCACGGAAGACTATGTGCGCGAAGAGATGCCGCCGGGCTTTAAGGTCGTGGTCGCGGAACTGGAAGGCGCGGTGTTCGCGGACGCTTCCGGAAAAACGCTGTACGGCTGGCCGCTCACGCCGCTGCGCAACGGCAATGCCGGTGAGCTCAAAGGCAAGCCGACCTGCGACGATACGCATTACCGCGAGAACGTCGGCCTGCAGAGCCCGTATCCGGGCGGCCTTGAGCTTCCGGAAGTGAACACGCGTCCGTCTTGCGTGCAGGTATGGCCGCCGGTGCTTGCGTCGGCGGATTCAAAAGCCGTGGGTAAATGGACGATCGTCGATGGCCCCGGCGGCCGTAAGCAATGGGCCTACGACGGTCAGGCGCTCTACACGTCGAATCTCGATAAGAAAGCCGGTGACGTGCTCGGCGCCACCAGCGCGCTCGACGGCGGTGACGGGGAAGGGGCGCTGCGTAAGCCCATGGGGCCCGAACGCAACATGCCGTCGCAGTTCAAGGTCAGCGTCTCGCACGCGGGACGCCAGCTGACCCTCGCTAACAATTATTCGATCTACGTCTTCGACGGCGATGCGGGCGGCAAATTCGGCTGCACGGGCGCATGCCTCGAGAAGTTCCAGCCGGTGCCGGCGCCGGAGCGGATCCGTCCGCAGGGCGACTGGACCATCGTTGAACGTTCGCCGGGCGTGAAGCAGTGGGCGTACCGCGGGCGCCCCGTTTACAGTTACATTCTGGAACAGAAGCGTCCGAGCTTCGAAGGCTCCGACGAGCCGGGCTGGCACAATGTGTTCACCCAGCTTCCGCCGCAGTTCCCCAAGGGTTTCCAGATCACCGAAGGCACCGCGGGCTCGATGCTGGCCGACGCGAAAGGCCGCACCCTGTATCTCTATAATTGTAACGACGATGCGCAAGATCAGCTCGATTGCTCACATCCGTCGCAGCCGCAGGCTTATCGATTGGCCATTTGCGGGAAGGGCGATTGGCAGCGTTGCCAAAAAACCTTCCAATATCTGGCCGCCGGCGCGGGCGAAAAGAGCGACAGCGGCATCTGGAGCATCAAATATATCGACGCGTCCACCGGTCGTTGGGTAGAACCCTCCGCGTCGGGCGCGCAGCGGGTGTGGGCTTACCGGGATCGCCCGGTCTATGTCTGCGCCCGCGACAAGACGCCGGGCGACTATGAGTGCGACGCCTGGGGAGAGTTCAGCGGCATGCGGAACGGCTGGAAAGCGTTCTGGATCCGCGAAGCGTTCGGCCGCGGCTAAGCGCCGGAGACGAGGGAGAGCGTGATGGGAAAGATTTTGTCGAGGACGTCGGTCACGGCCTGCGCGCTTGCCGCGGGCATGGCTTTCGCGTCTGTCGCGTCCGCCGACGATGCCTTGCAAAACGGCAAGATCGGCTACGCGATGACGAACAAGAACTGGGCCGTCTATCAGACGCCCGACGGCAAGGCCGAGTGCCCGAACGGTTTGAACGACGGCCCGCGCGAGCAGTTCGACAAGCTTTATCCGCGCGACAAGAAACACACCTATATCGACACGCAGCTCGAGCGCGAAAGCGAAGTGTGGGTGCCCGAGAAGACGGCCGAGACGCACGGCCTGCCGTTCCATGAACCGCAAGGCAAGATCGGCATCGGCCTCAATCTGGACGGCAAAGTCGGGCCGGAAGATTTCACCAGCCCCGACGGCAAGGTCACCGGCATCGACAATCAGATCTACCGCGCGTTCGGCTGCGTCGCGAGCTACCGGGGGCCGGATGGTTCCTATCGCCACTTCGTCGAAAGCTACATGCAGCAGTACAAGTACAACCGCTTCCTGCTGGAGTTGACGGGCATCGATAGCCTGACGAACGACCCCGATGTGACGGTCACCATTTATCGCGGTCTCGATGCGTTGCTGCTTGATTCCGCCGGCAACTTCATTCCGGGCGGCACGCAGCGCGCCGATCACCGTTGGGGCAAGGATTACATCAAGAGCGCCAAGGGCAAGATCGTGGAGGGCGTGCTGACCACGACGCCCATCGACATCTACATCCCCGAAACGCTGGCGCGCGGCGCGCCCAAACAATTCGTGCGCGATTGGCGCGTGGAACTGAGGCTGACGGAAGACGGCGCGGAAGGCCTGATGGGCGGTTATCTCGATATCGAGCGCCTGCAGAACAACCTCGCGCAGAATTGGGCGACGCACTTCCGCTCATACGGACAGGAGTCCATCCCGTCCGAATATCGCTCGTTCATCCGCAATGCGGATGCCTATCCGGGAGAAGACGGTAAGAACGCGTTCATCTCCTCGGCGTGGCAGATCAAATTCAAACAGGCGTTCATTGTTCATCCGCCGGCGGCCGTGGCCGCGGGCGAGACGGGCAAGAGCGAAGCGGCAACCGCTGCCGCGCGCCAATAGAACGCGGGAAGGGAAGAGTAGAGATGGCTCAAGCTGATATGACGGTGAACGGCGCTGCGCCTGCCGATAAGATGACGGCGGCGGACATGGCGCGCCGGGTGAAGATGATCCTGATCGGCTCGGCGGGGAACCTTGTC
>JAYRTJ010000046.1:0-27095 GCA_041919675.1 Rhodospirillaceae bacterium | reverse complement strand
TAGGTGGTGCGGTGCACCGTGCCGTCGGCGCCGAGCGTGACAATGGCGGAATCGGCATGATGCCGCGCGGCGTGCTGCAGCAGAGGCAGCACCAAGAGCGGTCGGTCCATCATCTGGCCGGCAAGCAGCATCGAATCCCTCCCAACACGAAGGAAGTGTACTAACTCGCGCGGCAAATTAACCAAAAATATGGGTTTATCGGCGACAATCCCAGGATGCGACCCCTGGGACCGCAGTTACAAATGCCGAATCTCGCGCTGCATAACCTACGTACAAGCGCCCGCGCTTTCCTCGCGGTGATGACGCTATGCGCCTGCGTCGCCGCGTGCGGCGAGGACGGCAAACGCGAGGTCCGCGAACTGCGCACTCAGGTCCAACAGGCGTACGGGACCAAGAATTTCAAGAAGGGCCTCGAGCTTTCGCAGAAAGGCCTGGTGGCCGCGCGCGAAGCGCTCGGCGACAAAGCGCCCGACACACTCTATTTCGTGCAGGCGATTTCGGAAAACACGCTGGCCACCGGCAACATGCGCGCCGCTATCGCCGCGATGAAGCAAGAGATCGCCATGCGCGCCGCCGCCGGCCAGGACGAGAAGAAACTGCAACCGCGCCGCACGCTGCTGATCAAGATCGCCGAAGAGTCCGACGACAAGCTCACCGCCGTCGAGCAGGCCATCGAAGTGTCGCGCGGGATCGACATGAAGCGCGGCAAGGACCCGCAGCCCGTCTATAGAACGCCCACCAATTATCCGGTCGAAATGTACCGGCAGAAGATCGAGGGTGACGTGGATATCGCCTACGGCCTCGATCAGAACGGCGCCGTCACCGAAGCGCGCGTCACGACGTCGACCCCGGCGCGCGTGTTCGATCAGGCCGCGCTGGAAAGCTTCAAGGCGTGGCGCTTCACGCCGATGCTGGATTCGAACGGACGTCCGATCTCGGCGTCGGGTTTCAAGTTCACGCTGGCGTTCCGGTTAGGCCGCCAATAGTCAGCGCGCCTGCGTCAGGCAGACCGTCGCGACCCCCACGACCTTTTCCATGACGGCGGGCGGCGGCTGGCCGCCGCTGGTCATGGCCTGGTGGTAGATTTCCATTTCCTGGCGCGTCAGCTGCTTCTGCGTCTCGGCGACGAGACAGGAACACAGCTTTTGCTGATCGCCGGAGACACCGGCGCCGCTTTGCGCGAGGAACCCGGTGCAGATCTCCTGCAAGGGATCTTTAGCGACTTGCGCGGCGGCGCCGCCGCCGACGAGAAGCGCCAAGAACAGCAGAGTTTTGGACATGCGCGAGCCCCCCGCCTGCGAGACGGCCAGCGTAGCTCAGGCTCTATTCAAGGAGAAGGCGGGCTTTACGCCGCCTGAGCTTCCGACTGGGTCAGCACCATGTAGAGGCCGTCGGCGGTTTCGGCGCCGCGCAGCTTGTCGCACATGGAGGAATCGCGCAGGAGACGCGAGACGCGGGCAAGCGCTTTGAGATGATCGGCCCCCGCGCCTTCCGGCGCCAGGAGCAGGAAGATCAGATCGACGGGCTGCTCGTCGATGGAATCGAATTCCACGGCGCGGTCGAGACGCGCGAACACGCCGTACAGCCGTTTGAAGTCGGAGAGTTTGCCGTGCGGAATCGCAATCCCGCTGCCGACGCCCGTCGAGCCGAGGCGTTCGCGTTCAAGGAGAGTTTCGAAGATCTTGCGGTCGTTGACGCCGGTGATCTTGGAAGCGTGGCGCGCCAGCTCCTGGAGCAGCTGTTTCTTGTTGGCAGCCTTCAGATCCGCAACCACGGCTTCCGGCTGTAGCAAATCTCTAATTTCCATAACACGCCTTTACATCACACCCTTTGAACGCCCGGGGGGTGTGGAAGTTCAAACGAATAAAATCGCCATACGACGGGGACGAACGGATTTGCTCTAGTTTTGTTCTTGTCTTTCTTTTGCCGGGCTTCGCTGAACCCTAGGACGCCGTTTGCGCCTTTCAGGGGCGCGGCCGCCGGCCAACCCCTCGGGGCGGCCCTAAAAAAGTCGCGGAAAATATGCGCCCGCTCGGGGCCAAGTCAAGAATTGACACCCTTAATTTTGGTCAATGGTTAACGGAGCGAAATCCCGAGGGACTTGTCCCGCCGGCGCTGTACAGACGATGGAATATTGAGTGAATCCCTATACTTAGCTACCGTCCGGCGCGCCACTTCGACGCCGTCGGAGCGCAGGATCTCCACGATCCTGTCATCGGAAAGCACGTCGCCGGCCGCCTCGGCGTCGATCAAGACCTTGATCCGGTGACGGACCGCTTCGGCCGAGTGGGCCTCGGCACCGCTGGCGGACGGCAGGCTCTGGGTGAAAAAGTACTTCAACTCAAAGATGCCGCGCGGCGTCGACATGTACTTGTTGGTCGTAACGCGGCTGACCGTACTTTCATGCATTTCGATCACATCCGCGACATCGCGCAGGATGAGCGGGCGCAAGTGTGTAACGCCGTGGCGGAAGAACTCCTCCTGCTGGGTCACGAGTTCGCTGGCCACCTTGAGGATGGTCTCGGCCCGCTGGTGCAAAGCTTTGACCAGCCAATTGGCCGACTGAAGCTTTTCGGCCAGGAATGCCTTGTCCGCCTTGCTGGCGGCGGTCCTGGTGATGTCGGCCATGTACTTGCGGTTCACCAGCACGCGCGGAAGCGTGTCCGCGTTCAGCTCCACCCGCCAGCCGCCGTCGGGCCGCGCCGACATGATCACGTCGGGAATGACCGCGTTGCTCGTGGTTCGCTCGAAACGCAAGGCCGGCTTGGGATCGAGCGCACGCACCTCGGCGATCATGTCGTGCAAATCCTCGAGCGAGATGGCGCAGACCGCCTGCAGCTTCTTCAGATCGCGCGCGGCAAACAGTTCGAGGTTCTCGATAAAGGCCGCCATGGCCGGGTCGTAGCGATTGCGGTCCTCGAGCTGAAGGCGCAGGCATTCCTTCAGGTCGCGCGCGAAGATGCCCGTGGGATCGAAGCGCTGCATGAGCCCGAGAATGCGCGCGATCGTCTCGCGCGGGACGCCAAGCTGCCCGGCCGCCTCTTCCGTGGAGAGGCGCAAATAACCGCTCTCGTCCAACTGGTCGATCAGATACATGCCGACGAAACGGTCCTTCGCGTCGCCGCAGGCAAAGTTGAGCTGCTGTACGAGATGACTGCGCAAATCCGGCACGTCGGCGACGAGACCTTCGAGATCCGGGCGCTCGCCGTCGCCGCCGCCCGCGCCCCAATTCTCGGCGTTCGCGGTATCGATCGGCGTTCGCGTGTCGTCGCCGAGCCCGGACTCGTTGTCGGCCACGGCGACTTCGACGTCGAGCGGCGCTTCGTTCTGACCGTCGAGGGAATCGACCACCGAAAGCCCGTCGTCGCTGCGGTCGTCGGCGTTGCCGGCGCTTTCGTCGAGCGCGGCGGTTTCAGACGTATCGTCGGCTTCGAGCAGCGGATTGGATTCCAGTTCCTGCTCGACGTACTCGCTGAGCTCGAGCGCCGACAGCTGCAGCAGTTTGATCGCCTGCTGCAGCTGGGGCGTGATGACGAGGCTTTGGGTCTGCCTGAGGTCTAGCCGCGGCGAAAGCGCCATGTTCGTTACGTCACCTCGCCTTACAGACTGAAACGCTCTCCCAGGTAGACGCGCCGCACGCCTTCATGTGCGACGATCTCCGAAGGACGGCCTTCCATCAGCACCGTGCCTTCATGAAGGATGTAGGCGCGGTCGATGATATCGAGCGTTTCGCGCACGTTGTGGTCGGTGATGAGCACGCCGAGGCCGCGATCCTTGAGGTGCGAGACCATTTGGCGGATTTCACCCACCGCGATGGGATCGATGCCGGCCAGCGGTTCGTCGAGCAAGATGAAGCTGGGCCGGGACGCAAGCGCGCGCGCGATCTCGCAGCGGCGGCGTTCGCCGCCCGACAGCGCGAGCGCCGGGCTACGGCGCAAGTGTTCGATGGAGAACTCGCGGAGCAACGCTTCGACCAGCGCGTCCTGCGCCGCCTTGTCGCGCTCGACCACTTCGGCGACGGCGCGGATATTTCCCTCGACCGACATGCCGCGGAAGATCGAGGCTTCCTGCGGCAGATAACCGATGCCGAGGCGCGCGCGCCGATACATTGGGAGTGGGGTAATGTCCTGGCCGTCGAGATAGATGCGGCCCTTGTCCGGCGTGATGAGGCCGGTGACGCAGTAGAATGAGGTCGTTTTGCCGGCCCCGTTGGGACCCAGCAGACCCACCGCTTCGCCGCGCTGAACGCTGAGGTTCACGTCGCGCAGGACGGGGCGGCTCTTGAAGGTCTTGGCAAGGCCGCGCACCGCGATGCCGGAGGACGGAACGCTGTTGTCGGAGGAGGGGGCCGGCGTGATGCGCGCGGGCGCCGTATCGGGCGTCATGGTTTAGCTTTCACGGCCGCGGCCGGTTCGGGAGGACGTGAGCTGGGCGCGATCAGCGCGCTCACGCGCGTATTCTCGCGGGTGCCGGCCTGGCCTGCTTCCTTGGCGCTGCCGTACACGGCGCTCCTGCCCCCTTTGACGTTGACGACGGCGAAGCCGCCGCTGAGGACATTCTTGTCCTGGGTGAGTTTGACGTTGCCGTCGAGGGTCACGACCCCGGTCTGGACGTTGTAGGTCGCGCGTTCGCCGCGCGCGGTTTCGCGCGGCGTCTCGACGCGCACGTTGCCGAAACCCTGCATGTAGGTGATATCGCCGCGTCCGCGCGCCGCGTCCGCGACGCCCTTCGCCGCCGCATTGCCCGGCTCGTCGCGGAAGAAGGCGACAAGTTTGTCGGCGAACACGCGGCGCTTCTCGCTGTCCTCGGCGACCGCATTGCCTTCAGCGACGGCGACACGTTCGCTGGCCCAGTACTGGAGCGCCTTTTGCGCGCTGACGGTGCCGTCGGCATTGGCCAGGCGCACCTGGTTGCCTTCAAGCACGAGCACGCCCTTGTCGAAGTCATAGACCGCCGAGGCGCCGGTCGCGGTTTCCTCGGACGAACGCATGGTGACGTTGCCGACGGCGAACACGCGGTAGACCTCTTCGCCGCCGCCGTCGCCGGTGCGGTAATAGGCGATGAGTTCGTCGCCGACGATGCTGACTTCGCCTTGGGTGGCCTTGGCGTTGCCGCGCGCGATCACGCGCTTGTTGTCCTGCTGCACTTCGATGCCGCGTTCGGCATCGACCACGATCGGCTGGTCGGAGTTCTTGGGCAGGAACGAAAGGGACTGCGCCGCGGCCGGCGACGCGAAGCCGGCGCAGAGCGCGGCCAGGAGAATGAAACGCGCGTTCATCGCGGAACTCCGGCTGGTGTCGCGGCCTCGGCCGGCTTCTCGGTTTTGACGGCCGCCTTGCTGTTCAGCACGAGCCGTGACTTTCCATTGAAGAGTACATTGCGTCCGCGATCCGAAAGATTGAATCCATCCTGGGCTTCCATGGTGCCCAGCGGCCCTTCGCCCGTCACCGGTTCCTTGCCGCTCGCGGTGCCCTCATCGAGGTTCACGAGCGCCGAGCCGGTCTTGAAGCGGTAGCCGTTTTCCTCGCCGACATCGACGTTGCCGGTGAGGTCGAGTTTCTTGTCGCCGCGGTTATAGAGGCCCGCATTGGCTTTGGCCGACAGGAACTTGCCGTCCTTCAGGCTGATCTCGGCGGACGGCGCATTGAGTTCGATGGTCTCCTGGTTCTCGGGACGCTGGCGCACGCCGGCGGCCAGCACCGAATAGGGCTGGCCTTCATCGTCGGTGCCGAAGTAACGCGCATTGGTCATGCTGAGATTGTCGCCGCTCTTGGCGTCGCTCATCTCGGTGTCGATGCGATAGCGGTCTTCGTCGCGGCGCAACTGCGGCAGCAGGATCACGAGAAGAAGCAGAAACCCCGCCGCCGACGGCAGCGCGATCTTCATCAGGCCGACAAACCGGCTGTACTGGGCGACCGACTGCGCGACCGAGGCCTCGCGCGGGGTCCACGTCGAAAAACGTTCCGGATCGCGGTTCGCGTCGCTCATACCACGCCCGCTCTCAAGACATCGTGCATGCGCAGGATGCCGACCGGCTTGCCGTCGTCCACCACGAACGCGGAATTGATTTTCCATTCGTTCATGCGGCGCAACGCTTCCGCCGCGAGAATATTGCGGGCGGTGAATTTCGGCGTGCGCGTCATGACATCCGACGCCTTCAAGGTGAGCAGGTTGTCCGCGATGTGGCGGCGCAAGTCGCCGTCCGTGACGATCCCGATCAGCTGGCCGTCCTTGTCGACGACACCGGCCACGCCAAAAGTCTTCTGCGTCATGACGAGCACGACTTCGGACATCGGCGCGTCCGGAGAGACCAGGGGAAGCTCGGAGCCCGCATGCATCAGGTCTTCAACCTTGAACAGCTTGCGGCCCAGATGTCCGCCCGGGTGGAAGACTTTATAGTCGTCGGCGGTGAAGCCGCGGCGCTCGAGGAGCGCAACCGCAAGCGCATCGCCGAGCGCAAGAGTCAGCGTGGTCGAGGTCGTCGGCGCTTCAACGATGGCGCAAGCTTCGCCCACCGGCGGCAACGCGAGCACCACATCGGCGCCCTGCGCGAGAGTCGAGCCCGGCCGGCTGGTGATGGCCAGCAAGGGAATCCCAAAGCGGCGCGTATACGCGACGAGGTCGCGCAGTTCGCCGGCCTCGCCGGAATTGGAAATGGCGATGACCGCGTCGCCGGGCGCGATCATGCCCATGTCGCCGTGACTGGCTTCGCCCGCGTGCACAAAGAAGGCCGGTGTTCCCGTCGACGCCATGGTCGCGGCGATCTTGCGTCCGACGTGGCCGCTTTTGCCGACGCCCGAAACGATCACGCGCCCGGTGACCTTGGACAGGATATCGAGACCGGAAGTGAAGGCGCCGCCCAGGCTCTGCGCGAGCGCATCGATGCCCACGCGCGCATGTTCAAGAACGCGCCGCGCCGAGGCCAGATCCGCGGCGTGGGACGTGCTGGGTGACGCTGCCTTAGGTGAAGTAACTGCCATTCGCCGAAATCGCCTGCTTTTTGCGCCGGCGCCCCCATAACGGTTCAGTGTGGCTGGATGTGGGCCTGCCCCATGCCATTGTCAAAGAACCCTTTGCAAGGACGCATGAAAGTATCGCCCGGGCGTCAAAAGGGGTCAACGGCACGATTGTTGCAAGGGGGTATACGCCGGCGCGGCTGGCGCGTGCGCCTAGTGGGCGAAAACATCCTCGTCCGCCCAACCGGCCACATCGAGGGCGGCGCGGTCCGGCAGGAAGCCGAAGCAGGCGGCGGCGAGCTGCGCGCGGTTTTCACGCGCCAGCAGCCGGTCCATCTCGGCCTTCAGCCGGTGCAGATGCAGAACATCGGCGGCGGCGTAATCAATCTGCTCGGCGGTGAGCGTGTCCGCCCCCCAGTCGGAGGTCTGCTGCTGCTTGGAGATTTCCACCCCGAGCAATTCCTTGCAGAGGTCCTTGAGGCCGTGTTTGTCGGTATTGGTGCGCACCAGGCGCGAGGCCGTGCGCGTGCAGTAGACCGGCGCGCAGCGCACGCCGAGATGCTTGGCGATCATCGCGAGGTCGAAGCGGGCGAAGTGGAAGATCTTGAGAATCTTCTGGTCGGCGAGCACGGCCGCGAGGCGTTCGGCCTTCTGCCCCGGCACGATCTGGACAAGATGCGCATGGCCGTCGCCGCCGGACAGCTGGACAAGGCACAGACGGTCGCGATCGATGCGCAGACCCATGGTCTCGCTGTCGACGGCGATGCTGTCCTTGAAGATGACGTTGGCAGGCAGATCGCCGCGGTGCAGATAGTTCGTCACGGGTGCCGCCCTTATTCGCCGCTTAAGATACCGCGGGACAAACCGCGGATCTCAAAAGATGGTGCCCAGGAAAGGACTCGAACCTTCACGTCCTTGCGGACACTGGCACCTGAAGCCAGCGCGTCTACCAATTCCACCACCTGGGCATTTGAGCCGCCGCCCTGAACTTCGGGCACCGGGGGTAGTGAACAGGGCGAGACGGATACAGGGCCCCCCGCCCCTTGTCAATGCAAGCAAGAGGCCGGGCAAGCGCTTTTAGGAAAACGGGTTTTCCCGTTGTTTCCCCAGGCGTTGACGATCCCAAGGCGCACGCCCCGCGGCGCGCGGAGCGGTTGCCTCCCTTCCGGTTCTATGTCACTGAAAGGCTCTCCGGACCAAGAACGGTTAGAAATCCGGGAGTGGGGATATGGCAGACAAGCTCATTACGGTCTTCGGCGGCTCCGGCTTCATCGGCAGCCATCTGGTGCGCCATCTCGCGGCACAGGGCTGGCGCGTGCGCGTCGCCGTGCGCGACATCCGCAAGGCGCTGTTCCTGAAGCCGTCGGGCGACCTCGGCCAGATCTCGCTGATCCCGGTCTCCATCACCGATCCGGCCAGCGTCGCCGCCGCCGTTCAGGGCGCCGATGCCGTCGTCAACCTGGTCGGCGTGCTCTACGAATCCAAGAAGCGCACGTTCGAAGCGCTGCATGAAAAAGGCGCGGAGAATGTCGCGCGCGCGGCGATGGCGGCCGGTGTGCGCCGCCTGGTGCATGTGTCCGCGCTGGGCGCCAACGCGACCTCGCCCTCCGCTTATGCCCGCAGCAAGGCCGCCGGCGAGCGCGCCGTCGCCGTCGCTTTCCCGTCGGCCACCATCGTGCGCCCGTCGGTGGTTTTCGGCGCGGAAGACGGCTTCTTCAACCGTTTCGGCGCCATCGCGCAGAAGATGCCGGTGCTGCCGTATTTCACCGACGCCATCCCGCACACGCCGGGCGGCGGCGGCGCGAGCTTCCAGCCCGTCTATGTGAGCGACGTGGCCGCGGCCATTGCCGCAGCGGTGAACGACCCGCATCACCTGGGCAAGACCTATGAACTGGTCGGCCCGCGCGTTTACGAAATGCGCGCCATCCTGGACATCGTGAACCGCGAAACCATGCGCCGCCGGCCCATTATCGGCCTGCCGTACCTCGCGGCCGATATTCCGGCGCGCATCTTCAACGTGCTGCGCACGCTCGTCGAGAAGATCCCGCCCGTTTCGCTGGGCGCGCCCTTCCTGACGCCGGATCAGGTGGTGCAACTGCGTTTGGGCAATGTCGCGACCGGCGTGCTGCCGGGCCTGGAAGCCTTCGGCATCGCGCCGACGGCGGCCGAAGTGGTGGCGCCGACCTATCTGAAGCGCTTTCGCCCGATTCAGCAGACCAAGCGTCTGCGCCTTGAGCCGCGCAACGGCTGATTAAACCGGCGTCTGCCAGACAATCGCGAGAATCACGGCGCCGGCGAGCAGGCGGTAGATCGCCAGCGGCGCGAAGCTGTGGCGCTTGAGCCAGGCCATCATGAGGCCGAGGGTGACGAGGCCGGCGAAGAACGCGGCGCCGCCGACACCGAGCAGCCACGGCTGCCACGTCAGACCGCCGGTTTTCACGAGCGCCATGACCTGAAGCACGCATGCGCCCGCAAGCGCGGGCATGCCGAGCAGCATCGAAAAACGCGCGGCATCGACGCGCTCGTATCCGAGCCCGCGGGCGAACGTCATGGTGATGCACGAACGGCTGACGCCGGGCACCAGGTAAGCGACCACCTGCGCCAGGGCCACGACGATCATGTCGATGTACGAGGCATGTTCGAGACGTTTGATGGTCATGCTCATGCGGTCGAGGATGAACAGGAAGAAGCCGCCGATGACCGCCGACCAGCCGATGACCGTCGGCGTGTAGGCCGGGAAGCGGAATTCGACGAAGGGCAGCGCGAAAACGACGACGACGACGGGAACGGTGGCGATGAAAAGCTGCATCGCGAGGCGGGCGCCCGGATCCCGCTTGCCCTTGGCGGCGCGCGCGAGGCCGACGCCCATGTCCCAGAGGTCGCTCCAGAAGTAGGTCATCATGGACAGGAGCAGGCCGACGCTGAGGGCGAGGTAAACGATGCCGCCGATCCGCGGCCAGGAGGTCAAGGCCTCAATAAGGGTCTGATGGGCGGCGCTGCCCAACGGTGCGATGTGGGTTACCCCCAACACCACAACCACTATCAGTTGTGAGATTCCTACCACGTCCCGCGCATCCCTACCCCCAACCCCTTTATATCACTAACCGATTCGCGACCATAGCATCGCGTAGGCGGCAATTAGTAATCATATATGTACTAATTTAGAATCTTACCCCACGCGAATGAGCTATCGATTCTTTCTATATGAGATGTCGATTTAATTTAGGTAAGTATTACTGACTTAATTTCAAGAATCTCGTGGCACTCCCGGGATTTGCCTCTTATGGTCCGCCCGAAACCGGTCCCCGGCGTGAGCCGCGGTCCGTTTTCGCCCCGAGACAATCCGTGCTTCGGCGGCGCCGTTTGAAAAACGGCGCATCCGGATCGCTTCTCAAGATGCAAAGGATGCCCGCGATGACGCGGAATATGCTGCAGTTCCTCCGTTTGGGTCAGGCGATGCCGTCGAAGCGTGCGGCGGATACGCGCAAAAAAGACTTCAACGAGATCTATGAGAAGTGGGCCGAGCCGGAAGCCGCCGACCAGTCGTCGCGCTGCGAGCAATGCGGCATTCCCTTCTGCCAGGTGCACTGTCCGGTTCAGAACAACATTCCCGACTGGCTGAAGCTGGTCGCCGAAGGGCGTCTTGAAGAGGCTTATGCGGTCTCCTCGGCCACCAACAACATGCCGGAAGTCTGCGGCCGCATCTGCCCGCAGGACCGTCTGTGCGAAGGCTCCTGCGTGCTCGAGCAGTCAAAACACGGCTCGGTCACCATCGGCGCGGTCGAGAAGTACATCACCGACACCGCGTGGGAACGCGGCTGGGTGAAGCCGGTCACGCCGGAACAGGAACGCGAGCAGTCGGTCGGCATCATCGGCGCCGGCCCCGGCGGCCTCGCCGCCGCGGAAGAACTGCGCAAGCTCGGCTATCAGGTCACGGTGTACGACCGTTACGACCGCGCGGGCGGCCTGCTCATTTACGGCATCCCCGGCTTCAAGCTCGAGAAGGACGTGGTCGAGCGCCGCGCGAAGCTTCTGGAGCAGTCGGGCGTGAGGTTCGTGCTCGGTGTGAACATCGGCGCCGACGTGAACTTTTCGGACCTGCGCAAGAAGCACAACTCCATCCTGATCGCGACCGGCGTCTATAAGGCGCGCGCGCTGAGCGTTCCCGGCGTCGGCGCGAACGGCGTCTTCCCGGCGATGACCTATCTGACCGCGTCCAACAAAAAGGACCTGGGCGACAAGGTGCCCGACTACGACAACGGCAAACTGAACGCGAACGGGAAGAACGTGGTCGTCATCGGCGGCGGCGACACCGCCATGGACTGCGTGCGCACCGCGATCCGTCAGGGCGCCAAGTCAGTGAAGTGCCTGTACCGCCGCGACCGCGAAAACATGCCGGGCTCGCAGCGCGAAGTGGCCAACGCCGCCGAAGAAGGCGTCGAGTTCCTGTGGCTCAGCGCGCCGGAAGCGGTGCTGCACGACGCCGACAACAACGCGACCGGAGTCCGTGCGGTGCGTATGCGCCTCGGCACGCCGGATGCTTCGGGCCGCGCGAAACCGGAAGAGATCGAAGGCTCGCAGTTCGTCGCGCCGGCGGACATCGTGATCGAGGCGCTCGGCTTCGATCCGGAAGATTTGCCGGTCATGTTCGGCGAGCCGGGCCTGGGCCTGACCCGCTGGGGCACGCTCAAGACCGACTTCCGCACCGCCATGACGACCATGGACGGCGTGTTCGCCGCCGGCGACATCGTGCGCGGCGCGTCCCTCGTCGTGTGGGCAATCCGTGACGGCCGCGACGCCGCCGCGAGCATCCACCAGCACCTGCAAAGCGCCCGTGCCGGCGCCCTCAACGAACTGCGCAAGGCTTCCTAAGATGAACGACATCACGCACATCTATCCGTACCAAGAAAACGGCGAAGATTTCGTCCGCAACTATCGCGCCAACGTCGCGAAGCTGACGGCCGCGCACGCCTACAATCCGGAAGACGAGAAGGATTCCTGCGGCGTCGGCATGGTCGCCTCGATCGACGGCAAGCCGCGCCGCGACGTGGTCGAATCGGCCATCGAATGCCTGAAGGTGCTGTTCCACCGCGGCGCCGTCGACGCCGATGGAAAAACGGGAGACGGCGCGGGCATTCATCTCGAGATCCCGCAGGCGTTCTTCCGCGAACACGTGAGCCGCACCGGCCACGTGATGCCGGAAAACGAGACTCTGTGCGTCGGCATGGTGTTCCTGCCGAAGTCCGATCTCGGCGCGCAGGAAGTCTGCCGCACGATCGTCGAGAGCGAAATGCTCAACGCCGGCTACTACATCTACGGCTGGCGCCAGGTGCCGGTGGACATTTCGATCATCGGCGAAAAGGCCAACGCCACGCGCCCGGAAATCGAACAGATCATGATCGGCAACCGCCGCGGCCTCGCCGGCGACGATCTCGAGCGCAGCCTTTATCTCGTGCGCCGCCGCATCGAGAAGCGGGTGATGGAAGACCACATCAACAGCTTCTACATCTGCTCCTTGTCCTCGCGTTCGATCATCTACAAGGGCATGTTCCTCGCGGAACAGCTGACGGCCTTCTATCCGGATCTGCTGGACGCGCGTTTCGTGTCCTCGTTCGCGATTTATCACCAACGCTATTCGACCAACACCTTCCCGACGTGGCACCTGGCCCAGCCGTTCCGCATGCTTGCGCACAACGGCGAGATCAACACCCTGCTCGGCAACGTGAACTGGATGAAGGCGCACGAGTGCCGCCTGCATCACCCGAGCTTCGGTCCGCAGATCGAGGACCTGAAGCCGATCATCCAGCCCGGCGGCTCGGATTCGGCGACCCTCGACAACGTCTTCGAGCTCCTGTGCCGCGCGGGACGCTCGGCGCCGATGGCGCGCTGCCTGCTGGTGCCGGAAAGCATCAGCCAGAACGCAGTGATGCCCGAGAGCCACCGCGACCTGTTCGGCTACTGCAACGCCGTCATGGAACCGTGGGACGGCCCGGGCGCGATGTGCGCCACCGACGGCCGCTGGGTGCTGGGCTACATGGACCGCAATGGGCTGCGCCCGATGCGCTACACCATCACCCGGGACGGCCTGCTCATCGTCGGCTCCGAAACGGGCATGGTGCGCGTGAACAACGCCGACGTGATGGCGAAGGGCCGCGTCGGGCCCGGCCAGATGATCGGCATCGACCTCAAGGAAGGCAAGCTCTACCACGACAAGGAGCTGAAGGACTCGCTGGCGGGCAAGCAGCCCTGGGGCCAGTGGATCAAGAACACCACGCACCTCGATTCCATCATCAAGTCGCCGAAGGCCGCGAAGTCGGCGCTGACCCGCGAGGAGCTGTTGCGCCGTCAGTTCGCCTACGGCCAGACCCTGGAAGACATGGAGCTGATCCTTCATCCGATGGCGCTGGACGGCAAGGAAGCCATCGGTTCCATGGGTGACGACAGCCCGCTCGCGGTCCTTTCGGACAACTACCGCGGCCTGCATCACTTCTTCCGCCAGAACTTCAGCCAGGTCACCAATCCGCCGATCGACAGCTTGCGTGAGACGCGGGTGATGACCCTCAACACGCGCCTGGGAAACCTCGGCAACATCCTGGACGAAGCCCCGGACCAGTGCGACCTCCTGCAGCTGTCGAGTCCCATGCTGACGACGGCGCAGTTCCAGGCCATGCGCAAGTACATGGACGACACTGCCGGCGACATCGACTGCACGTTCGATGCCGACGGCGGCGAGAACGCCATGCGCGCCGCCCTGCAGCGCATCCAGACGGAGGCCGAAGAGGCCGTGCGCGCCGGCAAGCGCCACGTCATCCTGTCGGACGAGAACGTCGGCGAAAAACGCGTCGCCCTGCCGATGATCCTGGCGGCGGCGAGCGTGCACACGCACCTCATCCGCCAGAAGCTGCGCACCTTCACCTCGGTCAACGTGCGTTCGGGCGAGGCGCTCGACGTGCACTACTTCGCCGTCCTGATCGGCGTCGGTTCGACCACGGTGAACGCCTACCTCGCCGAAGAAGCGGTCGCGGACCGCCATCGCCGCGGCCTGTTCGGCGACAACAGCCTGGAAGACGCGCTGAAGCGCTACCAGAAGGCCATCGGCGACGGCCTTTTGAAGATCATGTCCAAGATGGGCATCTCGGTCATCAGCTCGTACCGCGGCGGCTACAACTTCGAATCCATCGGTTTGTCGCGTTCGTTGGTCGCGGAATTCTTCCCCGGCATGAGCTCGCGCATCTCGGGCCTCGGCCTCGCCGGCATCCAGAAGAAGGTGCTGGAGCAGCACCAGAAGGCGTTCCGCAGCAACGTCGTGACGTTGCCCGTCGGCGGCTTCTATCGTTACCGTGCGCGTTCGGGCGAAGGCCATGGCCACGACGGCCGCCTGATCCACATCCTGCAGCAGGCGGTGGAGAAGGACGCTTATGTGACCTATCAGAAGTATTCGGAGGGCGTGCGCAAACTGCCGCCGCTGCACCTGCGCGACCTGCTCGACTTCCGTCCGGTGACCAAACCGATCGGCGCGGAATTCGTGGAATCCACCACCGAAATCAGAAAGCGTTTCGTGACCCCGGGGATGTCGCTCGGCGCGCTCGGGCCCGAAGCGCACGGCACGCTCAACATCGCCATGAACCGGATCGGCGCGAAGTCGGATTCAGGGGAAGGCGGCGAAGTGCGTTCGCGCTACAAGCCGGCTCCGAACGGCGACAACGCCAACTCGGCCATCAAGCAGATCGCCTCCGGCCGTTTCGGCGTCACCGCGGAATATCTGAACCAGTGCCGCGAAATCGAGATCAAGGTCGCCCAGGGCGCGAAGCCCGGCGAAGGCGGCCAGTTGCCCGGTTTCAAGGTGACGGTCGAGATCGCGCAGCTGCGTCACGCCACCCCGGGCGTCATGCTGATCTCGCCGCCGCCGCACCACGACATCTACTCGATCGAGGACCTGGCGCAGCTCATCTACGACCTGAAGCAGATCAATCCCAAGGCCCGCGTATGCGTGAAGCTGGTGGCGCGCAGCGGCATCGGCACCATTGCCGCCGGTGTCGCCAAAGCCAACGCCGACGTGATCCTGATCTCCGGCCATTCCGGCGGCACGGGCGCGAGCCCGCAGACCTCGATCAAGTTCGCCGGCCTGCCGTGGGAAATGGGCCTGACCGAAGTGCACCAGGTGCTGACCCTCAACCGTCTGCGCCATAGGGTCGTTCTGCGCACCGACGGCGGCATCAAGACCGGCCGCGACGTGGTGATCGCCGCCATGATGGGCGCCGAAGAGTTCGGCGTCGGCACGGCCTCGCTGATCGCCATGGGCTGCATCATGGTCCGCCAGTGCCACTCCAACACCTGCCCCGTGGGCGTGTGCACGCAGAACCCGGAGCTTCGCAAGAAGTTCACCGGCACGCCGGAAAAGGTCGTCAACCTGTTCAGCTTCCTCGCCGAAGACGTGCGCGACATCCTCGCAAGCCTCGGCGTGAAGAGCCTGAACGAGATCATCGGCCGCACGGATCTCTTGCACCAAGTCAGCCGCGGCGCGGCGCACCTGGACGACCTCGACCTGAATCCGCTTCTGGTCAAGCCGGACTCGGGCGGTCTGCCGACGCGCAACATGACCAAGGGCCGTAACGAAGTCCCGGGCACGCTCGACGAGCAGATCATCGCCGACGCGAAGCCGCTGCTCGAAGACGGCGAGAAGATGCAGCTGACCTACAACGTGCGCAACGTGCAGCGCGCGGTGGGCACCAAGATCAGCCACATGATCGTGACCAAGTACGGCATGACGGGCTTGCAGTCCGGCCACCTGACCGTGCGCCTGCGCGGTTCATGCGGCCAGTCCCTGGGCGCCTTCGGCGTGCAGGGCCTGAAGCTCGAAGTATGGGGCGATTCCAACGACTATGTCGGCAAGGGCCTCTCCGGCGCGACCATCGTGCTGCGTCCGACCACGGCGGCGACCTTCCGCTGGGCCGACAACACCATCATCGGCAACACCTGCCTTTACGGCGCGACGTCGGGCAAGCTGTTCGCCGCCGGCCAGGCCGGCGAACGCTTCGGGGTGCGCAACTCCGGCGCGACCACCGTCATCGAAGGCTGCGGCTCCAACGCCTGCGAATACATGACGGGCGGTACGGCCGTGATCCTCGGCAATGTCGGCGCCAACTTCGGCGCCGGCATGACCGGAGGGATGGCCTTCGTCTATGACCGCGAGAAGCTGTTCGAACACCGCGTCAACAACGACAGCGTCATCTACCAGCGCATCGAAGTCGGTCATTACGAGACGATGCTGCGCAACCTGGTGAAGGAGCACCACAAGGAAACCAACTCGCCGTGGGCCGAAGAGCTCCTGGTGAACTGGGACCGCGAGGTGCGCAACTTCTGGCAGATCGTGCCGAAGGAAATGCTGACCCGCCTTGAAGTGCCGGTGACCCACGACATCGCATCGAAACTGAAGGCGTAAGCGACTCGCGGCGCGGCGCCGGAAACCGTCATCCGCAGCTCGTCCGCATCGCGTTCCGCATGAAAGAAAAGGCACAAGCCGATGAAGCTTGTGCCTTTTTTCTTCATCCGCATCGTCCGCATCAACCGCAGGCGATTTTTTCAGAACATCGCGCTTATTCAATAAATTGAACACCTCCTCGCGGAATTCCGCGGGGGGCGTCAGGCGCAATATTTCGAGGGTATATTTAAAGCATGCGCCTGATCGCGCCGCGACGCAAGCATTTAACGCATCGTCCGCCAATCTTCATTGAGTTCCGCGCTCAAGGCGCCGGCATAATAACCCTGCACGGGCACGCGAAACGGCTTCGCGGCCGGGCCTTTTTGATAAGCGACGAGCAGCAACGCGTTGGCCGGGATCTTGCCGGACTTCGCAAAAGCGACGCAGGCCTCCCGCGTATTGAGGGAATGCACCTGCGGCGGTTCGATAGCCCCGCACGAAACGTTCAGCACCCGGTAGCCGTTCGCCGCCGCCATATCGAAAAACAGGGTCGGCTGGAAGTTATAGAAGCCGTGATCGATGAAACCGTGCCAGGGCAAGCCATGGATGATGACCCCGCCGGGCGCCGCCACGTTGTGCACGTTCTCGAAGAACGTTTTGATATCGAAGATGTGCTCGCCGGTGCCGAAGTCGATCACCACGTCGAACCGCCCGAGATCGGGCAACGGCACATTGAGATCGAGTTTTTGCGCCAGTTTGGTGCCGCCGTAGTCCACGGCGACATGCCGCACCGGATCAAGGAAACAGGCGTGGAAGACCGCCGCGATGTCGAACAGCATCTCGGGCGGCTTTTCGGCGAGAAGCTGCTGTAAACGGGCGCGCAAGGCGGCCCGCTTCCCGGCCGGTGCAAACAGATCGATATCCTTGTCGAGCTGCTCGAGCGGAACGTCGCCGTACCAATTGGACTGCCCGAACTCGATTAACGAACAGCCGGACTTCAGAATTCCGACCTCGCGGAATTTCCGGATCAGGGCGTATTCGACTTGCGTGATTGCCATTAACCGCCGAACCGCGCCGCGATCGCCGCGAACATCGCGCGTTGACCCAAGGCTTCGCCGCCGGCGGGGCGGCCCGGACGGTCGCCCGGGTTCCAGGCGTAGGTGTCGACATGCACCCACAGCGGCGCGGCGCCGTCCTTCGGCGTGACGAACTCCTTCAAGAAGAGCGCGGCGGTGATGGCGCCGGCGAAGGGCGAGTCACCGGCGTTGTTCATGTCGGCGACCTTGCTGTCGATCATCTTGCGGTAGGGCTTCCACAGGGGAAGACGCCACCATGGATCGAAGGTCGCGCGCGAAGCCTGGGCGAGCGCGGCGGCAAGGTCTTCATCGTCGGTGAACAGCGCGGGCAGTTCCGGGCCGAGCGCCGTGCGCGCCGCGCCGGTCAGCGTGGCGAAATCGATCAGGAGCGCGGGCTTTTCGCCGGCGGCTTCGGTCAGCGCATCGCCCAGCACCAGGCGGCCTTCCGCGTCGGTGTTGCCGATTTCCACCGTCGTACCTTTGCGCGTGGCGAGCACGTCACCGGGACGGAAAGAATTTCCGGACACCGCGTTCTCGACCGCGGGGATCAGCACACGCAGACGCACCGGCAGCTTCGCCGTCATGATCATATGCGCGAGGCCGAGCACGGTGGCGGCGCCGCCCATGTCCTTTTTCATGAGCGCCATGGCGCTGGCGGGTTTGAGATCGAGCCCGCCGGTGTCGAAACACACGCCCTTGCCGACCAGCGTGACCTTCGGCGCCGACGCACGGCCCCACTTGATATCGAGCAGGCGCGGCGCGCTGGAACTGGCGCGGCCCACCGCGTGGATCATGGGATAGTTCGCGCGCAAAAGCTCGTCGCCCGTGGTGACGGTGAAGGACGCATCGTGCGCGGCGGCGAGATCACGGGCCGCCCGTTCCAGATGGTCGGGCAGCATGTCGGCCGCCGGCGTGTTCACCAGATCGCGCGTGAGGCCGGCGGCTTCGGCGGCGAAGGTGACATAGGCGCGGTTGCAGCCTTCAGGCCACACGAGTTTCGCGCGTTCGGACACGGGCTCGGACTTGTAGCGCGCGAAGGCGTAGCCGCCGAGCGCCCAGGCCAGCGCCGCCCAGGTGGCGAAATCGGCCGGGGCCGTGCCGACGGTTGCGGTAAGCGCGTATGTGCCCTTCGGGAGCGACTTCGCGAGGCCGCCCGTGACCCAGGGATCGTCGCCGCGGCCGAGACCGAGCACGACCAGCGCGATGCGGCCGGCATCGTCGGGGACCACGGCAACGGAACCCGCATCGGGTTTGAAACCGGTGGAAGACAGCCATGCGCGCACACGCTCCGGCTGCGCGGCGCTCCAGGCTTCGAAACGCTCGGGAGCGACGGCGGTGAGAGGGATGGCCGGACTGCCGGCCTCGACGAGAAGCGAGAGGAGGAGTGTTTTCATGGCCGGGAGGCTAACGGCATCGGTGCGCGATCACAAGACACGCGGACTTACGCGCGGACTTAGGAGTGTTTATTGGCCAAAAGCGACTGCAGAAGCGCTTTGCGCGCCGGCGCCGCGGGCTTGTCGGGTGTGGCGGCGGGCGGCACGGCCTGCGCGGCGGCGGCATCCATGAGGCCGTTCTCGACATAGTATTTGTCGGCGCCGCGCTGGATCGGCACGCCGAAATCGCGCGCGGCCTGCGCGCGGTCCATGAGGCGACCGCGCGGATGGCCCTTCTGGAACAAGGGCGCGTTGCGCTCATGCCAGATGGCGCGAACGATGCCGTAAGCGAGTTCCGCGCTCATGGTGTCGCGGCCGACAAGGACCGAGCCGACATCGAGGGTCGGGATGGCGGGATGATCGCCGTAGGTCTTCGCCGGGATCACGCCCTGGCTGTAGTAGGGAAAAATCTTCGGCAGCTTTTCGGCGATGGGGCCGTCAATCGGCACAAAGGAGATCGGCGTGCGGCTGGCAAGGTCTTCGAGCGCGAGCACGGGCGCGCCGCTGACCATGAAGAAGGCGTCGACTTCGCCCTTCTCCAGCGCGCCGGTGATGGCGGCGAAATCGTAGGTGCGCATCTGGACGCTGTCCCACTTCACGCCGTAGGCAGAGAGGATCAGCTTCGCGGTGCCGGCGGTCGCCGAAGCTTCGCCGCCGATGGCCACCTTCTTCCCCTTGAGATCCGTGACCGCCTTGATGGGCGAGCCCTTTTTCACCACGAGGTGCACATTGGAAGGATACAGACGCGCGATCATGCGCAGGTTCCGCATCGGCTCCTGTCCCTGATAGGCGGAGGCGCCGCGATAGGCCCACGAGAGGGTGTCGGCCTGGGACAACGCGAGTTCGAGGTCGCCGCGGCTGACGGCGCGCAGGTTCTCGGCCGGATCGATGGTGGTCTGCGCCACCGCGATCAGACCCGGAACGCCGCAGCTGCCGCCGCGATCGCATTCCCGCGACCCCGGGGGATTGGAAATGGCGTTGGCGACAAGGCCGCCGAACGGAAAGTCCGTGGCGCCGGTAGGACCCGCGCCGATGCGCATGACCTTCATGTCCTGCGCCGAGAGGCCCGCGGACATCGCCGCCGCGCTGAAAACCGCGAGGCTCAGCACCAGAACACGACGTTTTACGAACCTAAACAGACTCACGGCGGAACCTGACTCTTATAGCCAGCGCGGAGTCGCATTTTCGCGGAAGTCCCCCGCGCGAATTTCCCTCGATAACACATCCAACGCTTGGGCGGCACGTTTCGTTGTCGAAAGGTGCAGAAATTTTCGCGCCCGTGGCGTATGACCCACACAGGTCCCATATCCGGCGCGCGGCCCCCTTGCGCGCGCCGCTGTTACCTTGAGGTCGCCCATGCTCGATATTCGCCAGATTCCCGTGCTTTCGGACAATTTCGTCTACCTCGTGCGCGAGCCTCGCAGCGGCGCGGTGGCCGTGGTGGACCCCGCGGTGTCCGAGCCGATTCTCGCGGAAGCCAAGCGCCTGGGCTGGAAGATCACCCACATCCTCAACACCCACCATCATCCCGACCATGTGGGCGGAAACATGGAGATCAAGGAGGCCACGGGCTGCGTGATCGTCGGACCCGGGCACGATCCCGAGCGAATTCCCGGCATGGATGTTCAAGTGAAGGACGGCGAGACCTACGATCTCGGCAAGGAGGAGGCCCAGGTCTTCTTCGTTCCGGGCCATACCCGGGGGCATATCGCCTACTGGTTCAAGGACAGCGACGCGCTGTTCTGCGGCGATACGATGTTCTCCATCGGCTGCGGGCGTTTGTTCGAAGGCACGCCGCAGCAGATGTGGACGAGCCTGAAACGTCTGCGCGCCCTGCCGCCGGCGACGAAAATTTTCTGCGCCCATGAATATACCGAGAGCAATATCCGCTTCGCGGTGAGTGTCGATCCGGAGAACGAAGCCTTGCGTAAGCGCGAGCACGAGGTGAAGGCGCTGCGCGCGGCCGGCAAACCCTCGGTGCCCTCATTGCTGGGCGAAGAACAGGCGGCCAATCCCTTCCTGCGCGCCGACTCGCCCGAGCTGGCGGCGGCGCTTGGAATGGCGGGACGCGATCCGGTGGATGTGTTCGCCGAAGTGCGCCGGCGGAAGGATGTGTTTTAAAGCCCTCGTCATGTCGTTCCGGCGAAGGCCGGAATGACAGGTGATGGTCAGTTGCCGTCCGGCCCGATCCGCATCGTCGGGAGGGTGATGTTCCACCGGATGGACGCGAGCCGGAGGGTCAAGATCACGGCCGAGCTCACGCTTCCCGCCGCGCCGGGGTGAAATCCAAAATAGCGCAGCGTCACATACGCGATCAGCCCCGCGATGCAGGCGGTGACATAGAGTTCCGATTTGCGAAAGACCAGCGGGACCTCGGCGCTGAGCACGTCGCGGAGCAAACCGCCCGCGCAGCCGGTGATCGCGCCCATCAAGACCACGATGAGGCTCGATTGCCCGCGCTCCTCGGCGATCTGGGCGCCGGCGACGGCGAACAGCGCGAGACCGACGGCGTCGGCGAGTTGAAGCGCGCGGTCCGGCGGGGTGAAGAAATGCACCCACACCCAGGTCGCCGCCGCCGCCCCCAGGCAAACAACGATGTGGGTGGAATCCACCATCCAGAAAACGGGGCGGTCGAGCAATACATCGCGGATCGTGCCGCCGCCGACGGCGGTGACCATCGCCAGCACGGCCACGCCGATGGGATCGAGATTGCGCCGGCCCGCCGCGAGCGCGCCGCTGCATGCGAACACGCCCACGCCGAGCAGCGTGAAGATGTAGAGAAGCTGGGTCGTATCTTGAAGCGGCGTGGGCATGTCCTCAACGGCACGTCCGCCGCTTAGTACATGTGCTGGCCGCCGTTGACCGAGATGGTCGACCCGGTGATGAAGTCCGCGTCGTCGGCGATCAGGAACATGACCGAGCGCGCGATATCCTCGGCGCGGCCCAAGCGGCCGACCGGGATGCGCGCGATGATCTTTTCCAAAACGGCCGGCGGCACAGCGCGCACCATGTCCGTATCGACATAACCCGGCGCGATGGCATTGACGGTGATGCCTTTGCCCGCACCTTCCTGTGCGAGCGCCTTGGTGAAGCCGTGAATGCCGGACTTGGCGGCGGCGTAATTGACCTGGCCGTACTGACCGGCCTGGCCGTTGATCGAACCGACGTTGACGATGCGGCCGAACGAACGCTCGCGCATGCTGTCGATGACGAGGCGGCACATGTTGAAGCAGGAGCCGAGATTGGTATCGATGACCGATTCCCACTGCTTCGGGTCCATCTTGTGGAGCGTGCCGTCGCGCGTGATGCCGGCGTTGTTGATGACGATGTCGATCGGACCCAAGTCCTTCACGATCTTCGCCACGCCTTCCTTGCACGCGTCGAAGTTACTCACATCGAACTTGTAAGTCGGAATACCGGTCTCGGTGGTGAAGGCTTTCGCGGCGCCGTCATCGCCGCCGTAATTGGCGGCCACACGGTAGCCCGCCTTCGACAGAGCAACAGAGATCGCTTTACCAATGCCCCGGGTTCCCCCGGTTACCACAGCCACGCGCGCAGTCATGAATGAAATCCCCGTGTTGTTGTTGACCGATAATAGGGTGGCAAACATCGCCTCGCAAAGGGCTGAGGTGTGATGCGCCGCAACACAAATGCAAGGCTCCCCTCCCGCGCGGTCAATTGACATCGATCGGCCGCGCCCGTATCCCCGCCTGCCCTGCACGCGAATGCAATGACCGCCACCTCCCCGTCTCGGCTGACCTTCGGACAAGAAACCACCGCGACTCTGCGGCTGGCGACGCCGCTGGCCGCCGCCGCCGTCGCGCAGATGGGCATGGGGCTCACCGATACCATCCTGCTCGGAAGCCTGGGCCGCGACGCCCTGGCCGCCGGGGGACTGGGCGCGGGCCTTTTCTTCACGACCACCGCCATTATGCAGGCGGCCATGACCGGGGTCGGCGTGCTGGTCGCCCATGCGCGGGGCGCCCGCGCCCACGACCAGGTTTCGCCTATTTTCCGCGCCGGCACGCTGCTGGCGCTGTTCGCCTCGGCGCCGGTGATGCTGCTGCTGGCCTTTCTGGAACCCCTTTTGCTCCTGATCGGCGAACCGGGCCAGCTGGCCCACGACGTCGGACAGTATGAGCGGATCCTGCTGCTGGCCGTACCGGCAAGCCTGCTGCTCGGCACGCAGCGCACCTATCTGGCCGCCATCGACCGGCCTCATGTCGTGATGGCCGTGACCATCATCGCCGTAGTGCTGAACGGCCTGCTCAACTACGGACTTCTGCACGGGGCCTGGGGCCTGCCGAACATGGGCTACCTGGGCTCGGCGACGGCAAGCACCATCGCGCTCTGGGTCATGGCGGGAGCCACGGCCCTGGTCATCCGTTCACAGTCCTCCATGCGCACCCATCTGTTCATGGGCAAGCTCGACTGGACCATCCTGCGCGAGCTGTTCCACATGGGCTGGCCCATCGCCGCCACGGTCGCGGTGGAGCTGGCCCTGTTCGCCGCCAGCGGCCTGATGATGGGCGTGCTGGGCAACACCGCCCTCGCCGCGCATCAAGTGGCGATCAACATCGCTTCGACCACCTTCATGGTGCCGTTTGCGGTGTCGCAGGCCGTGAACGTGCGCGTCGGCTTCCATCTCGGGACCGGCGACCCCCGCGCCGCGCAGCGCGCGGGGCTTGTCGCCTTCATGCTGGGCATCGGTTTCATGGTGCTCGCCGCGATCATTTTCCTCGCGGCGCCGCGCCGGCTGGCGTTGCTGTTCAACCTCGATCCCTCGAACCCCGGCGATGCGGACGTCATCGCGCTGGTGATCAAATTGCTGGCGGTCGGCGCGGTGTTCCAGGTGTTCGACGGCGCGCAGGTGATCGCCGCGGGGATCTTGCGCGGTTACAAGGACACACGCGTGCCGATGGTCATGGCCGCGTTCAGCTATTGGGGAATCGGGTTCCCGGTGGCGTGGGCGCTGGCGTTCGCGATGAACGCGGGGCCGGCCAGCGTGTGGTGGGGCCTGGCCATCGGCCTGATGGCCGCGACCGCATTTTTAGGTGTGCGGTTCTGGCGGCTCAGTCATCGCCGGATCGGCATTTTGAGCCAGTCTATCAACGGCCCGTAAACGCGCTTCGGCGCGGAGCCGCCGGCGATCATCCCGATATGTCCGAACGGAACGTCGCGCACCAAAGCGCCGGGAATGGCGTTCGCGAGCGCGCGCGCCGAGTCCGGCGGCACAATACGGTCCTGGCCGGGGATAAGCGCAAGAGTCGGCGCCGTGATGCGCGCGGGATCGATGAGGGTCTGCGATACGCGCCAAAGGCCGCGTGCGAGATCGTTGCCGCCGTACCAGGCGCCGAGCACTTCCGTCATCACCGGCGCGGCAAGCGGCACGCCGTCATTGAGCCAATCCTCGAGTTCGATGAAGCGGCGCGCCTCTTCGGACGCGGGATCGAGACCGGCGAAGCCGCGGAACTTGCGGCCCGTGAGGGTGGGATCGAGCGAAGCGAACAGCGCCTGCAGGAGATCGACCGACGCCAGGCCTTCCGCCTCGATCATCATCGACAGCGGCGCGTCCATCGCTTTCATGAGCGCGCGCGCCGCTTCGCTGCCGGTATGGAAATCCCAGGGCGCGGCAAGCAGCGCAAGGCCGCCGATGAGATCGGGCCGCAGCACGGCGGCGGCGGCGGCAAGGGTGCCGCCCATGCAGTACCCCGCGAGACGCACCGGCCCTTTGGCGCGCGCGCAGACCTCCTCGAGCGCGGGGATCAGCACGCCTTCCATATAGTCGGTGACGGTGAAGGCGAGTTCGGCGGAGGTGGGCTCGCCCCAATCGAGCAGATAGGCGCCGAGACCTTGCGCCGCACTCGCGCGCACAAGACTGCGGTCGGCGGCGAGATCGAGGATGTAGCCGCGATTGACGAGCGAGGGCACATACAGAACCGCCGGGCCCTCACCGCCGGCGGAGCGCAACGCGGCCGCGCCGCGTTTCCAGACCTGCGGGAGGGGTTCCAGCGCGCGGCGGTGGGGATGGTTCCGGTAGGCCTGCACGCCCGCGACAAAGCGGTTCATGCGCGCCGCGGATTCCTTGGTCAGCGCGTCGAGGAAACGCACGGGATCGAGCTGCGATTGCCAGGGCCCGGCGAAGGTCTCAGGATTTAGTCCGGCCGCCTCGGCCGCCACGCGGCGCGCCGGATCCTTTTCCAACAGGTTTTGAAACGGCAGGCTCGGCTTCGAGAGCGGCGACGCGCCGCTCGAGCTCATCAAGTTTGCGAACGAGCTCGACAAGATCCACCCCTCCACCGCCATGTGCAGCGGCAGCGGGCGGGGTCCGGTCCGGGGAGGATGCGCTGTCATGGGAGGAGCCCATAAAAGGATGAGAAACAGGTGCGCCCTTCACGAGGGACGAGGCCATCTGGGACCAAGCGGTTGCCGCATCGGTCATTTTCGACGGATCCTTGGCCAATTTGGCGATCTGCTCCTGCCAAAGGTCCAAATACCGTTTCGCCAATGCATCGAAGTCGGGTGGCGGTGAATTTTCTTTGCTCACAACGGGCGTTTCCCGGGTTGTTTTGGCGCTACGACTCTGTGCTATTGTGCAAAGCAATATAGCACTTTGACGAGGGGATGGGGTGGCTATGGCAGAGCAGAACGATACGCCGGGAGCGCCGGTTGTCATAAAGAAGTACGCGAACCGCAGACTTTATAACACTGCGACCTCGACCTACGTGACCCTGGACCACCTCGCCGAAATGATCAAAGCCGGGACCGAATTCGTGGTCACCGACGCGCGCACGGGCGACGACATCACCCGTTCCGTTCTCACGCAAATCATCGTCGAGCAGGAAGCCAAGGGCCAGAACCTGCTGCCGATCAAATTCCTGCGTCAAATCATCGGATTCTACGGTGACTCGCTGGGCGGCCTTCTGCCGCGCTATCTCGAGCACAGCATGGAAGCGTTCTCGAAGAACGAAGCGGACATGCGCAAGGCGATGACCGAAGCGTTCCGCGGCATCTTCCCGATGGAGCAGCTGGAGCAGATGGGCCGCCAGAACATGGTGCTGTTCGAAAACGCGATGAAGATGCTCAATCCGTTCGGTCAGCAGGCGCCCGGCGCCCCGAAGCCCGCCGCGGCCAGCGAAGAGAAGCCGAAAGGCGAGAACATCGACGAGCTGAAGGCGCAGCTGAACGAGATGCAGGCGCAGCTCGCCAAATTGGTTAAGGACCGCGAGTAGAACAGCGGGGGTTCGTAACAAAACCCGCGCGTTTTTTAACAATCGCATAACGTGCACTAACAATTTTTTACAAGAAACTGCGGGTATTCGCCTAACGCGCTTTTTACAATCGGCAGTGTCGGGGCTGGGGGAAAACGGATCCAACAGTCACGTGCAGGGCTAAAAATCCCTGTAGAAACTGCACCTTAGGTTGGAAAACGCGAATATGGACGGCGGAACCTTGAAGACTACTCCTGCGAATCGCGCGAGTTCGATTGACCGGCATGTGGGCGCCCGGATTCGTGAACGGCGGATCATGCTGGGCCTCTCGCAGCAGCAGATGGCCGACATGATCGGCGTCACCTACCAGCAGGCCCACAAGTACGAGCGCGGCATCAACCGCATCTCGGCCGGCCGTCTGTACGAAATCACCCGCGTGCTGAATGTGCCCATCACCTACTTCTTCGAAGGCCTGGACGGCGCCGACGACGACGCCATGAACCCGCGTCAGCGCATGTGCCTGGAACTGGCGCGCAACTTCGCCAGCATCTCCAACCAGCGCCATCAGGAAGCGTTGAGCCAACTGGCCCGCGCCCTCGCGGTTCAGCAGTAAATCTTAAGCGGAAACACCGGTTACGCTCATGTTCCGGCTGCCCACTCCGCGCGCACGTCATCGTCGCCCTCGTCCCGCGCATATTCGGCGCGCAGCCGTTCGAAAAGCACGGGCGAGAGGCGAGAAAGCGCCCACACTGCGGCGCCGCGCACCAAGGGCGACTCATCGCGCAGCCGTTCCCGTGCCGCGCTCGCCAGCGCCGCCTCCCCGCTATTGCCAATAGCGATCAGGACGTTCCTGATAAACCGCGCGCGGCCAATCCGTTTGACCGGCGACTTTGAGAAGAGTGCGCGGAACCCCGCATCATCCAATTCCACGAGTTCGGCCAGCTTCGGCGCCGTGAGCGCGGCGCGCGGCAGGAAAGCCGCTTCGCGCGTACCTTGCG
>JAYRTJ010000045.1:0-27380 GCA_041919675.1 Rhodospirillaceae bacterium | reverse complement strand
GCCAGAACAACTTCAACCGCGCGCTGATCGAACTCACGAATGTCGACAGCCTGACGGATGATCCGGATGTGGATGTCGCGGTGTACCGCGGCATGGACACCCTGATGACCGACGCGACCGGCGCGAAGCTCATCCCGGGCGGCCTGCAGCGCATCGACACGAAGTTCGGCAAGAAGTACGAATCGCACTTCAAGGGCAAGATCGTGGGCGGTGTTCTGATCACCGAGCCGACGGACCTCTATTGGCCGTTCGCCTGGTTCGGCGGTCAACCCGGCACGCAGCATTGGCTGCAGACGCGCTTCCAGATGAACCTGACGGAAGAAGGCGCCCGTGGTCTCGTGGCCGGCTTCACCCCGGTCGATACTTGGTATTACGGCCTGATCCGCGGCCGTTCGCAGTATCACCTCGGCACCGGCACGGCTTCGTCACCGTTGATCTATCAGGCGATGCGCCGCCTCGCGGACGGCTATCCGAACGAGAAGGGCGAGATGACCGCCCTGTCGTTTGCCTTCGATCTGCCGATGGTTCAGGTGTTCATCGCGCATCCCGACAAGGCGGTCGCCAGCAACGGCGGTGAGGCCCAGAAAACCGACCGGGCCCCATCGCGCCAATAGATGGCGTTCGGCAAACCTACGTCATTCAAAGGGATGCACCCCCTGGTGCATCCTTTATTTTATGTTTAAAGGAATATGCAAAGAAGCTTATCCTTGCATACACTCCGGCTCATCAATCGATAACCAATCATCATTTTGATCGCTTCCGCGTGATTGGCGATATTGAGCAATCACTTAACGAGGAACGTTGTGTCGATGAAATCCGCTAAAGAAGCGCCCGATCTGTCGAAATTCACCTGGGATGACGCCTTCCTGCTCGAGGATCAGCTGACCGACGATGAGCGTATGATCCGCGATACCGCGCGGGGTTACGCGCAGAAAAGCCTGCAGCCGCGCGTGATCGCGGCATTTCGCAATGAAGAAACCGATCCGGCGATCTTCCGCGAAATGGGCGAGTTGGGTCTCCTGGGCGTCACCATTCCCGAGGAATACGGCGGCGTCGGCGCGGGCTATGTCGCGTATGGCCTCGTGTCGCGTGAAATCGAACGTGTCGATAGCGGCTATCGCTCCATGATGAGCGTGCAGTCTTCGCTCGTGATGTATCCGATCTATGCCTACGGCAGCGCAGCGCAGCGCAAGAAGTATCTGCCGAAGCTTGCCAGCGGCGAGTACATCGGTTGTTTCGGTCTAACCGAGCCCGACGCGGGTTCCGATCCCGGCGGCATGAAGACCCGCGCCGAGAAAACCGCGAACGGCTACAAGCTGACCGGCAACAAGATGTGGATTTCGAACAGCCCGATCTCGGACGTATTTGTGGTTTGGGCAAAATCGGAAGCGCATAACGGCCGCATCCGCGGCTTCGTGCTCGAGAAGGGCATGAAGGGCCTCAGCGCCCCGAAGATCCACGGTAAGCTGTCGCTGCGCGCCTCGATCACCGGCGAGATCGTGATGGACGGCGTCGAAGTCGGCGAAGATGCGTTGCTGCCGAACGTCGAAGGACTGAAGGGACCCTTCGGCTGCCTCAATCGCGCGCGCTACGGCATTTCGTGGGGCGCGATGGGTGCCGCCGAGTTCTGCTGGCACGCCGCGCGTCAATACGGCCTCGACCGTAAGCAGTTCGGCCGTCCGCTGGCGCAGACGCAGCTTTTCCAAAAGAAGCTCGCGGACATGCAGACGGAAATCACGCTTGGTCTGCAAGCCAGCCTGCGTGTCGGCCGTCTGATGGAAGAGGGCCGCGCCGCGCCGGAAATGATCAGTATCGTCAAGCGCAACAACTGCGGTAAAGCGCTGGTCATCGCGCGCGAAGCACGCGACATGCACGGCGGCAACGGCATCTCCGAGGAGTTCCAGGTGATGCGTCACATGTGCAATCTGGAAACCGTGAACACCTATGAAGGCGCGCACGACGTCCACGCTTTGATCCTGGGACGCGCGCAGACCGGGCTTCAGGCCTTCTTTTAGTCCATCATAAGCACGGCCCGGGCTTAGAAAACCCGGGCCGTTTGCCTTTTATTCAAGGCAATTAGCCATCCGTGATTACCATCACTCATGGTTCCCTTCGCGAAAATCATTTGTCGCGAACTGATTTGTAGCCAATGCTATCTCTCAATAATGCGACGGATTTGCTGCGGTGCAGCGACGCCGGTGCGGTTGCGGCGAGCCAAATGCTTTTCGGGAGGGAAGCGGTTGGATCTATCGGGCAACAAAAAATGCGCTCCTGAAGCGGACGCTCGCGTTGGCGTGTCGCCTGTGCCGCGCATTTTCCCCAAATCCCATTCCATCGACCTGCTATCGACTGCCACGCGAGGGAAAAGCGTGCGGTAGGGAATTTATTCATTTCAAAGGGGGAGAGACGCTATGACCATGACGGCATTCCGGCGCGCGCGCGCCTACGCTCTGGCTTCAACATCTTCAGTGGCGCTGCTCGTCAGCGCGTTAGCGGCGCCGGCCCACGCGCAAACCGCACAAGCTCCCACGTTGGATGAAATCGTCGTCACCGGTTCGCGCGTTATCCGCGACGGCTACGAAGCGCCGACGCCGGTCTCGGTACTTGGCGCCGAGGAGCTGAACGCGATGAACGATGCGAACATCGCGGACTCGGTGAACAAATTGCCGGCCTTCTCCGGTTCCCAGACCCAGCGCACCGGCGCGGTCAATCTCTCGAGCGGCGCGGCGGGTGTGAATATCCTGAACTTGCGCGGTCTCGGCGGCCACCGCGTGCTGATCCTTCTGGACGGCAAACGGGTGATCAACTCCTCGCTCAGCAGCGGCTATACCGGCGGTGATACCAACACCATGCCGCAGGGTCTGATCAGCCGCGTTGACGTGTCCACCGGCGGCGCGTCGGCGGCCTACGGTTCGGATGCGCTCTCGGGCGTCGTCAACTTCGTGCTCGATAAGGAATTCACGGGCGTGAAGGGCGAAGTGCAGGGCGGCGTGTCCACCTACGGCGACGATCCGAACGCCCAGGTCAATCTGTCGTTCGGTACGCCCTTTGCCGGCGGCCGCGGCCATCTTCTGATGTTCGGCGAATACGCCTGGAACAAGGGGCTCGTCGGCGCCTTCCGTCCTTGGAATGACGAAGGTGGCGTCGTCCTGTCCAACCCGGCCCGTACGGCAACGAACGGTCTGCCGATGTGGTTGGTGGGCAAACGCGTCGGCGTGAACAACGCGATGCCGGGCGGCTTGATCACGCGCGGTCCGCTGAAGGGCCTGTACTTCGGGCCTAATGGGACGGTCGCGCAGTTCAACTACGGTCTCGTCTCGAATAGCAACCTGATGCAGGACGGCGACTGGAAAATCTCGCGGATCGACTTCGGCGTCGACCTTGATCCGCGCGCCGTGCGTGAGAACGTATTCTCGCGGCTGAGCTACGACCTCGCCGACAACTTCACCGTTTTCGCCGAAGCCCACTGGGCCTACGCGCACGCCGAGAACACGAACAACGTGAACCGTCTGTTCGATCAGGTCGTCATCCTGTCCGGGAACCCCTACATCCCGACCTCGGTCCAGGACCGCATGACCGCGCTGGGCCTGACGAACATTACGCTGGGCACCAGCTCCGGGGACGTCGGGCGTTTTTACGCGGACAACAGCCGCAACGTCCGGCGCTGGTCGGTCGGCGCCGACGGCCGCTTCGATGCTTTCGGCAGCGAATGGACGTGGGACGTCTACTACCAATTCACACAACAAGGCCTGTCGTCGCGCGTTAGAAACAGCGGCCACACGGGCCGTATCAACATGGCGACAGATGCCGTCCGCAATCCCGCGACCGGCGCCGTCGTTTGCCGCTCGACCCTCACGAACCCCAACAATGGCTGTGTGCCGTTCAACTTCTTTGGCACCGGCGTGAACTCGCAAGCGGCGATCGATTGGTTCGTCGGTAGCGCCTACCGCTACGACACGATGCGCCAGAAGATCGCCTCCGCCACGCTCAACGGCGAGCCGTTCGACACGTGGGCCGGCCCGGTCTCCATTGCGACCGGTGTCGAGCACCGTGTGGAGCTCGTGAACGGCCTGAACTCGGCGGACGACGAAGCCGGTAACTTCCTTGCCGGTAACTTCAAGCTCAACAAAGGCAAGTTGACGGTCACCGAAGGCTTCGTTGAAACGGTCGTGCCGCTCGCGAAAGACGAAGCGTGGGCCCGCGCCCTGGACCTGTCCGCCGCCGTGCGCGCCACGGACTACTCGTCATCGGGCTACGTCACCACTTGGAAGGCGGGCGCCACGTGGCAGGTGGTCGATGACTTGCGCTTCCGCATCACGCGTTCACGCGACATCCGCGCCGCCAACCTCGGCGAACTGTATGCCGGCGGTACGGCGGCGGGCGCCGCCACCTTCACCGACCCGTTCACCGGTACGCAGGTGCCTCAGGCCTTCTCGCTCAGCTCGGGTAATCCGAACCTCGCGCCGGAAAAGGCCGACACCACCGGTGTGGGCGCCGTGCTGACCCCGACCTTCTTTGAGGGCTTCGGAGCTTCGGTGGACTACTACAACATCAACATCAAGGGCGCGGTCGCCACGCCGAACGGGCAGTCGATCATCGATGGCTGCTTCGCCGGCATCACGGCGCTGTGCCCGAATATCCTTCGTGACTCGGCCGGCCGCATCAATACGGTCGTCACGTCACCGCAGAACGTCGCCTATGAAATCGTGCGCGGCATCGACGTGGAGACCAGCTACCGGATGTCGGTCGCGGATATCGTGGACTCGTGGGCGGGCGACCTGTCGCTCCGCGCGCTCGCCACCTTCGTCCTCAAGACGGAATCCTTCAACCCGACTCTCTCGGCTAATCAGCGCGTCGACGGGAAGGGCGTTCTTGGCGGCTTCGCTGTGGCGGGTTACTCGGGCCGCAGCAATCCCGACTATAAGATCAACACGTCGATCCGTTATTCGACAGACGTGATGTCGGTGAACCTCGGCATTCGTTACACACCCGGTGGCGTCTACAACAACGCCTTTACGGAGTGTACAACGGGCTGCCCGGCCAACGACAACCGCACGATCGACAACAACCGGATCGCCTCCGACACGCTGGTCGATCTGGGTGTGACGTTTAAGCCTATGCCTGATGTATCCGGGGATACCGAGCTGTTCCTGAGCATCCAGAATCTCTTGAACAGCCCGCCGCCGTTCGTCGCCGGCGGTAACGGCAGCGGTTACTATTCTGGTCAGAACGTGCGCGATTACGACACGGTCGGACGCTTCTTCACGATGGGCGTCCGGTTCCGGATGTAAAAGATACCCTTGCGGCAGGCGGTTAAAACGCCTGCCGCAAGGCGTGGCTTTGCCTGGAGCATGTGTCATCCGGCGGCGAGAGACGCCTCCGGAGACGATTACCATCGCTCATGGCCTACTTCGCCAAAATCATTTGAGCGGGTCTAATTTGTGGCCAATGCTGCGGACACGCTACACGCCCATTTTGCTGCGTTGCAGCAAAATCGCGGTGTCTGGGAGCGGACACCACATGCTTTTTGGGAGGAAGGCAGTTGGTTCTATCGTCCAACAGTTCACGCGTGACAATCGAGGTTGCCGTTGACGCCGCAATGATTGCGGCGGCGAGCGCCTTTATCGCACCGCCTTCCCATCTATTTTGCAGCTTTTCAGCGCCCGCAACAGCCGCGCTGAACCGCATTGCTCGCACGAGGAATTTGTAACGTCACCTTCCGCCGCACGGTTTTTAAGGCCGAGCGGCGGTCATCACTTCTTATATGGGGGAAACTCATGACCACATCCGGACTCCGGCTTGCGCGCGCCTGCGCCCTGGCTTCTACGTCGACCGTGGCGCTGCTGACCGGCGCTCTCATGTCCGCGCCGGCTTTCGCGCAGACCGCACAAACCGCGCAAGCGCCGTCGATTGACGAAATCGTCGTCACCGGTTCGCGCGTTATCCGCGACGGTTATGAAGCTCCGACCCCGGTCTCGGTGCTCGGCGCCGACGAACTCAACGCGATGAACGATGCGAGCATCGCGGACTCCGTCAACAAGCTGCCGGCCTTCTCCGGCTCGCAGACCCAGCGCACCGGCGCCGTGAACGTGTCGAGCGGCTCGGCGGGCGTGAACATCCTCAACCTGCGCGGCATGGGCGGTCATCGCGTGCTGATCCTCCTGGACGGCAAGCGCGTCATCAATTCCTCGCTCAGCGCCGGTTACACGGGCGGCGACACCAACACCATGCCGCAGGGCCTGATCAGCCGCGTTGACGTATCGACCGGCGGCGCCTCGGCGGCTTACGGTTCCGATGCGCTCTCGGGTGTTGTGAACTTCGTGCTCGATAAGGAGTTCACGGGCGTGAAGGGCGAAGTGCAGGGCGGTCTGTCGACTTACGGCGACGATCCGAACGCGCAGGTCAATCTCTCGTACGGGACGCCGTTCGCCAATGGCCGCGGTCATGTGCTCGTGTTCGGCGAATATGCCTGGAACAAGGGGATCAAAGGCGCGCACCGCCCCTGGAACGAGTTCGGCGGCGTCGTCATGTCGAACCCGCTCCGCACCGCGACCAACGGCCTCCCGGCCTTCATTGCGCAGGACCACATCGGCGTGAACAACGCGATGCCCGGCGGCCTCATCACGCGCGGTCCGCTCAAGGGCCTCTACTTCGGTCCCAACGGCTCGGTCGCGCAGTTCAATTACGGCCTCGTCGGGAACAGCAACCTCATGCAGGGCGGTGATTGGAAAATCTCGCGCGTTGACCAGGACCTCGACCTCGATCCGCGTGCCGTGCGTGAAAACGTGTTCTCGCGCGTCAGCTACGATGTCAGCGATAACGTCACCGTGTTCGCCGAAGGCCACTGGGCCTACGCGCACGCCGAAAACAACAACAACGTGAACCGTCTGTTCGACCAGGTCACGATCCTGTCCGGTAACCCTTACATCCCGGCGCCCGTGCAGGCGCAGATGACCACGCTCGGCTTGACCAACATCGTGCTGGGGTCGAGCACGGGCGATGTCGGCCGCTTCTACGCCGACAACAGCCGCAACGTGCGCCGCTGGTCGGTGGGCGCCGATGGCCGCTTCGATGCTTTCGGCACCGAGTGGACGTGGGACGCTTACTATCAGTTCACGCAGCAGGGTCTGTCGTCGCGCGTTAGAAACAGCGGTCACACGCCGCGCATCAACGCCGCCACCAACGCCGTGCGTAACCCGGCCACCGGCGCCATCGTTTGCGCCGTCAACATCGACGCCAATCCGGCCAACGACATGCCGGGCTGCGTGCCGTTCAACTTCTTCGGCGTGGGCGTGAACTCGCAGGCCGCGATCGATTGGTTCGTCGGCAGCGCCTACCGCTACGACAGCATGCGCCAGAAGATCGCCTCGGCGACCCTCAACGGCGAGCCGTTTGACACGTGGGCCGGCCCGGTCTCGATTGCGACCGGTATCGAACACCGCACGGAATCGGTGAACGGTCTGAACTCCGCGGATGACGAAGCCGGCAACTTCCTCGCCGGTAACTTCAAGCTCAACATCGGCAAGCTGAACGTCACGGAAGGCTTCCTCGAAACGGTTGTTCCGCTCGCCAAGGATGTGGCTTGGGCCCGCGCTCTTGATCTGTCGGCGGCCGTGCGCGCCACCGACTACTCCTCGTCGGGTTACGTGACGACGTGGAAGGGCGGCGCGACCTGGCAGGTGATCGACGACGTCCGCTTCCGCGTGACGCGTTCGCGGGACATCCGCGCGGCGAACCTCGGCGAATTGTACGCCGGCGGTACGGCGTCGGGTTCTTCGACCTTCAACGATCCGTTCACCGGCACGCAGGTGCCGCAGGCCTTCTCGCAGAGCAAGGGCAACCCGCTCCTGAAGCCCGAGCGCGCCGACACCACCGGGGTCGGTGTGGTGCTGACGCCGACATTCTTCGAAGGCTTCGCCACCTCGGTCGACTACTACAACATCGACGTGAAGGGCGCCGTGGCGACCCCGAGCGGTCAGTCGCTGGTCGACGGCTGCTTCGCCGGCAACCAGGCGTTCTGTCCGAGCATCATCCGCGTTCCGGATCCGAACACTCCGGGCAACCTGGGCCGCATCCAGACCGTCATCACCTCGCCGCAGAACATCGCGTCGGAAAAGGTCTCGGGTATCGATCTTGAATCGAGCTATCGATTCGCCATGTCGGACGTGCTCGAATCGATGGACGGCGATCTCTCGCTTCGCTTCCTCGCCAACTTCGTGCTGAAGACGCAATCGTTCAACCCCACCCTCTCGGCGAACCAGTTCGTCGACGGCAAGGGCGTGCTCGGCGGCTTCGCGGTGTCCGGCTACTCGGGCCGCACCAACCCGAACTACAAGCTGAACGGCTCGATCCGCTACTCGACCGATGCCTACTCGGTGAACATGACGGTCCGTCACACGTCGTCGGGCGTTTACAACAATGCCTTCACCGAGTGCACGACCGCGTGCCCGGCGAACGATACGCGCACGATCGACAACAACCACATCGCCTCCGACACGGTTGTCGACATCGGCTTCAACTATCGCCCGATCCAAGATTCGGCGAACGTCGAGTTGTTCCTGAGCGTGCAGAACCTGCTCAACAGCCCGCCGCCGTTCATCGCCGGCGGTAACGGCGGTTCTTACTACTCGGGTCAGAACGTCCGCGATTACGACACGATCGGCCGCTTCTTCACGACCGGCGTGCGTTTCAAGATGTAAGGAATCCGGCGGGCTCCCCTAAGCGCCCACCGCTCTTTTTCAGTTCTCTTTTGGCGGCGGTGCAAGGCTTTGCGCCGCCGCCATTTGTTTGGCGCGCGCGAAGTTGCGCTCCATCTGAATGAATCCGGGATGATATTGCTTCGGCGGCGTGAAGCCCGGCCCGCTGTAGCTTTGTTCGGCGGCGGCCCTGAAGGTCCATTGCGGGTCCGCGAGGTGGGGACGGGCAAGGCAGCACAGATCGGCGCGGCCGGCCGCCAGGATTGAGTTCACGTGGTCGATCTCGAATATGTTACCCACCGCCATCGTGGAAATGCGCAGCTCATTGCGGATTTTGTCGGAATAGGGCGTCTGGAACATACGCCCGTACACCGGCTTGGCTTTGACCGACGTCTGGCCCGTCGATACGTCTATAATGTCGCAGCCGGCGCTCTCGAACGCGTGCGCGATTTCAACCGAATCCTCGGCAGTGATGCCGTCCTCGACCCAGTCGGTCGCGGAGATGCGCACGGACATCGGCTTGCCGGCGGGCCATACGGCGCGTATCGCCTGGAAGACTTCGAGCGGGAAGCGCAGGCGATTGGCCAACGAGCCGCCGTATTCATCGGTGCGGGTGTTGGTCATCGGTGTAATGAAGGCCGAGAGCAGGTAACCGTGCGCACAGTGAAGTTCGAGCATGTCGAAACCGGCTTCGTCGGCCATTTCGGCGGCGCGCACGAACTGCGCCTTCACCTGATCCATCAGCGCCCGCGTCATCACGACCGGCACCTGATTTTGCTCTGACCATGCGAGGGGTGAAGGGCCGAGGATCGGCCAGTTGCCCGTCTCCAGGGGCTGATCCGTACCCTCCCAGCTCACTTTGGTCGAAGCTTTCGGACCGGCGTGCCCGAGCTGCATGCAAATCTTCGTATCGGTATTGGTGTGGACGAACTGAACGATCCGGCGCCAGGCGGCGCGTTGCTCGGGTGTGTACATGCCCGGGCATCCTGGTGTGATGCGCCCCTCGGGTGAAACGCAGGTCATTTCCGTATAGAGCAGCCCGGCGCCGCCCATCGCGCGGGCGCCGTAGTGCACCAGGTGGAAATCGCTCGGCGTGCCGTCCTGCGCGCTATAGGTCGCCATCGGAGAGACCACGATGCGGTTTTTGAGCTGCATCCCACGCAGTGCAAAAGGCGTGAACATCGGCGGGCAGGGTTTCTCGACTTGTGTATTGGTTGCGCGGGACGCGAACCAGGTCTCCACACCTTCCAGCCAGGTCTTGTCGCGCAGACGCAGGTTCTCGTGGCTGATGCGCTGGCTGCGGGTCAGCAGCGAATAAGCGAATTGGATCGGCTCAAATTCGAGATAACGCTCGACGGTCTCGAACCATTCTGTGGAGTTGCGCGCCGAGTTCTGGAGCTTGATGACTTCCAGCGCGCGCGCGTCCTGATAGGCCTGTAGGCCGTCTTGAAGTGAGACGTTCGAGTGTAGGATTTCGCTCAGCAGAATCGCATCCTCAAATGCGAGCTTGGTGCCGGAGCCGATCGAAAAATGCGCGGTGTGAACGGCGTCTCCCATCAGAATGATGTTTTTGTGCCACCACTTCTTGCAATTGATCCATGGGAAGGTGAGCCAGGCCGAGCCGCGAATATGGTTCGCGTTGGACATCAGCTGATAACCGCCCAGATGTTTCGCGAAAATGCGCTCCAGCGTCGCGGCGGTGTCTTCCTTGGACATGTGCTCGAAACCGAACTTGTCCCAGGTCTCTTTGCTGCACTCGGCGATAAAGGTCGACGTCTCCTTGTCGAAGCGGTAGCAATGCGCCCAAATCCAGCCATGTTCGGTTTCTTCGAAAATGAACGTGAAGGCCTCGAATACCTTGCGTGTTCCTAGCCACACAAACTTGTTTTTGGCGAGTTTGATGTCGGCGCCGAAATCGGCGGCGTAGCGCGTGCGTATCAGACTGTTGAGGCCGTCGGCCGCGATAATGAGGTCGGCGTCGGGATGCCTTTCTTCGACATCCTCGATCGGCGTCTGGAAGACGAGGTTGACGCCCAGTTCACGCGCGCGGTTCTGCAGGATGAGCAGGAGTTGCTTACGGCCAATGCCGATGAAGCCGTGGCCGGAAGAGCGGATGCACTCTCCGCGCAAGTGGACGTCGATATCATCCCAATGGATGAAGTTGTCGCCGATCTGACGCGCGCTGACCGGGTCGTTCTTGATCAAATTGACCATGGTCTGATCGGAGAAGACCACGCCCCAGCCGAAGGTGTCGTCCGGCCGGTTCTGCTCATAGACGGTGATGTCGTGCGACGAATCGCGCAACTTCATCGAAATCGCGAAATAGAGCCCCGCGGGGCCGCCACCGACGCAAACGATCTTCATCTAGGGGTCTCCATTTGGGCCGGGGAAGGAGGCCGGCGCTGGCGATATTTTAGAACTCAAATATCCCTTGGGTCGATAGATATTTTAATGTTAAAATATCTGGGTCTAAAATAAGGAGCTGATATGAAGGGCGCGCTCGATGGGCGGCACGCGGTGATCACCGGCGGCGGCGGCGGAATTGGCGCGGCCGTGGCGGATGCGCTTGCAGGGCAGGGCGCCAAGCTGACCCTCGTGGGCCGCTCGCTCGAAAAGCTCCAGAAGAAAGCCGCGACCTTGAAGGGAGCCCATGTCGCGGCCGCCGATGTCACGGACGCAGCCGCTGTCGCCGCGGCGATCGAGAGCGGGGTGAAAGTCCACGGCCCGGTCGCTATTCTGATCAATAATGCCGGCGCCGCGCCGTCGCGTAAGTTCCTGGATACGGATCTCGCGACCTGGCGCCAGACCCTCGACGTCAATATGACCGGCGCCTTCCTGTGCGCCCAGGCGGTTCTGCCTGGCATGATCACCGCGAAGTGGGGCCGTATCGTCAATGTGGCGAGCGTGGTGGGCCTGATCGGCTACAAGGGCATCGCGGCCTACGTTGCCGCGAAGCATGGTCTCGTCGGGCTTACGCGGGCTCTCGCGCTGGAATACGCGGACCTCGGCATCACCGTGAACGCCGTGTGCCCGAACTTCACCGACACGGACATGGTGGCCCAGGCCGTTGCCAATATCCGCGCCCAGAAGGGTGTTTCCGAAACCGAAGCGCGGACGATGCTGGCGGGAAAGAACCCGCAGAAGCGCCTGGTCACGCCCGCCGAGGTCGCCTCCGCCGTGGCCTGGCTGTGCCAGCCTGAAAGCGCGTCCATGAACGGCCATGCCTTGCCGATCGATGGGGGTGAAATCATCTCGTGATCCGCGATCTTCAAAAGGTCAGCGAAAAGCTGGAAGGCACCGCCGAGAACCACGGCAAATTGAAGCTGTGGCTGCGCCTATTGACATGCACGATCAAGGTCGAAAACCTCATTTCCAACCGCCTGCGCGCACAGTTCAATACGACGTTGCCGCGCTTCGACGTCATGGCGGCGCTGGCACGATCGGAAGGCGATCTGACCATGGGCGAACTGTCCAAATGGCTGCTTGTCTCCAACGGCAATGTTACGGGCGTTGTCGGCCGTCTGGTGAAGGATGGATTGGTGGAACGCCGCCGGGCGAAGGACCGCCGTATTCAGTATGTGCGCTTGACAGCCGCCGGCCGGCGCCAGTTCAAGGCGATTGCCGCGGCGCATGAGGGTTGGATCAATCAAATGCTTGATCCACTCTCGGACGGCGATGTGCGAACCTTGATGAAGCAGCTGAGCAAGTTAAAGGGAGTGCATTGATGCGCGTAGGAGGAGACCGCTCCGGGAAGCTCGCGGCCTATCAGGCGCAGCACTTCAAATGGACGCTGGCGAACGGCGTCGGAGAAATCACGCTGAATCGGCCGGACCGCAAGAACCCGCTGACCTTCGAGTCCTACGCTGAACTGCGCGATCTTTTCCGCGATCTGGTCTATGCGCCTGATCTCGTGAAAGTCATCGTGATCACCGGCGCGGACGGCAACTTCTGCTCCGGCGGCGACGTGCACGATATTATCGCGCCCTTGACCGAAATGGACATGCGCGGACTTCTCGATTTCACCCGCATGACCGGCGATCTCGTGAAAGCCATGCGGAGCTGCCCGCAACCCATCATCGCGGCGGTGGACGGCGTATGCGCCGGCGCGGGCGCGATCCTCGCGATGGCGTCCGATCTCCGCATTGCGGCGCCCACCGCAAAAACCGCCTTCCTGTTCACGCGCGTGGGGCTCGCCGGCTGCGATATGGGCGCCTGCGCCATCCTGCCGCGCCTTATCGGTCAGGGCCGCGCGGCCGATCTTCTTTTCTTCGGCCGGTCCATGTCCGCTGAAGAGGGGGAGCGCTGGGGTTTCTTCAACAGGCTCTGTCCGCCCGAGCAGTTGATGGACACCGCGCGCGATATGGCGCGTACCCTGGCCGCCGGACCTTCTTTCGCTCACGCCATGACGAAGAACCAATTGAACACCGAGTGGGCCATGAGCCTCGACGTGGCCATCGAAGCGGAAGCCCAGGCGCAAGCCATCTGCATGCAGACCGCCGACTTCACGCGCGCCTACGAAGCGTTCGCGGCCAAGAAAAAACCGGTCTTCGAGGGCAACTGATGTCGGACCGCAGCTTTCTCACGTGGCCGTTTTTCACCGACGCGCACCGAAAGTTCGCGGCCGATCTCGCGGCCTGGATCGAAAGCCAGGGCGATGCGCTGAAGGGCGACGAGCGCGACGCCGATGGAACCTGCAAAGGCCTGGTGCGAAAGCTGGGGGATGCCGGTTGGCTTAAGCATTGCGTGCCCAACGCCGATCGGCCCATGGATGTCCGCTCTCTCTGCCTCATGCGCGAACATCTGGCCTATCAGTCCAGCCTCGCGGACTTCTCCTTTGCGATGCAGGGACTAGGAAGTGGTCCCATCAGCTTGTTTGGTGACGCTGCACAGCACAATGCTTACCTGCCCGCCGTGGCAAAGGGCGAAAAGATCGCCGCCTTTGCGTTGTCGGAAAAAGTCGCGGGGTCCGATGTCGCTTCCATTACAACAACGGCCGAGGCGCGCGGCGACAGCTATATCCTCAACGGCGAAAAGAGCTGGATCTCCAACGGCGGAATCGCCGACTTCTATTGTGTATTCGCCCGGACCGGCGAAGCTCCGGGCGCTAAGGGGCTTTCGGCCTTCATCGTCGATGCCGCGACGCCGGGCTTTTCCGTTAGTGAACGGATTGACATCGTCGCGCCGCATCCTCTCGGCACCTTGCGCTTCGAGAGTTGCAAAATCCCGAAAGCCAATCTCATTGGCGCACCGGGACAAGGCTTCAAGATCGCTATGGCGACCCTCGATGTCTTCCGCGCGACGGTCGCCGCCGCTGCGCTTGGTTTCGCGCGCCGCGCTCTCGATGAAGCCCTAGGGCATTCCTCGCAGCGCCGGCTTTTCGGAGCGCCGCTCTTTGATCTGCAAATGATGCAGGCTTATTTGGCCGAAATGGCCCTCGACGTGGATGCCAGCGCGCTTTTGGTCTACCGCGCCGCGTGGACAAAGGACTCCGGGAAGGACCGCGTCACGCGCGAGGCCGCCATGGCCAAGCTCTATGCGACCGATCATGCCCAACAGGTCATCGACAAAGCCGTCCAGATCTTCGGCGGCCTCGGCGTTGTCTCCGGCGTGCCCGTGGAAAAGCTCTATCGTGAAATCCGCGCCTTGCGGATTTATGAAGGCGCCAGCGAAGTCCAAAAGGTGGTTATCGCGCGGCAGTTGCTCGCCGGCCGGACTTAGCGAGAGAAGCCTTAGGACGCGGCCGTTTCACGGGCTTCGGCTGCGGTGGTGAAATGAAAGACTGCCGGGTCAGATTGCCGAGGATCGATTTTAGGGTTGTCGCGAAGGCCGCGGTGTCCTCCGAGGTCGCGGTATCGAACGCGCGGCGGAAAATCTGCCCGCCCACGTCCCGGACCATCGCCAGCCGCTCTCGGCCGACCGGGGTCAGATAAACCTCGGAGACCCGGTTATCCTTTGGGTGCGGTGCATTGCGAACCAGCCCTTGCGCCTGCATACGCTGAATGAGGCGCGTCATGGTCGAGTTCTTGATCACCGCGCGCTCGGATAGCTCACTCATATTGCTCGGGTTTTTCGCGCCGAGGATCATGAGGACGCGCCAGCGCGGCTGATCCACGCCCACCTTCTTCAGCGCGTCCTCCAGCAAGCCATAGTAGGCCGCCATGACGCGCGTCATGAGGTAAAAGGGGTAATCGTCGAGCGAGAAATTTTCCGCGCTCGGATCGTTCTTTCGTTTGCTCGACTTCATGTAAGTTCGCTTAAACTATCGCCAAGCCGAAACGCAAGCGCCCTGACAGGGCCGGTGGCAGCTCCGGTCGGCAGGGCCATTCTCGCGTCCGTGTAATTGCAAAATCAATTGAAATTGGTAATAATTTTTCAGCATGTCGTGCGGCACGAAGTTAGCCAAGCAAAAGGAGAGGGCGATGGACGGTGCTAAGGTACTAGGTGCGTTTGCCGAGCTTTTGGGAAGCGGCGGCATCAAGGTGGTCGATCTCACGCAGACGCTGTCGCCGGACACGCCGACGCTCGTGCTTCCGCCGAACTTCGGTCAATGCTCGGGTTTCAAGGTCGAGGAGATCAGCCGCTACGATGAGCGCGGCGTGGCGTGGTACTGGAACAACTTCACGGTCAGTGAACACACCGGCACGCATTTCGACGCGCCGATTCACTGGATCACCGGGAAGGACCTGCCGAACAACGCGCTCGACACGATCGCGCCCAAGGACTTCATGGCGCCGGCGGTTGTCATCGACTGCTCCGCGCAAGCGGCCGCCGATCCCGATTTTACGCTGACCGTTCCGGTGATCGAAGCCTGGGAAGCGAAGCATGGCCGCATTCCGGCGCGCAGCTGGGTCTTGTTCCGCACCGATTGGTCGAAGCGGACCGGGGACGCCTATACAAATCGCCGTGCTGATGGTCCTCATACGCCCGGCCCGGATCCGGACGCCGTACGGTTCCTTGTCGAAAAGCGCGATGCGCACGGGTTCGGCGTCGAGACCATCGGCACCGATTCCGGCCAAGCCCATTCATTCAACCCGCCTTACCCCGCCCACGCGATCTTCCACGGCGCCGGCCGGTATGGGCTCCAGTGTCTGGCCAATCTCGATCTTTTGCCGGCCGTCGGTGCGTTCGTCATCGCCGCGCCGCTTAAAATCGCGGACGGATCGGGCAGCCCCTTGCGCGTGCTCGCGCTCGTTCCGGCGTAGGAGCACCCTCATGGCGGAGCGGTCATTCGCGAAGGAAGTCCAGCAGCTTCGGATCGGTGCGGGCGCCGAATTCAGAGGTGAGGGCATCCTCGCGGTGACCAAGGCTCTGCTGCAGGCGGGCGTCTCCTATGTCGGCGGCTACCAGGGATCGCCCATCTCGCACTTGATGGATGTGCTCGCGGACGCCCGAGAGATCATGGAAGAACTGGGGATTCACTTTGAATCCTCGGCCAGCGAGGCCGCCGCCGGCGCGATGCTGGCGGCCTCGGTGAATTATCCTCTCCGCGGCGCCGTCACCTGGAAGTCCACGGTTGGCACCAACGTCGCCTCCGACGCCTTGGCCAATGTGGCCTCCGGCGGGGTCAAGGGCGGCGCTGTCATCATCGTGGGCGAGGATTACGGCGAAGGCTCCTCGATTATGCAGGAGCGCACGCACGCTTTCGCCATGAAGTCGCAGATGTGGCTTCTCGATCCGCGCCCGAATCTCACGTCCATCGTCAATATGGTCGAAAAGGCGTTCGAGCTCTCGGAAGCCTCCAACACACCGGTCATGCTCGAGCTGCGCGTGCGTGCCTGCCATGTCTATGGCCGGTTCACCGCCAAGGACAATGTGCGTCCCGCCTTCGGCTTGAAGGACGCGATGGAAAATCCGGTACGCGACGTCAATCGTATTGTGCTGCCTCCGGCGAACTATCTGCACGAACATGAGAAGATCAATCAGCGGTGGCCCGCCGCCGTGGACTTCATCAAGAAGCATCAGCTGAACGAGTTCCTGGGCGGCGCCACGGGCGGCGTGGGAATCATCGTTCAGGGCGGCCTCTACAACACCCTGATCCGGGCGCTGGAGATGCGGGGTCATTCGGACAGCTTCGGTGAAAGTAAGATTCCCATCTACGTCCTGAACGTCACCTATCCGTTAATCGACAATGAAGTCGTCGGCTTCTGCGCCGACAAGAAAGCCGTGCTTCTGGTCGAGGAGGGTCAGCCGGAGTTCATCGAACATGAACTCAACACGATCCTGCGGCGCGCCGATCTGCAGACGCGCATCGTCGGCAAAGAGGTGCTGCCGCGCGTCGGCGAATATACCGGCCAAGCCATGATCGACGGCTTCGATAAGTTCGCCCAAAAATATGCGCCGCATCTGGCCGGCGACCGCCCGCAGCGTGCGCTGGCGATCGCGAACACGCCTGATTTGAGCATGGTCGTTCCGCCGCGCCCCGCCGGCCTTTGCACCGGCTGCCCGGAGCGCCCGGTGTTCACGGCCATGCGCCTGGTCGAAAAGGAACTCGGCACGCATCACGTCAGCTGCGACATCGGCTGCCATCTCTTTTCCATCCTGCCGCCCTTTAACATCGGCAATACAACGATGGGGTACGGACTTGGGTGGTCGGGGGCGTCCGCCCTCAATGATCCAACGGCCAAGAAGCGCACGATCTCGATCATGGGCGATGGCGGCTTCTGGCATAACGGCCTGACCAGCGGTGTCGGGAACGCGGTCTTCAATAAGACCGATAATCTGCTTGTCGTCGTCGACAACAATTACTCCGCCGCCACCGGCGGTCAGGACATCCTGTCCTCGCGCGCGGCGAATAAATCGCGCAGCACCAACCACCCTATTGCGCGCGCTATTCGCAACATCGGCGTCGACTGGCTGAAGGTTGTGCGGACCTACGACCTCCCAACGATGCGCGACACCCTGAAGCAGGCCCTGACGACCAAGGAGAAAGGGCCGAAGGTCATCGTCGCGGAGTCCGAGTGCATGCTGAACAAGCAGCGCCGCGTGAAGCCGCAGATCGCAAAGCAGATCAAGAACGGCGAGCGCGTGGTGAAGGAACGCTTCGGCGTCGACGCGGACACCTGCACCGGCGACCATAGCTGTATCCGCCTGTCCGGCTGTCCGTCGCTGACCATCAAGGACAACCCCGATCCCCTGCGCCGCGATCCGGTCGCGGCGGTCAATAATGACTGCGTCGGCTGCGGCCATTGCGGCGAGACGGCCCATGCCGCCGTCCTGTGCCCGTCCTTCTACCGCGCCGATATCGTCTTCAATGCCACCTGGTGGGACCGCGTACGGGCGAAAGTGCGCGGGGGCATCATCGGCTGGCTGCAGCGTCAGGCCGACGCGCGCCGCGCGCGCTCCGCGGTTTAACGCCATGAATGCACAAAAACCCATCACCATCGCAGTCATGGCGCTCGGCGGGCAGGGCGGCGGCACGCTGGCCGACTGGCTGATCGAGGTCGCGGAGCGCTCCGGCTATTTCGTGCAAGGCACGTCCGTGCAGGGTGTCGCCCAGCGTACGGGGGCGACGATCTACTACATTGAGCTTTTCCCCGAAGCCGCCGCGCGTGCCGCGGGCAAGGATCCCGTCCTTGCGTTGATGCCGGTGCCGGGCAATGTCGATCTTGTCGTCGCGGCGGAATTGATGGAAGCGGGCCGCGCCATGATTCGCGGGCTCGTCACGCCGGATCGTACCGCGCTTATCGCCTCGTCTCACCGCATCTACGCCATCAGCGAAAAGAGCGCGATGGGTGATGGACGCGCCGACGGCGCGCAGATCCTGGAAGCCGCGGTGGCTCAGGCGAGAACGACGCTCCTCTTCGATATGGAAGAGATCGCGCGCCAAAAGGGCAGTGTCATCAGCGCCGTGCTCTTCGGCGCGATCGCCGGGTCCGGCGCGTTGCCGTTCGCGCGTCAGGTCTATGAAGACGTCATCAACGCCGATAGCCGTGCGCGCGAAAGCAATCTCGCCGCCTTCGCGGCAGGGTATGAAAACGCACACGCGGCGGCTCCCGCCCAGCAACCGGTTTCGGCGCCTGCGGTTCAGGGGGCATCGCCCGCCGGCCGCACACTTCTGGAAAAGGCTGCGAAACTTTTGCCCCCTGAAGTTCTCGACATTGCCACCCACGGTCTTCGCAAGGTCGTGGACTATCAGGACATCGCTTACGGCGAGGAATACCTCGGTCGTCTCAGCAGCGTAGCCGCCACGGACCGGCAGTTTGGCGGCGCTCGTAAAGGCTGGGAACTCACGCGTGAAACAGCACGCCATCTGGCCCTTTGGATGACCTTTGAAGATGTCTTCCGCGTCGCCGATCTCAAGACGCGCGGGGCGCGGTTCGATCGTGTGCGTGAAGAAGTCCGCGCCGCGCCGGGCCAGATTGTTGGCGTCTCGGAATTCATGCATCCGCGTGTCGAGGAGTTCTGCGATGCGCTCCCGGCCGGTCTCGGCCGCTTCGTTCTTCGCAGCGCGGGCTTGCGCGCGATTTTTAGCCGCCTGTTCGGCCACGGCCGCCGCGTCACCACCACCAGCCTCGGCGGCTTCCTCACACTTTTTATCGTCGCGCGCCTGGGCCGCTTCCGGCGCGGCTCTTTGCGATTCCAGAACGAAGCGGCCGCGATCGGCGCCTGGCTGTCGACGGCCGCCGAGGCGGCGGCGAAAAACTACGATCTCGCCGTGGAGCTTGTCACCTGCCAACGCCTCGTGAAAGGCTACGGCGATACGCATGCGCGCGGCATGCGCAATTTCGAAACGCTTATGGCGGCCTATCGGCGCCTCATCGAAGACCGCGATGCGGCCGCCAAGATGAAGCATCTGCGCCAGGCGGCTTTGCGCGACGAGGAGGGTGTGGCCCTCAAGCGCGAACTCGGCGTCATCGGTCTCGCCTGAGCCTCCGCGCGCGGCGAGATACCTTGTCGCGTCGGTCAAGTCCCTTTATGTTTAAACTATGTTCGCGATGCCGGCCCTTGGGGGACCGGATAGTAAGGATATGTAGCTGTAATGATCAGGTTGATGAATCCGCCGCATTGGCCCGCGCCCAAGGGCTACTCGAACGCGGCCGTTGCGCGCGGTGATCTGATCTTCCTCGCCGGCCAGATCGGCTGGAAGGACGGCGCCTTCATCGAGAAGGGACTTGTCGGCCAACTTCGTCAGACCCTCATCAATATCCGCGAAGCGCTTGAAGCCGCGGACGCCAAGCTCACCGACATCGCCCGGATGACGTGGTTCGTCACCGAACGCACCGAATATGTCGCGAATCTCAAGGAGATCGGCGCGGTTTACCGCGAGGTGATGGGAAAACACTTCCCCGCCATGTCGGTCATCGAGGTCAAAGGCTTGATGGAAGCCGATGCCAGGATCGAGATCGAGGCTACGGCGGTCGTTTCCCGCCCGTAAGCTCCCGCCTGCGGTTCTGTTCCGCGCCCCTGCCGCGTTCACGCGCGAAATTCGATCTCCCGATTATTTTAAACATAAATCAAAGTTGCCAGCGGAATGGTTCAACTATAAAATAAAATTCATCGGAGGCAGGCTTCTCGCGGCACCGGGCGGCCTTTTGGGAGTGGATTTTTGAGCACACCGCAGGACTAATCGCGCCCAATTTGGCCGTACTCCGTAGTGTCATGGTGAATCGCGCTGTCATTTAAGCTACACGTTCGGGTTCCATCGTCGGCCCTCGGGGCGGCCGGCTTAAAAGGGGGTACTTGCGATGACTTTGGTTAGCGTTTCCGCGCGCGCGAAAAAATCGGGCATCAAACACACGTTGAGCATCACGCCGCTGATGGTGGCGATGCTTGGCGCCGGCGCCGTCCAGGCGCAGCAAGTGGCGCAGGCCCCGGCCGCGGGCGTTGAAGAAATCGTCGTCACCGGTTCGCGCATCGTGCGCGACGGCTACGAAGCTCCGACCCCGGTCTCGGTTATCGGCGTTGAGCAGATGCAAAATCAGGCGACCTCAAACCTCGCCGACTACGTCAACACGCTGCCGAGCCTTGCCGCCAGTTCGACGCCGCAGTCCGGCGCCGCCACGGTGACCAGCGGCCGCGCCGCCATCAACGCGCTCAATCTGCGCGGTCTCGGCACCGAACGTACGCTGACCCTCCTCGACGGCAAACGCGTCGTCGGCGGTATCATCACTGGCGTTGCCGACGTCTCGGAGTTTCCGCAGCAGCTCATCAGCCGCGTCGACGTCGTGACCGGCGGCGCTTCGTCGGCTTACGGTTCGGACGCCGTCTCCGGCGTCGTGAACTTCGTGCTCGACAAGGAATACACGGGCCTGAAGGGCGAAGTCTCGGGCGGCATCACCGACTACGGCGACAACGCGAACTACAAGGTTACGCTGACGGCCGGCACCGGCTTCGCGAACGATCGCGGCCACCTGCTCCTCAGCGGTGAGAAGGCCCATGACGACGGCATCCTGGTTCCGGACCGCGAGTGGAACCGCACGGGGACCTCGTATCTGACGAACCCGGCCTACACCGCCACGAACGGTCAACCGCAGCTCATCCGCCGTTCGCAGACCGGCCTCGCGGTCGCGACCCTCGGCGGTCAGATCGCCGCCGGCCCCTTGAAGGGCATCGCCTTCGGCCCGGGCGGCACGCCGTACAACGTCGTGTTCGGTTCGCTGATCTCCACGCCGATGATGCAGGGCGGCTCGTGGGAATCCGCGACCCACAAGCACATCTTCGGCACCGCGCTGATCCCGCGTCAGGAACGCGAGAACGTATTCACCTACGCGTCCTATGACCTCAACGACACCTGGAAGGTGTTCGGTGAAGCCTCGTGGGCGCACATGAACTCTGAATCGCGCAGCACGCCTGTGTTCTATCCGGGCAACCTGACGATGCGCGCCGACAACGCCTTCCTGCCGGCCTCGGTCGCGCAGGCCGCCGTCACGGCGGGCATCACGAACTTTACCTTCGGCACCATGAACGGCGACATGGGCGCGCAGCAGCCGCTCTATGACCGCCGTATCCTGCGCTTCATGGCCGGCATCGAAGGCAGCTTCAACGCCGGCGATACCGACTGGGCGTTCGACGCGCACGTTTCGTCGGGTCTGAACATGAGCACCACAACGTCGGGCAACACCATCAATGTGCCCCGCTATATGGCCGCCATCGACGCGATCCGCGATCCGGCGACCGGCGCGATCGCCTGCCGGGTGAATACCGACACCAATCCGGCGAACGACATGCCGGGCTGCGTGCCGTTCAATCTATTTGGACGCGGCGTGGCCAGCCAGGCCGCCAAGAATTACGTCCGCGCCGACCCCGACAACATCATCCGCCTCAAGCAGCAGGTCGCGGCGTTCAACCTCAGCGGCGCGCCGTTCTCGACGTGGGCGGGCCCGGTGGCCGTGGCCTTCGGCGCCGAGCACCGCGAGGAAAGCACGCGTCAGGCGGCGGATCCGGGCGTCTTCAACACCAGCCTCTACTTCTTCCAGGTCGGTATTCCCTTCCAGGGCAAGTACACGGTGAATGAAGCCTATCTCGAAGCCGCCGTGCCGCTCGCGAAAGACACCGAGTGGGGCAGGTCGCTCGAGCTGAACGGCGCCGTGCGCGCGACCGACTACTCGACCTCGGGCTTCGTCACGACGTGGAAGGTCGGCGCGACGTACACCCCGATCAACGACATCCGCTTCCGCGGCACCGTGTCGCGTGACATCCGCGCCCCGCACCTGGCCGATCTCTTCCAGGCGGGCACGACGTCGCCGAACACCATCCGCGATCCGTTCAACAACAACGCCAACACCAACAACCGCGTTACGACCACCGGTAACTCGGGCCTCGGTCCTGAAAAGGCCGATACGCTTGGCTTCGGCGTGGTCTTCCAGCCCTCGTGGCTGCCGCGCTTCAGCGTGTCGTGGGACTACTACAACATCGATATCAAGGACGCGATCCAGAGCTTGAGCGCTCAGCAGCTGATCGATCTTTGCTACACCGGTGTGCAGGACGCCTGCGCCAAATTCACCCGCACCATCGACGCGGGCTCGGAGCTCATCCTGTTCACGGTCAGCCCGCTGAACTTCGCCAAGCAGAAGGCCAGCGGTTTCGACATCGAAGCCAGCTATCGCCAGCCGCTCGACGAAATCAACGACAGCTGGGCCGGTGAGCTGACCCTGCGCGGCCTCGCCACGCACTACATCAAGGACGTGCTCGACAGCGGCGTTGTCGGTTCGATCCCGAACGATCAGGCCGGCCAGCTTAGCTCGTCCAAGCCCGATTGGCGTTGGGACCTCGGCCTCAGCTACGCGCTCGACCCGGTCGTCATGAGCTTCAACATGCGCGGCTTCACCTCGGGTGTGTTCAACACGAACTATATCCAGTGCACCACCGGTTGCCCGGCCTCGACCTCGAACAACATCACCATCGACGACAACCGTCTCGACGGCGCGCTGTATTTCGACTTCTCGGCCACCTACAAGGTCGATATCGGCGAGAGCGAAGCGGACCTTTTCATGAGCATCCGCAACCTCACCAACCGCGACCCCGGTATCGTCCCGTCCGGCCCGGGCGCCTCGGTGTTCTCGACCAACGAGTCCAATTCCGCCCTCTATGACCTTCAGGGCCGCGCCTACCGTGTGGGCGTGCGCTTCAAGATGTAGAGTGTCGGAACGCTGTCTTGATAACGTCGCGCTGGTATCGTTCCTCGATACCGGCGCGTTTGTTTTAGGACGCCGTAATCGTTTCCCTCGGTTACGCTTTATCGATAAAATAGGATATCGGCGTCTCAGCGCCCCGTTTTTGACCCGCGGAATACCCAAGTATGGCGTCGGCAAGCAATCTCGCGCATGTGCATGATTACGAGGAAGTCGGTTCCGGCCGGCACGAGAATCTGCGCTTCTGGCTGCGGCTTCTGACCTGCACCATGCTGATCGAAACCAAGATCCGCAGCCGCCTCGAGCAGCAGTTCGACGTGACGCTGCCGCAGTTCGACCTCATGGCGCAGCTCGACCGCGTTCCGGACGGTTTGACGATGAGCGGTCTTAGCGAGCGCCTCATGGTCTCGAATGGCAATGTCACCGGCATCGTGAAGCGCTTGATCGCCGAAAAACTCGTCGACCGGCAGACTTCAAAAACCGACCGCCGCGCCTTCGTCGTGCGGCTCAGCCGCAAAGGTCAGCTTCTTTTCCGTGAAATGGCCAATACTCATGAACAGTGGATCAACGAACTGTTCGCGGAAATCCAGCCGCAGGACGTCGAATTGATGATGGGCCTGCTCGCGCGGACCAAGGATGCCGTGCGTAAGTCTGGCGGCGATGACCCGGCGAAGTCCAAAAAGCTCGCCCGCGCCGCCGCGCGCGCGGCCCGCTGATGGCCTTCACGGCCCCGATCACCGTCCGGTTCAACCACGTCGATGCCGCCGGGATCGTTTTCTATCCGCGCTACTACGAAATGCTGAACGAAGTCGTCGAACGCTGGTTCGACGAAGGGCTCGGGACGAGCTTCCGCGACCTTCACCTCGTCCAGAAAGTCGGGATGCCCGCGCGCACGATCGCGGTCGATTTCCTGAAGGCGAGCAGGTTGGGGGATGTGCTGACGTTCGACCTTCAAGTGCGCAAGGTTGGACGTTCATCTCTGTCTTTGAAAATCGGCGCTTCGTGTAACGGCGAACAACGCCTCTCGGCCGATCTGACGCTGGTCTGTGTGTCGCTGTCGCCTTTGGCCGCCATCCCGATTCCTGCTGCGCTGCGGGAGCGAATGGGGAGCTTTGCCGGGCCCCGGTAGGGCGAATCGGGCGGAGGCGCCGCCCGGCGGTTTCGGCCGCCTAAATTGTTACCGGTTTTACCTGACCGTTTGTACGTTCTTCGCGCCCTTGCGGTCTTTTTCGCCGCAGCGACAAAGACGCAAGATTGTTGTTAAGCCGCATGTTACGCTCGTTTCTCGGCTCTTGCGGCAACAAGGGCGTTGAAATTGTTTTATACATATAGCAAATTTTGAGCGCTGGTCGAGGAGCGCCGCATGGCCGCCGCTGGCGCGCCGTCGGATCGTTGGGAGAGGATCGGAATGGTGTTTGGTCGTTTCTTGAGTCGCGTACGTCAGCCGCTTGTTTGCGGCAGCGCGGTTGTTGCCATTTCGCTCGCGCTTTCGTCCTGCTCGCAGCCCGCGACGGAACAGGCCGCTGCTGCACCCGCTGTTTCGGCCGAAGCTCAAGGTGCCGGCAACTCCGAGCGCCGCCTGCGTCTTATGACGTCCGAGCAATATCTCAATACCCTGGCCTATGTCTTCGGCCCCAACGTGAAGCCGGACGTGCGTTTCGCGCCGCTGCAGCGGACCGACGGATTGCTAGGTGTCGGCACATCGATCGCCGGTGTGACCGCCAGTCAGATGGAGGTCTATCAGAAGACCGCCGCCCAGGTTGCCGCGCAGGTCGTGAATACCGAGAACCGCAAATTTCTGATCCCGTGCGCGCCGAAGGTGGACACCGCGCGCGATGACGCTTGCGCGCGCATCTTCCTGACCAAGGTCAGCCGTCTGCTCTATCGCCGCCCGCTTGAAGAAAAGCGTCTCGCCCAGTGGGTCGAGGAAGCCGGCGCGGGCGCTGACCGGCTGAAGGACTTCTACGCCGGCGTTGGCTCGGCGCTCGAAGGCATGCTGTTCAACCCGCAGGTCCTGTTCATCTCCGAACGCCTGGAAGCCGATCCGGCGAACAAGGGTGCGACGCGTCTTGATTCTTATTCACTCGCAACCCGCCTCAGCATCTTCCTGTGGAATGCGGCGCCCGACGATCTTCTCCTGAAGGCAGCCGAAAAGGGCGAGCTTTATACGCAGAAGGGTTTCGCGACATCCGTCGACCGCATGCTGGCCAGTCCGCGCCTCGAATACGGCGTGCGCGCCTTCTTCGACGACATGCTCCAGTTCGACCTGTTCGATACGCTGGCCAAGGACGGTTCGATCTATCCGACGTTCACCGCGACGACGGTTCTGGACGCGCGTGAGCAGACGCTGCGCACGGTCGTCGATCAACTGATCACGAAGAAGCGGGATTACCGCGATCTCTACACCACCCGCGAGACCTTCATCTCGCCGTCGCTGGCGGCGCTCTATCGCCTGCCGACCACCGGCGGCTGGGTGCCCTACGAGTTTCCGGCCGACAGCCCTCGTATGGGCATGCTGACCCAGATCAGCTTCCTCGCGGGACACTCGCACCCGGGCCGCAGTTCGCCGACGCTGCGCGGCAAGGCGCTGCGCGAACTTCTGCTGTGCCAACCTGTCCCGCGTCCGCCCGCGAACGTCGATTTCTCGGCGGTTGAAAACCCGAAGGCTGAACACCGCACCCAGCGTGACCGCGTGAACTTCCACCTGGAGAATCCGGTGTGCGCGGGCTGTCATAAAATCACCGACCCGATGGGCCTTGCGCTGGAGAACTTCGACGGCGCCGGCCGCTACCGCACGACCGAGCGCGGTGCGCAAATCGACGCCAGCGGAAACCTGGACGGCAAGGCCTTCACGAACGTCACCGGCCTCGCGCAAGCGCTGCATGACCACCCGGCGCTGCCGGGTTGCGTTGTGAAGCGCGCCTATGCCTATGGAACCGGCGGGCCGACGGCGGCGAACGACAAGGCCACGCTGGACGCGCTTGATAAGCAATTCGCCGCTGGCGGCTATCGTTTTCCGGACCTTCTGCGCGCGGTCGTGACCTCGAAAGCCTTTTCGCAAGTCACGGCGGCGCCGGCCGCGACGGCTGTCGCGGCCAAGTAATACAAGGGAGAAGCAACATGGCTGATTTCAATCGGAGACGTGTGCTGCGGGGCGCGCTGAACGGAAGCGCCGTGACCGTGGCATTGCCGCTTCTCAACTGTTTCCTGAACGGGAACGCGACGGCGATGGCCGACGGCTCCGCGATGCCGGTGCGCTTCGGCACCTGGTTCTGGGGCCTCGGCATGGCGCGCAACATCTTCGAACCGAAGAAAACCGGCGCGGGTTATGACCTGCCGGAAGAAATCGCGATGCTGGCGCCGGTACAGAAGGACATCAATCTGTTCACCAACCAGCAGGCCTTCCGCGACACGGAAGCCAACCGGTGTCACTTCACCGGCTGGGTCATCAACATGACCGGCATCGCGCCGAAGAACGGCCAGAACACGCCGACTGAAACCATCGACATGACGGTGGCGAACCAGATCGGCCGCACCACGCGCTTCAAGACCCTCAACGCCACGGCGACGGGCGATCCCCGCGCGACGGTGTCCTATGAAGGTCTGAACGCACCCTCGACGTCCGAGTTCTCGCCGATCAACTTCTACACGCGCTTGTTTGGACCCGACTTCCAGGATCCGAACGCGCCCGAATTCAAGCCGAACCCGCAGACCATGGTCCGCCGGAGCGTGCTGTCGGGCATGCTCGACGACGTGAAGGCTCTGGAACGCGATGTCGACAGCGAAGACAAGGCGCGTCTCGATCAGTATTTCACGGGGCTGCGCCACATCGAACAGCAGTTCCAGCAGCAGCTCACCAAGCCCGAACCGCGCGCGGCTTGTATCGCGCCGAAGGCGCTGACCCGCGAACCCGCCGCCGGCGGCGACGCGGAGCTTGTGAAAACCCGCCACGAACTCATGACCAACCTGATGGTCATGGCGGTCGCTTGCGATCAGACCCGCGTCTTCAACATGAATTACTCGGCCGCCTCGGCCAACACGATCAAGGCCGGCTACGAAAAGCCGCACCACACCACCACGCATGAAGAGCCGGTGGACGAGCATCTCGGTTATC